>JAGBXW010000015.1 GCA_017629095.1 Treponema sp. | reverse complement strand
ACGATAAACTCAGGCTTGGCCAAGGGGATGAGTTGATTTGAAAACTTTGTTTTAGAATCTATTCTGTTGCCGTAGATTCGAGTCACGTATTCCAGAAGCCGTAACGGCATATTGGGATTGATAGTGGCCTGATGTTCAATCATGAGAATAAATTGGTCGTTTACCATGACGGCAATGTCGTTGTAGTAGTCCATGTAGAGCACCTGTTCTAGATTCACTCGTTCCAGTTTGGTGGTTTCAACTTGCAGGTTTGTGCCGTGGAGGGCGTTGTACAGGGAAAGGAAGTGCTGCTTCCAGTCTCTGTCCTTGGAAAAATAATCTACAAAGAGGGAATCCTTGTGTTTGCGGTTTTCGGTATGGGTTTGGTTCTCCATGGAATCTCCGTGAAAAAGTGTTCATAAATATTATAGACTTGGAGGTGAAAAAAACTGCGTTTTTTTGCGGGATAGAGCTTCATTTTTTTCATAGTTTTCTTGATTGTGTCAAGTTTAGTACGCAATTACGTTCCTGAAAAAAGCCACAAATTCATCTTGCTGCGTAAAAGAGTAGGGGTACTCCATTGTTCCAGCTCCATCTGTGGCGGGGGCGTTTTTTTTTCCAGCATGCTCTCTACCGCCCCTGAGCCACTCGCTTTCGGTATTTTAGTGGAGAGCAGCCTTCTTCCAGTTTAAAGCGCTGGGAAAAATGGCTTATGCTGGAAAATCCTAAGGTGCAGGAAATGTCTGCAATGGAGCTGTCGGTGGATTCCAGCAAATACTTTGACTCCTGAATCCTCCGTTTTAACTGGTAGGCAATGGGGGGCTTTCCCACATATCGGGAGAATTCGTGGATGAGGTGGAATTTGCTGATGCAGCTAATGCGGGCCAAATCGTCCAGAGTGATTTTGTCTGCATAGTGGCTATCGATATATTCTTTTACAATGGCACAGCCACGGCGCATTTCTTCCGTGCTGTCGAATGAGGCTTTCAAATCGGTGCGGCGGGTAAGTAAAACTGCCAATCGCAATAACAAGCTTTGTACCATCATTTCGTGTCCTATACGGTGGAGCTTCATCTCGTGAAATATTTCCGTAAAAACTGGCTCAATGAGGGACATTAATTCTCCTAAGGGCAACACGGGATAAGATTCTGGGCATTCCCCTTGAACGAGGCCTTCTTGAATGGAAAAATTCCGCACTCCAAGAATGTAGTATTCCAAGGCATTATGGGGAGAGGAAACTTCTGTATGGAGTTTGTTTGGGGGAATTAAAATCAAATTTCCAGTTTCAACAGGATATTCGTTGCTTTCTAAAAGTAGGGAACCTTCTCCTCCCACCACCAAGGCAATTTCCATAAAAGGATGGGAGTGGAGCTGTGAATTCCAGTCATCTTCAAACTTTGAGTAACTGATATATTCTAGTTGTGGGCCAGATGGAATTGGCGATGCCGTAAATTCATTTCCATAACGAGAATTGCTCATGATTTTATTATATAATATTTTCCGTTAAAAACAAGATATTGAAAAAATAACGCAAAATTTGGCTTGCTGATTACGCTTTGAGGATTCATACTATAAGTATATATCTCATTGCTGAAAAAGCAATAGAGGGTATTGATTAAGGAGGTTTTATGAAAAAGTGTACTGTTGTAGCAGGTGCATTGCTTTTGGTTGCTGCCAGCCTGTTTGCTGGAGGTAACAAGGATTCTGGCAAGCAAGTGCTGAAGGTTGCTGGTTTGAAGGGAGCCTACGGTGATGTCTATTGGCAGGAGATTAAGAAGGGCTTTGAAGCTGCGAACCCTGGAGTTGAGGTGCAGCTGACAATCGAAGCTCAGGTTGAAAAGACTATCAACCCCCAGATTATGGCTGGTGCAGGTCCTGATGTTATTTATTTGGCAACTGGTCGCCAGGATCAGCTAACAGAAATGATGATTTCCAGTAAGGCTATTCGTGACTTGACTGGTCTTTTGGAAAAAAATGTATACAACGAAGATGTAAAGCTCAAGGATAGAATTCTTCCTTCTATCATGGGAAATGGTGTAACAAATCCCTATGCTGGTGATGCAACTCACTATATGTTACCCTTGTTCTTCTCTAGCAACGGCCTTTTCTTTAACGCTGATATGTTCTATGACAACGATGGCGACGGAAAACTTGGTGCAAAGAAGGATGGAAAATACGAAATGCCCACTACTTGGGACGAGTTCTTGGCTCTTGGTGAGCTGTTGAACACTGAACGTGCTTCTAACCCCAATACACCTTACCTGTTCACCTATCCTACTGCTGGATACTTGGACACCATGGTTCCTGCCTCCATCGCTGCTAGTGCTGGTGAAGCTGTTGTAAAGCAGGCATTTAACTATGAGCCCGTTTGGGAGCAGGCTGCTGTTAAGGCTGTATTCGAGAACTTGGGAAAGATTCGCCCCTACTTGCTGCCTACCACAGTTGGTAATGCCAACGGAACTGGATTTAAGGACAACCAGCAGTCTGTAATCGATGGTCGCTCCTTGTTCATGACAAATGGTGACTGGGTAAAGGGTGAAATGGCTGACACAACTCCTGCTGGATTTAACTGGGGTTCTGCTCCTTTCTTGGCATTCACCAAGGGCGGCGAGCGCTACGGTACCGTAAATGCTGAGCAGATTTATATCAGCAACAACACTCAGAATCCTGAATTGGCAGAAAAATTCATCCTGTACGTATACAGCAAGGAAGGATTGGCTCACATTGCTAAGCATGCAAACGGTGCCTTCGTTCCTGCTAAGGGATATGACGAGATTGCAGTTGCCAATGGTATGAACGCTGGTGCCGTTGCTGGTTACAAGGGATACTATGACGGCTCTGCTAAGGTTTTGATTGGTAGCTTTGCTGCTGCTACTGTAGAAGGTGTTGACTGGAAGCAGACCTACTGCTTTACCATGGACAGTGTAATGAACGGTTCCAAGACAACAGCCCAGTGGCTGGAGCAGTTGAAGAGCGACAGTGCTAAGCTGAAGGCTGCATTGAACTAAAAGCATTGAGTCGGATGTACGACTTACAATCGAGTTAGGGCAGGTATTGTGCCTGTCCTATTACATGAGCCCTGGCACCACGGCGATTTGTTCCAAAGTGTAGAAAGACTATTGGTACACTTTGTCGGTTGTCGGGGCCTTTTTTCAGGAGAGGCGTGAGGCAGATGAAGTCAAAATCAGGAAAAAGCGTCATAAAAAAGAACGACGGGGCAACGAAGCGTTTTATCGGTGTGTGTACCATTCCCACCTTCGTCCTGTATCTCATTTTTGTTATTTATCCAATTTTCAATATGATTGGACTTTCCTTTGTGCAGTGGAATGGTCTATTAGGAAAAAAGACTTTTTATGGACTGAAAAACTATCAACTTTTGTTCCAAGATAGTCAATTCTGGCTTGCCTTTAAAAACACGTTGATTTTGATTGTACTTGTTACCATCGTTACCTTTATATTAGCCTTGCTTTTTGCCAGTTTTCTTGCAAAGGGTAAATTAAAAGGGCAAACCTTCTTTCGGGTGGTATTCTACATTCCCAATATTCTTTCTATTGTAGTTATTTCTGCTATCTTCTATATGTTATATTCCAGTGATTACGGTATTCTTGGGCCAATTATTGAAGCCTTTGGTGGCCAGTACACTGGTATTTTAGGAGATCCCAAACGTGTCGTTTATGCCATTGCTGTTGCCATGATTTGGCAGGCAATCGGTTATTATATGGTTATGTATATTGCAGGAATGGATTCTATTTCTGATGAATTATACGAAAGTGCCAGTCTAGATGGTGCTTCAAAATTCCACCAGTTCTTTATTATTACCCTGCCTTTGACCTGGCAGGTAATCCGAGTCACCTTGACCTTCTTTATTATCAGTACGATTAACATGAGCTTCCTCTTTGTAACAGCCATGACCAATGGTGCTCCCGATGGAGCCAGCAATGTGCTTTTGGTGTACATGAGCAAGCAGCGTGCTAACGGTTCCTTTGGATATGCCATGGCTATTGGTACTGTTCTGTTTATCTTTGCCTATGGTATTTCGCTGGTTGTGAACAAGCTGACAGAAAAGGATCCTTTGGATTAAGGGAGGGGAAATATGAAAGTTAATTCTAAGAAACAGAAGGTGTTGCGCCACATCAAGGAAAATTGGGTGGCTTATATGATTCTTGGTATCTTTACGGTGATTTTTGCCTATCCTATTTTGTGGTCTTTTATCTCTTCCTTCAAAACAAGTGCTGAGATTCGGCAAAGTCCCTTTTCCTTGCCTGCAGTGCCCCAGTTTATAAACTATGCCAATGCTTGGAATGCAGCTCACATGGGTGATTATTTTTTGAACTCAGTATTTGTGACGGCTCTTTCCATGTCCTTGCTGATTGTGCTGGTAATTCCCTGTTCATATGTGTTGACTAGGTTTAATTTTAGACTCAGAAACTTTTTGAAACTACTGATGATGGCAGGTTTGTTCATCAACGTAAACTACATTGTGTATCCAATTTACTTGATGATAAACAGTGTAAGTAAAACCTTATTTGGTAACGGTTTACTGTTGACAGACAACTTGGTGACAGTAGCTATTATCAATGCTGTTACTAGTATTCCCTTTTCCATCTACCTGCTTTCTGGCTTTTTGACTGGCCTGCCCAAGGGATACGAGGAAGCAGCTCGTATTGACGGTTGTTCCAACTGGGGAATTTTGTTCCGGGTAATTGTGCCTCTTTCCATGCCCAGTATTCTCACCGTAATTTTGTTCCAGTTCTTGGCTTATTGGAATGAATACTTGGTGGCTCAAACCTTCTTGATTTCCGATGTGAATCGAACATTGCCAGTTGGTTTGCTGAGTATCATGCAGGAAGCAAAGGTTGCTACCGATTATGGTCGCCTGTATGCAGGTTTGGTTATTGTTATGGTGCCTGTTTTACTCTTGTATTGCTTTGTTCAGAAGAACTTAACCAAGGGTATTTCCATGGGCGGTTTGAAAGGCTAATTTTTCAATCAGTATTGGCAGGTATCTAAATAAAAGTATCTGGATACCTGCTGACTAGTATACTTCTAAGGGAGAGCGAGAGTATTATGGAAAACATAAACTCACAAGAAGAGAATCAGCGGGCAGAAGTAGCTCCTGGAGCAAACACTGGTAGAGTAACTATTCCCACTGACTTGGATGTGGTGGATCAAACGTTGGAAGTGATGAAGCAGTGGGGTGCCGATGCCCTGCGGGATTGTGATGGAACAGATTTTCCCTCCCAGCTACAGGGTGTGGGAGCAAAGATTTATTCTACCTATTATACCACCCGCAAGGATAATGCATGGGCAAAGGCAAATCCCGATGAGATTCAGCAAATATATATTATGACTCCCTTCTACTCCACTGGGGAAGGAGCCTTGTCTATTCCTTTGATGAAGGGCTTGTATCCAGAAATGCTCAAGGTAAATCCTTTAGATAGACAACGCTGGTGGGAGGTGATAGATAGAACCACTGGTGAGATTGTGCCTCCCGCTGAATGGGAGTACCAAGAGGCTGGTGATGTGGTGGTGATTCCCCAAGCAAAGCCTTTTCATCAGTATACAGTAAGCTTCTTGGCCTTTATTATGTGGGACCCCGTGCACATGTACAATGCCGTGGTAAATGACTGGAAGGATGTGGAGCATCAGATTACCTTTGATATTCGTCAGCCCAAAACCAAGGCCTTTACCATGGAGCGCCTGCGAAAATTCATTGCAGACCATCCCTACGTAGATGTAATTCGGTATACAACCTTCTTCCATCAGTTTACCTTGCTCTTTGATGAGGAGGCTCGGGAAAAGTATGTGGATTGGTATGGCTATTCCGCTTCCGTTTCTCCCTATATTTTGGAACAGTTTGAAAAGGAAGTAGGCTACAAATTCCGCCCCGAATTCATCATAGACCAAGGATATTACAATAACCAGTATCGTATTCCCTCTAAGGAATTTAAGGACTTTATGGCATTCCAACGGCGGGAGGTTGCTGCCCTGGCAAAGGAAATGGTGGATATTACCCATGAATGTGGCAAGGAAGCTATGATGTTCCTAGGCGACCACTGGATTGGTACAGAGCCATTTTTGGATGAATTTAAGACCATCGGCTTGGATGCCATTGTAGGAAGTGTGGGTAACGGTTGTACCCTGCGTCTTATTAGCGATATTCCTGGGGTAAAATACACCGAAGGTCGCTTCCTGCCATACTTCTTCCCAGATACCTTCTTCCCTGGTGGAGATCCTGTAAAGGAAGCCAAAGTAAACTGGGTAACTGCCCGCCGTGCAATCCTACGAAAGCCTGTGGACAGAATCGGTTATGGTGGTTACTTAAAGCTGGCCCTTGATTTCCCTGAGTTTGTGGAATATATCACCAGTGTTTGTGATGAATTCCGTACCCTGTATGAAAATATCCGAGGAACCACGCCTTACTGCGTCAAGACTGTAGCTGTGTTGAACTGCTGGGGTAAGATGCGCTCTTGGGGCTGTCACATGGTTCACCACGCACTGTATCAAAAGCAAAACTATAGCTATGCAGGTGTCATTGAGGCTCTGTCTGGAGCTCCCTACGATGTGCGCTTCATTAGCTTTGATGACATTTTGCAGGACGCTTCTGTGCTTGATGGGGTAGATGTTATTATCAATGTGGGTGATGCAGATACAGCCCACACTGGTGGTTATTATTGGAAGAATCCTGTGATTTGTGATGCAATTCGTCGCTTTGTTTGGAATGGTGGTGGATTTATTGGGGTGGGTGAGCCTACTGGTCACCAAAGTCAGGGGCGCTTCTTGCAGCTGGCAGACGTACTTGGTGTGGAAAAGGAACGAGGCTTTACCCTTGGTTACGACAAGTATAATTGGGATAACCACAGCCACTTCATTACAGCGGATGCTGGTGAACAAATCGATTTTGGCGAGGGAATGAAGTCAATCTACGCCCTGCCGGAATCCACCGTTCTTGTGCAGCGAGAAAAAGAAGTTCAGCTGGCTGTAAACGAGTATGGTTCTGGTAGAAGTGTGTACATCAGTGGCTTGCCCTACAGCTTTGAGAACAATCGCCTGTTGCACCGAGCGGTGTTGTGGAGTAGCCACTGCGAGAATCAGCTCAACAGCTGGTTCAGTAGCAACTACAACGTGGAAGTCCACGCCTACGTTAAAAACGGTAAGTTCTGCGTAGTAAACAACACCTACGAGCCACAATCTACCACAGTCTATCGTGGCGATGGCTCTAGCTTCCATCTTGACTTGGACTCCAACGAAATACGTTGGTACAAGATATAACCTCCTTGGGCTGGTTCTCTTGTGGAGCCAGCCCTTTTTTTGTATATTTGTTACAAGACTTGCTGTTTGCAGCAAGAAATTAATTGAAGGAGTTGAATATGAGAGATCCACGGATAGATACATTGGCTCGGAATTTGGTGCGTCATTCAGTGCAGGCAAAATCTGGGGAAAAGGTTTTGATTCAAGCCAATAACATGGCTCAGCCCTTGGTAGAGGCTTTGGTGCGAGAGGTGTACGCTGTGGGGGCCATGCCCTTTGTATCCCTCAAAAACAAGGCTATTGAACGGGAAATCCTGCTGGGAGCTACCGAAGAGCAAATGAAGACTCGTGCTCAAATCGAGCTGGCAGAAATGAGTGCCATGGATTGCTTTATCGGCTTTACAGCTCCAGAAAATCTCAATGCGTGGATTGATGTTCCTGCTGAAAAAATGGACTTGTACAACAAGTTTTACTACAAGCCCGTTCACTTGGAGCGACGGCTTAATCACACTCGCTGGGTAGTACTTCGTTCTCCCACACCTGCCATGGCTCAGTTGGCTGGAATGAGTGAGGCTGCTTTTGAAGATTTCTTCTATAACGTATGTACCTTAGACTATGGCAAAATGTCTCGTGCCATGGACGCTCTCACCAAGGTAATGGCTGCCACCGACAAGGTTCGCATTGTGGCTCCTGGTACTGACCTCACCTTTTCTATCAAGGGAATGAGCCAGATTAAATGCGATGGTAACATGAATATTCCCGACGGAGAAGTGTACACTGCTCCAGTGCGAGATTCTGTGAACGGTGTTATCAGTTATAACACTCCATCCTTGGAAGGTGGCTTTGTGTATGAGAAGATTCGATTTGTGTTCAAGGATGGAAAGATTGTAGAAGCCACCGCCAACGACACCGACAGAATCAACAAGCACCTAGATACCGACGAGGGAGCCCGCTACATCGGCGAATTTGCCATTGGTGTGAACCCCTACATCCTGCACCCCATGAAGGAAACCCTCTTTGACGAAAAGATTGCAGGTTCCATCCACTTTACTCCCGGTAATGCCTATGCTGACTGCGACAACGGCAACCGATCCGCCATTCACTGGGACTTGGTGCTGATTCAGCGTCCTGAATACGGCGGTGGTGAAATCTACTTTGACGACAAACTTATTCGCAAGGATGGCCTTTTCGTGCTGCCAGAGTTGGAGTGCCTGAACCCCGATAACTTGAAGTAAAGATTGTAAGAAAGGTTCATTGCAAATATGCCCAAAGTCTAATTGAGGGAGATTCAAAAAATTGTTCAAAAGAATGAAGCTATTATTAGGAGGGCTTGGAATGAATTTTTCAAGGGAAAATGCTAGAGCAAAAAAGGTTTGGTTTGATGAAAACAACTTGTGGGTGGCTCTTGTAGATGGTAGACAACTTTCTGTTCCCCGAATGTATTTTCCTCGCCTTGATGCTGCCTCAATTCCAGAGTTAGAAAACTATGAATTAAGTGGTGATGGCTTGGGAATCCATTGGGACACTCTTGATGAAGACCTGTATGTTCCAAATCTTCTTCTGGAATTGGTGGAGCCTAATACTGCACAACTTCAAAAACGTGCCTGAACCCCGACAACTTAAAGTAAGTGTGTGGAAAGTGGCCTAGTGAAGGAGTTTACTAGGCCTTTTTTGGTGGCGGAGCAATCAACTGGATGTTGTGGAAAGACCGTTCAGCAGTAAAATTTTATTTCACCGAAGAGTTCTTACCATTTTTATCTTGATTTGTAGGAGCTTCGGCTGGGGCGTAGAGGATATCCGCCCTGCTTTGCCGCTATGACTTGATTTCCAGCTCCACCATCATGTTTCTTAAATACGTATTGTAATGTCTTGTAATCGTGTCCTTTAGCTCGCATAGCAGGTTGCTGTCAACATATCCTTGGGTGTTTGCGGGGATGAAAAATTTGAGGATATCAACTTCCAGTGCTTCTGCTAATTGGGTAAGTGTCTTATCGCTGGGCCATGCCATGGAAAGTTCCACGCTCTTAACCATGGCCTCCGAGATATTTGCCTTCTCTGCCAACTCGAACTGAGTGAGCTTACGCTCCTTGCGTAACCGCTTCATGTTCTCTGCCAATCGTTTTTGTATTTCAAGTTTCATATTTCCATTATCAATCTAAACCGAGTAGTTTAACAGTCAGTCATAATAAACCTATTTTAAAAATATTTATTGACAGTATCTAAAATGGATATTATCATTATATATATAGGCCTATATAGATAGTATCAATATACATTTTGATTTTTTTTCGTACTGTTAAGGAGGATTTGGTATGAAGAAGTGTGTATGTGTTTTTTTGTTCGTGTTGGTAACAGTAACGCTGATTTCTTTTGTAGGTTGTAAGCATGATGGCGATCCAGAGCCAGCAAATTTCGTAGGAGAGTGGCGTTCCACTGATGGAAGTGCAACTGTAACTATGGATGATGGTAAATTTACTACAGCGATGGGTGGTTCAGGACTGAAGGGAACCTACACCGTTGATGGTAATACTGCCACAACATCCAAGGTTCAGATTCCTGGAGAACAAACTGTTTCTGTGTCATTTACAATGAAGATGGTAGATGGCAATGATGTGATGAAATTGACTGTTCCTGCGAAACTAACTGGGGATAAACCATTTGACATGACATTTGTCAAGAAATCCACCACAAAACCAGATTTAACTGGAACTTGGACTGGCAAGGTTGATCTTGATGGAAAAGGGACTCTTGGAGAGGTAAGGATTGTATTCACCGGTAACACAGCGACTTTAACCATGGGTGGAAAAACTTTCGAAGACACTGTTGAGCAGGAGGGTAATTTCTTCTCTCTTGTTGAATTTGGTATAACTGGTATGATTTCTGCCTCTGGAAAGGCTTATATTGCTGATGGTTCGGTCTTTACCAAGCAGTAAAAAATTGTTTACAAATTGCGAGGCTGCCGAGAAAATCTAGGTGGCCTCCTTGCTTGTCTGCAAATTCAGGAGGATGACGATGAACAGAAAAATTGTGAAGGGGATGATTTTTTCGATTACGGTACTGGCCTTTTGTTTCGGTTGCACTTCCACACCTGCTGGATTGACAGAGAGTCAGGCTGTTGGTGCAAACCATTCACCTGCCGCATTGTATAGTGTGAGTGTCAGTGGCAATGCCAAGGAGTTTACCTCTGCCAAGGCTCGTGAGGTAGCGTTCAATGTGTTGCAGGTGGCAGGTGGATTCAACTTTGTGGATCAGAATCAGGTAAACCGGGTGTACAACGAGGTGAAGGAAAAGGCTGCCAAGAAAGCAAAGCGAAAAGAAGTTTTTGCAGTACTTTCTGGAGAAGAGGGGCTGTTCCATGCCCTAGCAGATAATAATGATACCGATGAATTTTACCGTTCCGATGTGTTTAAGGCTCTGGCAAAAGATAAAAATATAAAGGCTAAGTATTTTGTCATTGTTAATGTAACTGCTGGTGTCCGCCAAACAAAGGAAGCGGTAAAGCCTGCTGCAAAGACTGTAGTTCAGATTTTGGATACAAAGGGAGAAGTGAAAAAATCAATCACTGCCGTGGCCAGCGTGCCTGCCATGATTCTTGCGGAACTGGAGGACAAGAGCCAGGTGACAGAAAAATTTCCTGAGCTGATTGAGCGTTCCATCTATCTTGCTGCGGAAAACTTGAACAAAAAGGATAAACTCTTTGAGATTAATCCTCTAAAAGAGGAAACATTGGAGATTATTACTAGTTCTGAGTGGCCAGTTTCCTTGGCAACTTGGGAATAAGGTTGAAAAAAAGCGGCTTAGGAATCAGTTCCCGGCCGCCTTTTTTTTGGGTGAAAGCTCATCCCACGAATCCGAGCCGCATCGCAATCACCAGAATCAGCCCCAGAACCAAACCTTCCAGAACTGCGTTCCCTACAAACAACAAAATGGATTTCAGCTTGCTTGACATATCGCCCCCTCGAGGTTATATTGTGAGTAACAACGGTTGGCAAGATGGCCGTCTTACCAACCGTGCTCCCGTTTAGCCAATCATCTTGGCGATGATGGCTACTAGGATTTGGACGATTCCTGCTATGAGCAGTTCAAGTGCTTTTAGCAGGATTTTTTT
>JAGBXW010000014.1 GCA_017629095.1 Treponema sp. | reverse complement strand
GACTTCGGCTCCACGGACACAGCAAGTGACTTGGACTTACCCGACTTTGGTTCCACAGATACCGCTGGTGGCTTTGATTTACCAGACTTCGGCTCCACGGACACAGCAAGTGACTTGGACTTGCCAGATTTTGGTTCTACAGACACAGCTAGTGATTTGGACTTGCCAGACTTTGGTTCTACAGACACAGCTAGTGACTTGGACTTGCCAGACTTTGGTTCTACAGACACAGCTAGCGACTTGGACTTACCCGACTTTGGTTCCACAGATACCGCTGGTGGCTTTGATTTACCTGATTTCGGCTCCACGGACACAGCAAGTGACTTGGACTTGCCAGATTTTGGTTCTACAGCCCCAGCCAGTGACTTAGAGGTGCCTGACTTCGGTTCCACAGATACTTCTGGAGGTTTTGATTTACCTGACTTCGATTCCAGTGATAATTCATCTGAAGTGATCACACCTTCAGATGAAGAGGATCGTTCTGCTATTGATTTTGGTTCAGATGGACCTGCACAGGTAGCTACAGACTTCGCTACCAAACCGGTCCATGATGCAGATTTCCATACAGATGCTGGATTAGCGGATGAAGCTTCAGGAGAGGAGATTGATTCCTTTGCGCCTGAGACCCATGAAATCTTTGATGCACCAGATGATCCCTTTGATGGAGAAGAGCCTCCACCAGATGAAAATTTTGACGACTTTGTAATTCCTGGTATTTCCGACCAAGCTGCGGGTATGGTCATGTCCAAGCCCAAGCGCCCCAGTTTTATGGGTAAGGATGGCAAGAAAGAAAAAAATACCCTTACTGACAAGGAATATGAAACCTTCCTGAAAAATTTACGGGGTTATCCTCTTAACTTGCGAGTGGAATTAGAAAAATTCATCGTTGGAGATGAATTTAAGGAGGATGTTGTTTATGATGTTATTCAGAAGGTCATTAAAAAGACTTCTGCTCGGCAACTTGCTACTCATCTGGAAAAGCTCCTTGATATAAGTATTCCTGTTCCACGGGAGTTTGAACGGCGAACTGCTGCTCAGTACGAGGAATACAAGCAATCTGCTGAATACCAGCTAAAGAACAAGATTCTTCCTATTGCCATTATCTCTGTTATGGCAGCTTGTATCATGTACATTATCTTCCTCTTTGGCCAGAATTTTATTTATGAGCCACTGAAGGCCAATTCCTTATATAAGGAAGGATATACATTGTTGGATGCAGGGGCTTATCCTCAGTCTGAAATGAAGTTTAATGAAGCTCTTGAGTACCAGCAACAAAAGCGTTGGTTCTTTACCTATGCCGATGGATATTGCAAGCATAAGCAATATGAGCGTGCCCGCATGATGTACAAGGCAGGACTCCAGCGGTTTAAGCAGGACAAGGCACTGGGATTGGACTATGCTGAGATGGAATTGTATGATTTGCGTAACTTTGAGAATGCTGAAATTGTTGTAAGACGTGAGGTTCTTGATTACCACATCAATGATTCCGATGGCTTACTTCTTTTGGGAGATATTTTCCTGGAGTGGGGTGACGAGCGGGATGAAAGCAAGTATGAGCAGGCTAAGGAAGTGTACGACGAGTTGTTGGAGATTTATGGCCAAAAAGACATATATCTTGCTCGATTGATGCGGTATTACATTCGGGTTGATGATTTGCGTAACGTGTTGCAAATGAAAGAGTATTTCTATCTTAAGAAAGATTCTCTTGGTGGACAGGATTTAATAGAACTCAGTGGATACTTACTGGATAAGAGTGCTGGTAATATTGCCCCTGCAGATGAATATCTTTTGTCCTCCATTGAAGACGTTCGTGAATTGTTAGAGCGGGCAGTAGAAGCAGCACCTAACGAGCCTGAAAGTCTTTACAACATGGGATTGTACTTTGTTAATGCTAACAATAGTACCCTTGCCCAGGACTGGCTTTCTGCCGCCCTCACTTCCTTTGAAAATGCAAGTTATAAGCCTCGCAAGCGTTTGCTCCGTCAGCTGAATACCTACCGCATTCTGGGAGATTTGGATATGGAGAACAAGGAGTATATTTCTGCTGAAGAAAAGTACCGCATGGGAATTAGTCTCTTTGAAAAGGAAGCGGAAGCTGGCTTAGTGGGAGACAGAAATGTGGGACAATTGTATGCTTCATTGGCAGATATAAACTACCTGATTATTGGTGATTATGATGAAGCCTTGAGAAATTACTCCATTGCTTCTCAGACCCAATATGGAACTCCTTCTGTTTACTACAAGATGGGATATATCAATTATTCCCAGAAAAAATATGGAGATGCATTAAAGCTGTTCATCAAGACAGCAGATGAAACTCCTTCTGATACCCATGTGTTGTATGCATTGGGCAATGTTCTGTCTTCTCGTGGAGACAATTTTGCTGCCCAAGGTTATTATCAGCGACTCATGGATATTCTGGAACAGCAGCGGACTAAGTACACAATTTTGTTCCCTCAGGTAAATGAGGAACATGGAGAAATTGTGGAAATGTATAAGATGGGGGCAAACAATCTTGGTGTTACCTTGTACCGTTTATCACGGCAAACAGGGAATAGTTCCATGAATGCAGAGGCTTTGACCAATTTTACTGCGTCTTTGAGAGCCCACGATGCATTGGAGCGGAATCAAGAGACTCTGGTTCGCAAGGCTGGAACAAATTTAGCAGAGCAGAACATTAAATATATGTCTCAAGCTTTGCCAGAATTTGAGCCTTCCATCTATACCGAGATTCCTGCTCTGCCAGAGGGAGAAAGCCTCCCGAAATAGAGGGATTTCCATGTTACGGCAACTGTATGACAGATGGCTTTGTTACCAAGATGGTATACAAACAAAAAAGCGAATGAATATGCTGATAAAGGAACTATTCCGTAAGGCTATCCATATGTGTACGGCCTTTGTTCCTTTATTTTTAGGTATTGCCTACTATCCAGTGATGGTATTGTTGGCTCTGGTTTTACTGTTTTATTGTGTTGCCGAAACACTGCGGTGCAAGGGGCATACTGTTCCCGTGATTTCTTCTATCACTATGGTGGCTGCCCGTAAACGTGATGAAAATCGCTTTGTATTAGGGCCAGCAACCTTGGCTATTGGGGTGCTTCTTACGGCGGCTCTGTTTCCTGACTTGCCCGCAGCAGTGGGAATCTGTGCCCTTGCCTTTGGTGATGGCCTTGCAAGTTTGGTGGGAAAGTGTTTCGGTCGGACTCGTATTCCTTTTACTGGTGGAAAGACCGTGGCAGGAAGCCTTGCTTGCTTTGTAGCAATCTTCTGTTCTACTGTTGTTTTAACGGGAAGCACCAAGGTAGCCTTAGGATGCGGTCTTGTGGGCATGGCCTGTGAGTTGCTTCCTCTGAAAGATTTAGATAATCTTGTGATTCCTATTGTAATCGCTTGTTTCTGTCAATTTTATTTCCAAGTATAAAATCGGTGCAGATTTACCAAAAATATGATGGAACCTGTAATAAGTAAGATAGTTCCTAGGGAAAAAGGGAGAATGGAATCTGCTTGAGTTAATAAGAGGTAGCCAAAGGATAGGAAAAGGAATCCCACCGCCACACGGGTGTATTCTGGGCTACCTCGATTGTTACTTTGATAGAGCATTGACAAAAATCCCACTAAAAAAGTTACTGTAGTCACTGTTAAAAACATCTTTTCATAGCCAAATCGAATGCTACAGTTTGAAGGAATAATAAGGGACTCGATGGAAGTAAGACGAGCGAGCAGTGTCGCTACCGCAGTTACCACCACAAGGTTCATTTCAATATTTTGCTTGTTTTCCAATTCTAGAGAAATCAGGGCCAGTGCTAGGAGATTCACCACAGAGAGAGCTCTCCCAAAAAAAAGCAGCTTGCCAATTAACACATAGAGGGGGGAATGGTTTGCCCAAAAATTAAACACTGGCAACCATATTCGTATTCCTTCAAAAAGGCAACCCAAGGCAAAAATTGCAAGGAAAATAATTTCCATGGAACGAGTTTTTTCAAAATTGACGAGGGAAATCCCCAAAATTACTGCAGCATATACCAGTAGCACTGTAGCTGCTGAGATTGCGGCAAACATATTGGGAACCAATAGCGGTAAGGCAGGTACAGAAAAAAGACGTTGGGTTGTTTCTGGGAAAAGAATCGTTCCGTTCATAAAAGCTAAAATAAAGACAACGCTGGTGGCAATGATGAAAATCACTGCAAGAAAAAAAAGTGAAAGAAAAATCCTGTTTCTGGAAACTAAAGTCATAGTGTCAGCATACCGTGAAGATAAATTTATGTAAAGATGATTGTGATTTTGTCGAAAATTCCTATATAAATGTACGGATACTCTGGGGGGTTTATGAAAAGACTTTTTACAACTATTGCTGTACTAATGGTGGCTGTTTGTACCTTTGCAGGTGACGCAGCAGCCTTTGTGGACTTAGGTTTTTCTCGCGATGGAAAAACATATGTATTTGGTCAGTATGGAAAGACTGATGGAAATTTTCATGGATATGCTGAGATTTACACCGTTGATGTAAAACAAAATGATTTTGTGTCAAAGGGTGTATTCAAGACTACCGATAAATCAGGAAAAACTGGAAGCGTTGTTTTTTCCAAACTGCAGGCAAAGCACAAGTCTTTTTTAGATAGTTATGGTCTTTCCCCTGTTGATGCAGATTCCATGTTGTACATGAGAGAAGATACTTCTAAGGGTGGCTCTGCGGAAATCACCTTTAAGGATTTTGAAAGTTCAACTCCTGTTCAGGAGGTTGTTTACACCGTTCGATTAGTACCTCTGTTTGAGGGAAGTGGAGCAAATACAAAATCTTCTTTCTATATCGTTGCAGAAAAAAAGAATCTCAATGGAGAACTTTTGGCTCGGTTTGTAGCGGGAAATCCTGGAATACAAAGAGCTGGTGTAACAGGGTACGCCATTGATAGAATTTATACCACTCCTGATGGAAAGGGATTTGTCTTTGTGGTGGAAAAAAGGGTAGAAGATGCTACTGGAATTTCCATTCGCTATATGGTAGAGACCGTTATTCCTCCTGCAACAGCAATAAAAAAGGTGCCAGAGGCAGCTCCTGAAGTTCCTGCTACAACCACAATCAATCCAGAGCCAACAGCTGAGCCTTCCGTTGAACCTGTTGTTCCCAGTGAGACGACTGAGGTTATTAAAGTACCTGAGACTACTGGAGTGAGTGAACCTGTGGAATCTCCAACGGTAATTGTGGAGAAATAGATATGATTTCAGTTGGTATTATCGGTGCCACAGGGTACGCTGGAGTGGAGTTGGTTCGGCTTTTGCTCCGTCATCCTCAGGTTGGTTCTCTTTATGTAAGTTCCATCAGTTTTGAAGGCCAGCAGCTAGAAGACATTTACCAAAATCTTTTTGGTCTGTGGGATTCTACCGATGGCAAGATCTGCGGGAAAACTACTGGTTTGCTGACAACAGCGGAAGAAGTGGTGGCTGCCTCCGATGTGGTGTTTACTGCCTTGCCCCATGGTGTGGCTGAAAAACATGCCGATGAATGTATCCGTACAGGCAAGAAGCTCATTGATTTGTCTGCAGATTTTCGCTTTGACGAAGATGAGGCCACCTTCAGAGAATGGTACAAGAAGGATTGGGATTTTCCTGCTGTTCATGCTGAATCAGTGTATGGTCTGCCAGAGATGTATCGAGAAAAAATTCGTTCCGCCCGCATTATCGGTAATCCTGGTTGTTATGTAACTTCTGCCACCTTGGGATTATTGCCCGCCTTGAAGAAGGGGCTGGTGGCTACAGACACTATCATTGTGGATAGCAAGAGTGGTGTAACTGGAGCGGGACGTAATCCCACCATGACAAATCAGTTCTGCGAGTGCGGCGAATCTGTTATGGCCTACGGAGTTGGTGGACATCGTCACCAGCCAGAGATAAAGCGGAATTGTTCCATTGCTGCGGGCAAGGAATGTGGCATAGTATTTACCCCCCATCTTCTGCCCATGAGCAGAGGTATTATCTCCACAATCTATGCTCCCTTAGCACCAGAGTTTGTAGGAAAGCTTTCTGTGGAGCAGGTTCATCAGCTATACAAGGAGTTCTATGAAAAAGAGCCCTTTGTGCGGGTGCTGAATGCTGGAAAGAATCCCACCACGAGAAATGTGCGGTATTCAAACTATTGCGATATGCAGGTGTATGTGGTGGATGGTGGGAGAATGCTCCAAGTTGTGTCTGTGCTAGATAACATGGTAAAGGGGGCTTCTGGTCAGGCGGTACAGAACATGAACCTGCTCTTTGGCTTTGAAGAAACTGCTGGCATTGACTTGATTCCTGCAGCGTTCTAGTAGATGAAATGAGCCCCTTTCTAGGTCTCTGTGGCTCTAGAAGGTGAAGCTACATCGTTTTATTTTGAGTACAATTTCCCTCTTTGGAATTGTTATAGCTACCTCCTTGGCCGTCCTTTCAGTGTTACTGGAAGGACGGTTTTTTTGTAGGGAGGGGGATATCAAAAAAATCCCCTTAAATTTCTTTAAGGGGATTTGAGATAAAGTTACGAAAAAATATATTTTACTGTACCGTGCTCATATCGAAGAATTCTACAGCATATTCAAGATTTGTGAATCCACCATTTACTTTGTCTACAAGGTTTTCAAATCTTACGGTGTATACACTGCCATCAGTATATTGTTCGAGAGATTCCTGACCATTTTTTATAGAAGCCAAATAGAAAATGGTAGTGCCTCCGTAGGTTATGCTACACCAAGATTCCCCTTCTGTGAGAGTATAATTTTTGTTCTTAAAAGCTTCTACATTGGAAGCAATTTTTGCAAAGTCCCATACTTGTTTAGTCTCTCCATTTACTGTTTTTGTAACAATGACATTGGTTTTTACACCATTGGAATCTGCTGTTGTCTGCAAGGCATACTTGTTATTATTAAAATAAATGCTCCAACGTGCTTTGTCTACACCGCTGTCAAAGAGACTTGTTTTTGCAGGAAAGTAGCCAGCAGGTGGCCAAGAAACCATGTCGTACTCAAAATCCTCGTAATCAGGCTGTTTCTGCCAGTTAAAACGGAATGCGGTGGCACCATAAGTACCAGTAATGACATTCGGATCATTCCTATTTTTATTAACAAGGTTTGCAGAAGCCACGCCAAATCCAACTTGAGAAGCGGTAAGTGTTAAAAGATTAACTCTATGTCCTAAGTTTCCATTTTTATTGTCAGCCATATAAATATCTACTGAGTTTGCAGCGTGGGGAGCTAAATGCAAACACTGTTGTAGACCAGCTGCTGCTAAATTCCACATTTCTCCTGTTACACCTTCAGGTTTCTGATAAGCTGTGATTGAATGAGATCTATCAGTTTTCTGATACATTGCACACAGCCAAGCTGCATGTTGAGCTTCTCTATGAAATTGTTCGTTAAAAACAGCTGCATTAAGACCTGCAAAGCGACGAACAAAATTATACCGAGCAAGAGCTAAATCCATAATATCACTTCTAGGTTCTCCTGCAAAATAAGGACTCTCAAAACTTGGTAGCTTAGACATATTTTGTTCTCCCCAAGCAGTTGCCTTAATTGTTGCAGGACTACCACGTCTTATCAATGATTCAAGGTTTGCAGGATTTGTTTCATCAAACTTTGCTTTAATTTCTTCTTTTGTTAAAAAGGGTAAAGAAGTGTTACCGCTTTTGGTTCCAAAATTTCTCCCACCCGTTCCTTGTGTATTTCCATTGTTGTTGCTGTTCATGTTGTCACAACTCACAAAACTGAGTATAGAACAGGTCATCACTAGCATTGCAATTGTGGATGCAACCATTTTCTTTGATTTCATACTGAAATCCTCCTCAAAATAAAAAATTCTTTTAGGCTATGCTAAAAGTTTTCTCTGATGAAAACGCCACTTGATGGGTTTTGTTTAGTGTGGGAGTATATCATGAATATATCTTTTAGTGAATAAAATAAACAAAATTATTCAATTTGTGAAAATGTTAGTGTATTTTGTATTTCCCCGCCCTCCGTCCCATTTCCAGCTGTTACTTTCTGATTGTGGCGGTAAAGCCTAAATCATCCAGTGTGGAAATAGCTGTGTTGGCGCAGTTTTGGCAACCGTCAATAGTCACTGTCTTTTCCTCCAGAGAAACGGAAAAGGTGAGCTTGTCCTCTTCCAGTACCTTGGTGATTCGCTCCACGCACTTATGGCAGTGGATTTCTGGTACGTCAAGAATAATCATAAAACCTCCTATGTAATTCCTGTATCTATAGTTTTTTTGTCCGCAGGCGTAATGCATTTGACACTACGCAGACGGAGCTTAAGGACATGGCTAAGGCTGCCAGCATGGGAGACATGAGGTGGCCAGTGATGGGGTACAAAAGACCTGCTGCCACGGGAATACCGATGGTATTGTACAAAAAGGCCCAGAACAAGTTTTGCCGGATATTTGTGATGGTGAGCTTGCTGAGTCTAATAGTTTTTGCTACATCCAGCAGGCTACTTCCCATTAAAATTACATCTCCTGCCTCTAGGGCAATGTCACTGCCTCCACCCATGGCTACACCGCTGTCTGCCTGCACTAGGGCGGGGGCGTCATTGATGCCGTCTCCCACCATCATCACCTGAAAGCCTTCTTTCTGCAGTGCTGCCACCACTTGAGCCTTTTCTTGGGGGAGCACCTGGGCAATCACCTGGTCCACCTGTACCTGATTTCCAATGGCTTGGGCTGCCCCTTTGTTATCTCCCGTCAAAAGGATAGTTTTGATTCCCAGTGATTTTAACTGTTGAATGGCCTCAAAGCTTGTTTCTCTGATGCGGTCTGCAATGGCAATGAGTCCAAGGATTTTTGCTGGTGCATTACCTTCCTGCAGGGCTGCATACACCAGTGTGTTTCCCTGTTCCGGTAGCTCTTGACTGGCTTGTGCGAGGGATTGGGGGAGGGGACAGCCTGATTCTTCCATAAGGCGAAGACTTCCCACCAGCACTGTGGCACCCTGCTGCAATGTGGCGGTAACTCCTTTACCGGGAATGGTTTCAAAGCTGACAATGGAAAACTTCTGGGTACAGGAACTTTCTGCTGCAAGGATTGCTTGGGCTAAGGGATGCTGGGCTTGGGATTCCACTGCTGCCACCAAAGACAAAAGATAATCCTTGTCCACACCCTCTGCCACCACCACCTGGGTCACTTGGGGTTTGCCTTGGGTGACGGTACCTGTTTTGTCCAGTACCACAGCGGTGGTTTTTCCTGCTACTTCTAGGGCTTCTCCGCTTCGCACCAGAATACCATGAGTTGCCCCAAGTCCTGTTCCCACCATAATGGCTGCAGGAGTGGCCAAACCTAAGGCACAAGGACAGGCAATCACCAACACCGAGGTAAAGATCTGAAGCACAAAGGCCACATCTTTTCCGGCAATAAACCACACCACTGCCGCCACTGCTGCAATGGCCATAACCACCGGCACAAAAATACCGGAAACCCTGTCGGCAATTTTTGCAATGGGCGCCTTCTTTCCCTGGGCCTCTTCCATAAATGCTACAATTTTTGCCAAGGTGGAATCCTTTCCCACTCGGCTTACCCGAATCTGTAGCACTCCGTTCAGATTCATGCTGCCACCAGTGACGGTACTTCCAAGACTCTTTTCCACTGGCAGACTTTCCCCAGTAAGCATGGATTCATCCACACCACCAGCTCCTTGTACAACCTCTCCGTCAGCAGGAATACGGCTCCCTGGCTTTACCAATATTAAGTCTCCTACCACCAGCTGTTCTGCAGGAACCTCCACAGTAGTTCCATTTTTTAAGAGGAAGGCTGTAGGGGGAGTTAACTCCATTAAGGCGGTAATGGCAGATCCTGTTTTTTTCTTACTTTTTTCTTCCAGATATTTTCCTGTCATAACAAAGGTCAAGACCATGGTGGCAGACTCGTAGTACAGGTGGTGCAGTTGATGGGGATTGTCCGCTACTAAAAAAGTTATGGCCAAGCTGTAGATAAAGGAAACGAGGCTTCCCACTGCCACCAAGGAATTCATGTTGGGATTCCCATGAAACAGGGCGGAAAATCCGTTTGAATAAAAGAACCTGCCATAAAAAAGCACGGGAATGGTGAGCAAAAGCTGTAACAGGGCAAAGTTTGAAGGATGGCTTGCACCTTGGACAAGCTCTGGTAGGGGGAGGGGAGTGGGTAGCATGGAGCCCATGGAAACGTACATGAGGGCCAGAGTAAAGCCCCAGGCACCAAGAAGACGGTGCTTTTTTTCTTGGAGTTCCTTGTCTTGCGTATCAGAGGGTTTTACATTCTGGCTGTTTGGGCTACTGGAATGCTCTTTGCCGTGGGGTGCGGCATGCTGTGGATCTTGAAACTTGTCCGTTGATTTTTTTTGTTGGGGAACCCGCTGTTCTTGGATATACGGTTGGCAGCCAAAGCCTGCTCGCTCCACCTTGGACATAATCTGCCGGGGATTTACCTTTTCTTGGTCGTAGCGAATGGTCATGCGACCAGTGGCAAGATTTACGTTACTTTCTTCTACACCCTCAAGCTTTCTGGTAACTCGCTCCACGGCACTGCTACAGGCTGCACAACTCATACCAGTGATGATATAGGTTTCTTCTTTCATGCATACACTTCCTCCTCACACTATATACCTTGGATGAGTGATGGTCAAGAAAAAGGGGGTCCCCCTGGATACCCCCTTAAAGTCATTTACTGTTAATTAATTATATCGGGGATGAATCCCGTTGCTTTTGCTTTTAAAGTACCATCAGCTGCTATATATACTTCACCTTTAAAAAGCTCTGTAGTTGACCAATTGGTTTCAATCTTCTTGTTTATGATAGGAATTCTTACTCCCAATACTGGTTGTACACCAATAGATGTTCCTGCAGCGATTTGTGCCCACTTGTAATGTTCTCCCCCTAAATAATCTGTTTTAAACCATGCATCATCATTATCATGATCGTTTATAGAATAAATTCCAAAACCATGTTTATAATAGAGTTTAAGTGGTAGGTTTATTCCCACATAAGCATATTGTGGTCCCAGTGCAACCTTTGGTGTTAGTGTTAGGTATGGTGTAAAAACTACACGGCCTCCCAGAGAATTGCCTGTATCCGTTGTCTTTGTAACAAACCCTGCATAACCTGCTGTATGTTGAATCAAATGTCCAGAGAAATTAGGTGTAAAGTAAAATGCAAATGGATTCCATGATTTCTTTTTACCATAATCAACGGTAAAGTTTATACCAGCACCATACATTCCCGTAAATTCAACAGTAAAATTTATAAAGGTTTGAATTTCGCCTTCTAAGTCAAGTCCTATTGCTGTTCCAAAACCAAAGGTTATAGGAACAGGTCCAATCATAAATGTTTTGCTTTGGTCAACAAGCTCTTGTCGTATTAAATTCTTTTTTATCTGTAATTCTTTTAAGTTTGCATCTACAGAAATATAGATGGCACTTGCTAAACCACTATCAAGATGACCCCAACGACTGTTAAAAGAACCTGTGACACCAAGTTTTAGATCAAAGTGATAGGTTCCTGTGTCAATTACGGTGCTATCATCCTTGTCATTTGAGCCTCCTTTTTGAGGGTCTTTTTTAATTTCTGTCCTGTCTGTTGTTTTTACTTGTGAGCCATCTCCCTCTATACCAGTAATTTTAATATTACTGAGGGAGAATGAATAAAATTTATCAAATTCAGTATCAATTTGTGTTTTTTTCTTCAAATATTCTTTGTACTTGTCATCTAACTGATCATAATCAAGAATTCCTCGTGAAGAATGAACTATTGGAGTTTGAATATGTTGAACATCATTGAGTTCAGTGGGAATTTCTGAAATATTCAGAGACATTAAGGGATATACGCTTGATACTTCTGGAATATCAACAACAGCAGGAGGTGATTCTGGATAATACCGTTCAATGCATGATCTGTTTAGAGCAATTAAATCGGCTAAGGCTTGTAGCATCTTCTGTTCTTTAATATCAAAATAATCTGGAGTCCAGTATGTAGCCATCAATGCATCTATTTTTGCTGTATCTGTTATTTCATTATTTACTATTTCATCTTTAATTTTATTATAGGTTTCAGTGTTAAAGACAGCTTCAATGTATTCAAGTAATAAAAATTGAATATATGCTCTGTCTTCTTCTGTAAGCCCTGGTTCGCCTTCTTTTATCTTTGCTGCAACAATTTTATCAGTCGTAGTGATAGTGGCAAGAATTTGACCTAACTCGAACAAGGCCTCTTGTGTTGAACAGGTCTCTAAATCAAGCTCTTCACTAATCAAAACTTCTTTTGGAAGCTGTTGTAACAATGAGCGAGGACCATTTTTTTTGTCTGCAAATTGATTTTCTCTATACAGGTGGGAAAAAAACTCCTCTATTTCAATATTTTCCTCTGATTCAATATTCCCTTCTTCTACAATGTAATCATTATATTCTTTCAAAGATAAATCTTTATTGACGGTGGAAGTATCAGAGGCCATATCATCAACTGGAACCGTTCCGACAACAGCAAAAATTTCACCATCAGCTGAGTTAATGATATAGTCACCATGGGAAAGACCTACAGTACTGAATTCATCAATGGCTGCTCGTGAATTGAAGGGAGCTCCTGCTGTTCCAGCTGTTCCAGAGATATAAATAAAACTACCATTTGAGTTTACACCGTAGAAGGTAGAATTTTCGTAGTCGGTAAATGTTCGTGTATTCCTTGTTAAGACTTCATCTGTTACGGTGGCATACATGGTGGTGTACCCAGCTACTGGGTCAGAAATGAATTCCAAGCACATGGCACCTTCAAAATTTTCTCGGATAGGAAGAAGTGGTGTGTATCTTAAATCAGGATTTCCATCTTTATTAAGATCAATGGTTTTTCCTTTTTGCAAATTGTAGCTTTTAACTTCTTTTTTTTCATCAGTGATAAAACGGTGGTAGTCAAAGGTAATAGATTGAGATGAAACAGATTGAATCTTTAAATAACCATACACGTTACTATTTTCATCTATTGAGACTGAATCTATTTGTGCTGATGTCTCGTTCCATTTCATTGAAGGTGTTTGTGGTGTGTATTTATATGTTTCTGCACGTACTGTATTGGGGGTAACCTTGCCTAAATGTACTGCAATATTAGCACCATTATGGAGCTGGGCGGCTGTGGAATTAGCGGGGTTGTAGACTACAGACCCACCAATATAGGCTAAGGATGAAATGGTATTATATTGTTTTTCTTGAACTGTTTTTTTTCCATTTGAAATTTTAACATTATGAGGACAACCTAATAAAACAATGCACAAAACAATCAGTAAGAAAGCTAGTTTTTTCATAAGTTTCTCCTTTGAGTTTTTCTAGGCATCCATTATAACACATTTGAGCGGAAAATATATATTTTAAATTTCTTTTTAATGAATAGAGATATAAATGTTTCTGGAGATATTTATGGGGAACAGTTTGCAGAAAAAGAGATAAAACTTCAGTTTTGTGTAATGGCAAGAAAAGGGGGCTGCCCCTTTGATGTGAACCCCAAAAATTGTTTCCAACTTTTGGGGTTCACATCATCTTGAACATCCCCTTATTTTGACTCATTGTAGAATATGCTCGATTTTGCCTTCAAAATTATGATCTTTGTTCATGAAAACCTCAGCCTTAAGAAGATCTATAGCATTCCAATTTTTTTCAATTTTCTTGTTGATAATAGGAATTTTTACACCAACTTTTGGTGTAACTGAAATAGTCGTTCCAAGGCCTAACCGCCCATACAAATCCCAAGCAGCGATAAATTCCTTTTTTATCATAAACCAGACATTTTCTGGTGTAGACTGTGTGTTGTATATACCAAGTCCACCATAGAAAGTTACATTAATAGGAAAACCTACTCCTGCATAGAGATATTTAGGCCCAATGGCAACACTTGGTTCCAACTCAATAGCAGGTTTAAAAATCACCTGTCCACCATAGGAATTTCCACCACCAGTATCTTGGGTAACAGGTCCAGCATAATATTCCGTATTGTTAATCAATCGGAACTTAGTGCTTGTGTCTACATAGAATGAGAATGGGTTCCACCACTTCTTTAGACCATAGTCTACGGCGAATTCTGCACCACCACCATACATTCCTACAAATTGGATAGCATAATTTACCTTGGTTGAAAATTCTGCTTCTAAACCTAGCTGAAAAGTTCCTCCAAATCCAAGAGTAATTGGAACGGGCCCAATCATAAATGTTGTGCTGTCATCAAAAAACTCCTTTTTATATAAGTTTGGAACTTCTTGGTGAAATTCTCTGAGGTTACCATCAAAGGAAGTATAAATTGCACCAGCCAAGCCACTTTCCATATGTCCCGAAATACTTTCGAATGAACCTGTTATTCCCAGCTTTAATTCAAAATGCAGGGCATCTAAGGGGATTTCTGTTTCTTTGGGATCATTATCTTTTGCTTTTTCAGGCTTTGGTTTCCTAGCCCAATATGGCTTTGGTTCCTCTGCTGCTGGCTTTGAGCCATCTTTTAAATCTGTTATTTTGATACTACTCAATGACATTGAGTAAAATTTACTAAACTCATCATCGATTTTTTGTTTCTTTGCAAGATATGCCTTATATTCACTGGTTAGCTGATCCTCAGGAATACTTGAACGCACAAATGCTGTAGGAACGACAGATTCTGCAGCAGGTGAAGTGTTGTTAAGCTTATCATTTAAATGATCAGGAATTTCTGCAATATTCAAAGACATCAATGGATATACTGATGAAATGTCGGGAACTACAACAATGGCACGAGGTGATTCTGGATAATAGTGCTCTATACAGCGTCTGTTCATGGCAATTAAATCCAGATAGGCCTTTTTAACTCCTGCTACGTCTACTTCAGTGTTATTCCAGTTAGCATCTATTATCTCTTGTATCTTTTCTGGATTACCTTTAGCAGCAACAATTTCTTCGTAAACGCTATCAGGAAAAATTGCTTCTATGTATTCAAATAAGACATATTCAATATATGCTTGATCTTCAGGAGAAACAGTGCCTCCATTGGCTTCTACTATGATTTCTACAATAGAACCACTGGTAAGAATAGAGAATAACTGGTCTAGAGCATCTTCTGCAGTACAGGTATTGACATCAATGTCATTTCCTACCAGTTCTTTTGGTAGTGCCCGCAGTAATGCTTGTGGACCATTTTCTGCATCTGCAAATTGATTTTCGCGGTACATGTAGGTAAAAAAGGCTTGTAACTCGATGTTATCATTTACTTCAACGTACTCATCACTCTTTTTTAAAGACAATTCTTTAGCTAAGTTGGAAGTATCATCGGTACGATCATCTGCTGGAACCTCACCTACAACAGAATAAAATTCACCATTAGCTGAGTTGATAATATAGTCACCGTGGGAAATACCCTCAGTACTGAATTCACCAATGGCTGCACGTGTATTGAAGGATGTGCCATCTGTTCCAGAGATATAAATAAAACTACCATTTGAGTTTACACCGTAGAATGTGGAATTTTTATGCTCCTCAAGGCTGCGTGTATTTCTTGCCAAGGCTTCATCTGTTACGGTGGCATACATGGTGCTGTAAAGAGCTTCTTGATTAGAAATGAATTCCAAACACATAGCCCCTTCGAAATTTTCTCGTACAGGAAGCAGTGGTGTGTATTTCACATCTAGTTGGCCATCGTTGTCAAGATCAAGGGTTTTGTTTTTTTTCAAACTGTAGCTCTTGACTACCTTTTTTTCTGGAGACTGAAAACGATGGTAGTCAAAGACGATAGCTTCAGATGAAACAGCTTGTATCTTTAAATAGCCATAAATATCTTTTTTTCTATCTATGCTAAAAATCTCCACTGTATCCTTTTCCCAGCCTTCGGTTAATTGTCCATCCTTTACTCTGCTTTTATACACATCTACAGTTTCCACTGTTTTTGTGAGCTTGCTATGGTATATAGCAATATTTGCACCATTGTATAACTGGGCAGATAAGGGATTACTGGGATTGTATACTACAGACCCACCAATATAGGCTAAGGATGAAATTGTGCTATATTGTTCTCCTTGAACTGTTCTTTCCCCATCTGAAATTTCAGCATTATGAGGACAACCAAACAAAAGGAAGCACAAACCAACTAATATGAAGGATAATTTTTTCATATAGTTCTCCAAAAGATAAGTTTTTCGTCTATCAATTATAGCACATTTGGAAGAACACTGGAGATATTTTTTTTTAAAAAAAGGTAAAAAAAGGGGCCTCGTTATGAGGCCCCATAGTTATTCCCTTGTCATTTTGACAAATTGGTTAGAAATTCATCTGTTTAATATCTGGTTTACCATCTTTCAATGTGTCTAGCCACTTTTCAAACTCTGGTACCGCCAAGGGCATGGAAAAAATATATCCCTGAATAACATTACAGGTAGTTTTATTCAAATAGGAAAGCTGGTGGTGAGTTTCAATTCCTTCTGCCACAGTCTTTATACCGAGTTTTTCTGACATACCCATCAGACTTTCTACAATGGTTTTTGATTTATCTGTAGAAATGTCCAAGAAGAATTGCCTATCGAATTTGATGGTATCAATATCAAATTCTTTTAAAAGACCAAGAGATGAATATCCTACACCAAAGTCATCCAAAGAACATAAAAATCCTTGGTAGTGCATTTCATCAAGACTCTTTTTTACCGCCTTGAATTTATCGTTATCAAAGAAGATTGATTCTGTCAGCTCAAAATCCAACAAACCTCGTGGTATTTTATACTCCGTTGCCACTTGTATAAAGGCATCTAAGAAGTTTGGATTATGAAAATAATGCTGCCGAGAAAGGTTAAAGGAAATGGGGAAGAGCTTTCTACCGCTTTTTTCCCATCGTTGTAATGTTTTGCAAACCTCTGTAAACATGTACAAGTCAAGCTGACAAATTTTGCCATTGCTTTCAAACAGGGGAATAAAGTCAGAAGGGTAAATGACTCCTTTTTCGGGATGGAACCAACGAACTAAGGCTTCTGCTCCACAAACCGTACCGATATCTAGGCGAACTTTTGGTTGCAGATAAAGCTTAAAGTCACCTCTTTCCAAAGACTCTTCAAACAGCATGTTTAATTCCTGCTCTTTAAGGAGCTTATTGATAAACTTCTGGTCGTAGAATACCGCAAAGACTTTTTCTGCCACAGCGTGTTCATAGGCAACGTGTGCATGATCCTGCAATTGAATCAATTCATAGGTAGATTCATCCATGAGGCGGACACCGCAGTGGAATTCCAAATTATACGGAGTTTCGCTATTCTCATTAAAGGCGGTGATCTCTGCAACCATGTACCGTAGCCGAGATTCTATAATATTTTGATCTCGATCCTTTAAGCAAAGAAAGAAACGGTCGGCAGTAAATCGTCCCACAAATTCATTGGGGTGGAGACATTTTTCTATACAGTGATTAATGTGAAGCAGGAGTCTGTCTCCCTCTTCTTTTCCGAATTGTTCATTAATCAGTTTAAAATGCTTCATATTCATTAATACGACAGAATATGCATAGGATGGATTGTGTTCAACAATTTCTTTGAACCGAAGGGTAAAGCCATCCTTGTTGAGTCCCTGGGTAATGGGATCATAAAATGCAATCTGTTCCATTTCCTTCTTATTCTTTTTGAAGGTGTAAGCTGTGGTGATGGTAATAAATCCAAAAATGAAAATGGTAATAAGTGAAGTGTAGAATGTGCGGCTTAAATGCTCATAGGCATTGAGAGAAACAAGTTCATCAGGAATAAAAGAGAGCAATCCCCAGTCATTTATACCCACGGGAGTGTAGGAAACAAGGAGTTTTGCTCCATCTATATTCCTAATTTCCTGTATATCTTGCTGAAGATTTGCAATATTTCCTTTCAACTGTTGCAGAGCCAATCTATTTTCATCTATATCCTCAAAGAGCAGATAGTCATCAATCAGTCTATGGGGTGGTAAGTAACCTCCAGTGGGGGAAATAATCATGTTTGCATTTTTATCAACAACGCAACTCACCGTTTCATTGTTCAGTGTCTTTAACTGTATAAAATCTTGTAATGCACTTTGATTTCTAACACCTATCAACAATCCTACTAGTGAATTACCATCGGTAATTTGGTGGATGTAATAGATATTATCTTTTCCATCAGAACAAATATGTAACCAATCGGTTCCTGTTACCTCATGTAATTCTTTGTGATGCTGCAAGGTAAATTGGAGGTCTGGCAGTATAATGAATTCTGATCCATCTACTGTTTTCTGAATATCTTTTTCGTCAATGTAATAGAGGGCATTAAATACACTTAACTCCTGTTTTCGTTGTAAAATCTCTTCCATCTGGACATCTAGGGTAGCTCGATTTTTGGGGTTCAAGGCATCTGCAATCATTTTGATACTCAGAACTCTTGTATTGATTTCTTTTGCAATGCTTGTAGTATGTTGGAAGGTTAAATCTTGTGTAAATTTTTTAGTTCTTTCAGAAATAAAAGTTTGCACATGAAAGGTATCATATAACATAAAAGCTGAAACAATACAAAACACGAGGATGGACATTGTTATACGAAGTCGCAGGGAAAATCGAGAACGTCTTGATCTTAAACCAAAAATATCAATCTTCATACTTACTCCACTATTTACCAGATTACAGATGAGATTTTACCATAGTTTGAACTTCGGTAAGGTGATTTCTTATTTCAATTGCATCTAATGGTTCTATCTCTATCATCATGTTTTTATACAACTGTTGTATGTCCTCTTGGGCAAGAATTTTTTTGTATCCTTCATACACTTTTTGGATTACAGCGGCATTTGTACCTTTGCGAGCCATCAAAAAACTTCTGTTTTTACAATAAGCAGTATAACCATATTCTCCTACACCCTTTACCCCTGCAAATACACCTTCATCACTGCCTTTTTCGTCAAAAAGTACTACAGGTGAAATGATTCCTGTTTCAACCCCATGTTTTGCTTGAGATTGATGGGAAACTGCAAGGTCAACTTCTCCTTTCATCAAGGCATTTACTGCAAGATTTGCTCCATTGTATGCCACTACTTCTAGTTTTAATCCCAATTCTTCAAAAAGTTTTTTGAGCATAAAATATTCTATACTACTTGTACCACCTACTGCCACTATGAGCGTTTTACCTTTTCCATAGGCTCTTAAACTTTCCAAATCTACAATATTCAAGCGGGCATTTGCAGTCATGACAAAGACTGCAGAGCAAAGACTAATTACTGGCTCAAAGTCATTGTATGCAAAGGGTAGTGGTCTGCTAGTACGTATATTGGGTGTCACGGCAAAAGCATTTTCACTTCCAATAATAAAAACAGGCTCATTTGCCTTGGTGTCTAAATAATTGTTAAAGGCCACATTTCCACCATCTCCCAACAGAGGTGTAACGGCCTGCAAGAAATTGTCGGAAACAGAAATTGCTCCCTGTCGAATGAAATCATTCGTAGCAACAATAGGTTGATTAAAAATTTCTTCTCCATAAGCTGCAAGAGCCCTGTTTACCCGATCTACTACACCACCAACAGCCCAAGGGCAAATAACGGTTATAGGTTGTATTGGCCAATCATCAACCCATGATTTTAAAATTCCCTTTGTTCCACCAGCATTCAATACAGAGCATATAAATGTAATAAGAATAATTGTACAAAGTTTCTTCATGATTGCCATTTTCTCCTACAGTGTGCAATTATAATACAAAAGGTCAAATAAATCAAAAAAATTGTGTTAATTTCTTGTTTTTTGTGGGACGGAATTTGTACTGGAAAGTGAATGAATTTCCTGTGGAAATTAAGTGAATTTGCACTGGAAATTTGGCACAAGAATAGCACCTGGTCTGCAAGAGTTTTTAACCTGGTTTAGGGATTTGCCACGGTAACTAAATTGAGGTATTCTTGTCGCTGTTCTTGAATAGATTGCAAAATTTCCTCTCGATACTTGGAACGATTCACCTGTTCTTCCAATTTTAATCCAGCAAAATCTGTTAACACACCAAATCCTGCTCCTGCAATAAAACCAACAACATTTCCAACTCCAGGAGCAACGCTTCCAATAGCTGTTCCAATAAGAGTTTTTTTCAAAACCTTTTCTCCTGTTTCAGTAATAACCTTTTTTGCCAGCTTTTGAGAAACCTTTCCTGCAAGCTTTTCCACCAGTTCCTTTGTAATCTTACGAGTTAAAAGTCCTGTTGTAACGCCCACCACTCCAGAGGTAAGCCATCGGGCAGAAGTGGTTCGAGAAAAATTAGGGTCAACCTTTATCATAATGTCATTTAAACTGGTGGAAAGAGTCGCTTGATACATGCCATTTCTGTAAGTGATTTTATTTTCTTCTCGAATGACATCCATTCCTTGCTGCCATTTCTTTTGGGCCTCATGAGAAATCTGAGCAAGTTCTGCTTCTAAATCTTGCTCCGGTATAAGATTCTCTTCCAGTAACTGATCTAGGTATTGTCCTGTGCTGGTGTTCACTGCATCCAAGGCAGCTGTCTCTGCTGCTTTATCAGTAAGTTTTGCCACCGCCTGATTAACAGCATCTTTAATCATATTCCACAAACGCAGGTATTCACTGCTGAGACTATAGTATTTGTCCAGGTAGGCATCAACGTTACCTTCCATGGTGTCAAAATACTGGTTAATTACAGGAATCATTTCTTCCATAGTTTGAGCCTGTACTGTAGCAGAAAAATGTTCCATCTGCTGTGCTGTTCCCACCTTGTATAGGGCTCCATCAATGACCTCTGTTATCATTGTAGTCTTATCTTCTACTGCTCGAAGGAACTGAGGTTGGCTTAACAGAAACCGTATCCCAAAGAAAATTCCAATCGCTGCAACAACAAGGAAAATCCCAAGTCCTATGGCTACCTTTTTAGAAAGATGGCGGATAGAAACCGTTTCTTTACCCTGTATTTCCACTAATTTTTCCACAGGAACGGCAACAGAAATAATCCGCTTAGAATCAAGGTAGAGACAACGGAAAATACAGCTTAAGGCATAAAAGGCAAAGCCTCCGCTTAAAAGAATAACTGCCACCACCATGTAGAGAGGAAAAACCACTCCATGGGCGACATTGCTTCCTAAAATAGACTGAATAATTGCGTCAAAATTGTTCAAAACTGTGGCAAAAAGATTTGCCAACTGATTTTGCTGAAAAGGATTTTCTGAATCAAGCAGGGGAGCAGAAAAAGAAAGTGTTGCCACATTGTTAGAAAGATAGAACAGAATAAATCCATATACCACAGTACAAAGAAAAAAGATACTGCCAGAAAAAAGCATTACAATCTGTTCGTTTTTTGCTGGATGGTTTACATCTCCAAAGGGATTTTTCTTAAAATAATTTCTAATTCCAGCCATAGAAAGAACCACCACGGGTAATAATATCATGAGGGTTACATATTCCGAGCGAGACATGATGGAAAGGTACACAGGCAAAATCAGGGCTAGGGCAAAGGCCACAATTCCATGGAAACTATAGGCTGCCACCCGCTTTCTGTGGAAATTATAGTAACAGGTATTCCAGAAACCTTGGGGTGGAGTTTGGCAACCAGTTAAAAAATGTTGCTTGTGGAGGGTAACCTGACAACAAGAGTAGAGACAGATGGGAAAAAAGAACAAAAGTACTGCTGTTACGTAAGAATGATATCCGTCTTGAGCCACCCAGTACACAAGACCATGAATTACCACCAAGGCCAAAAGGTAAAGGGCTGAAAACCGAATCATAGCTCCCCAGGGGAAATGAAAGTTTTTTGTCACATTGATTTTTTTAGTATTTACCATAAAGAGCCTCCTGCCACTGAACTGTAAGTACATTATAAACTATAGAATCTGTCAAGAGATGATAGAGGTAAAAATAAACTTTATTGATGAGTAAGATTCAGTTTCCCAGTTTTTATCTGTGAGTATAATGTTCTCCTTGGAATAAATTGGGTTTACATACTATTTAGACTCTTTAACGTGGAAAAAAGATATTTTGCAGAAAGAAGAAATATTCACGAAAAGGAAATTTAGAATTTCAAACAAGGAAATTAGATAGTACACAATGAGCATAGAAGATTTGGTAGAAAAATTCAAGAACCAGTTGCGTGTAAAAATTGGCACTATCTCATAACCTTGCATTTTGATGGAAACGGAGTTTATTATTGATGATTTACAGGAATTATTGCTTTTGTAAATCTGGTAATTACATCATCAATCAGCTGTTTATTGCGAATTTCCTTTATCCATTCTTTGGGGATGTCTCCATAATAAAGCCCTGCGATACTTCCTGCTACACATGCTACAGTGTCTGTATCTGCACCGAGGTTTACAGCCTTCAAAACACAGTCACGGTAATTATCTGTATTCAAAAAACACCATAATGCAGCTTCCAGGGTGTCTACTATGTAGCCAGAACTTTTAATTTCTTCTTCTGGAATGTTTTTAAAATTTGTATGGAAAATTCCTTCGTATTTTTGGAGAGCTTGCTCATACTGAGGATATTTACGGACATAGGCAGCGATTTTTTCTAATCCACAGTTTTGCAAGGAATCCTTTTGTGTTTCTTTGAGGATTTCAATCATTATGGAGCAGTAAATATCACATCCTATGAGAGAAATTTCATGGCCATGGGTTAGGCGAGAAATATCATGGATAAGTTCAAAAGATTTTTCGTTATCCATTGCAGAGGAGCCAAACTTCTGGAATACATAGAGTGGTAGTGGGGCTATTCTCATTAAAGAACCATTTCCATTATCACTTTCAGAAGTAAGACCACAATCTAAAGGGGCTTTCCCAGTGTGAAAATTCTTTATTGCTTTATGACAAGTTCTTCCAATATCAAAGGTATCATTGTCGGGGGTATATTTTGAATTTTTATACCACTCCCAGAATCGACTCATTATGTCTTCATAATCGATTCTTCCCTGTATACCAATACTATCTGCCAAACAGAGCATCATACTTGAATCATCAGACCAACTTCCTTTTGGAAGGTAAAATGTCCCAAACCCACGCATATCTATAACAGGATTTTCTTTTAGTTCTTCTCGTGACAAAAATTCAACAGGAACACCCACTGCATCGGCTACAATGGCACCATATAGTGTAGTATATATTTTATCTTTCATTAATTGCCTCCTAATTGATAGTGTATAATAAAGTCGCAAAATAGGGTAGAAAAATATTGGTTACACACATCCTAGAGAAGATGAAGGAGCTGGCTAGTGATGAGAGGGGTGAGGGGGTGATAGAATAGGTAGTTAGCGAGTATCTTTCAGGAGTCAAATCTATACTAAATTTAGATCTTCTTTTGATAAGGTTTGTAAATCCTTCTTAGATAATTTATCAATATTATTATTTGCTAAACGTAAAGCTTGTCGTTTTTTACACAAATCGAGATAATTCCTAATTTCTCGTGCATTTGCGAAATTTTCTGGTCGATTCTCATATGTTTTTAAGAAAAATTCTCTTAATTGTTCATTTAATCCATCTTGTATAATCCATTCTTCCTTGGATACCATATGCATAAAAATGTCGTATAATTCTTTTCCGTTGTAATCTTCAAAATGAATATAAGTTGTGAATCTCGATTCCAAACCGGGATTAGAGGTAATAAAACGCTTCATTTCATTTGGATATCCTGCTACAATAACCATAAAATCATCTCGTTTGTCTTCCATATATTTTAGCAGAGTGTCAATAGCCTCTTGTCCATGATCACGTGGGTTATCTTCTGGACTTAACGTATAAGCCTCATCAATAAATAAAATTCCTCCCATGGCTTCTTCGATTACTTCTTTTGTTTTTATGGGAGTTTCACTAACATATTGAGAAACAAGTCCTTCGTAATCAGTTTCTTTACATTGTCCTTTGGAGAGAACCCCTAACTCTTTATATATTGATGCTAAGAGCCTAGCTACCGTGGTTTTCCCGGTTCCGGGGTTACCTGAAAAAACAAGATGTAATGATACTGAGGACTCTTCTAATCCCTGTTTTTTCCTTTGTTCATTTAGTTTTACAAGTCCAATAATGCTCTTTATTTCTTTTTTCACACTATCTAAGCCTGTCAATGAATCCAATTCATCTAACAATTTTTCTAGTTTCTTTGGATCTTTTTGTTTTTTTCTTTTTCTGCAATTAACTGTAATATAGCCATAAGAGGTTTCCTTCGGTGTGTGTCTTGAAGTCAAAAATCATTTTAACCGATTCAAACCTCTTTTTCTATTTCTATGCCTTTTTAGGCAATCCACAACTTTTGATTATAACTCCTAATTTTCTTACAATTACCTCGTTCCATAAGTCTGTTGCAAAGTCTCTAAGTAAAATAACTTCATCAAAGTCTTTTACTTTGCATTTACTCTTGGAAAGCAATAACTTATTCTTTTTAAAATCAATGAGAAATGAATTCAAGTGTTTCAATAAGAGCTCTTTTACTTCTTTATAGTTATCACCCTTTCCTGTTATTTCTATTAAAGCCTTAAAAACTGCCATATAGGTTCCTAATAAAAAATTTTCCAATTAAATTTTTAGAAATATTTTAAACTTTCATACTTTGCTTTAGTCGGAAGATAAAATATGGCTTCCTCATTTGTATCAGAATTTACAATTCCTTTTGAACTTCCATTACTAGTTCTTATTGATTTTTCAGATTTTGAAGGCGTTAAACTTCCAGTCTTTACCATTTCAATCAACTGATTTCCTGTTTTATTTTTGTATGCAGAATTATTATTCGATAACCAATGTACTTTATAACTTTTTACATCATAATAAGAGTCACCCAACGATGTGCAATTATATTCTGTGACTTTATGATATATTCCAGACTCAGCCCCTGCTATTAAATCAATATTTAACTCAAAAGAATAAATTGTAAGTATTTCATCAATGTTTTCTGCATCATTATTCCCGAAACTAGAAGAGTTTTCGCATGACAAAACAAGAAATACAAGAAGTAAGAAAAGAACTTTTTTTAAAATTACCTGAATATACTTCATATAAGACCTCCTTAACTGGAAGAATGGTTTATGTCATGTTTTACCGCCACAGTGTGGCATCCACATAACATAATTTCTCCGTATCTTGCATAAGAATCTTATACGTCAGTTTTTGTCGGTATAAAATCTTTGTACAATCTGCTAATTTAATATTTTATCACAAAAATGAGAAAAGAGGAATGATTTTATAGCCTAAAAGTCGAGTTTTTTGAAAATCATTCTTGAAAAATGGAACGGCTGGTATCACCGACACGAAAACACCGAGATTTTTCTGTACAGAAATATGGTAGAACATTCTGGTCGTACACCCTTTTTTACATTTTCTTAAACTCGAAATTAGGGCAGTAATATCTTTCTCCACAAGTTTTTGTGGGGGGAAGAACGCAATTGTTCTGGTAAAAGATTGAAGACAGAACGACTCCCCTGACGGAAGAGGCTGGCAAAGCCACGAACTTTTGGTAAACTCAATATGGTTTGTACAGTGTGCTTGGATGCTGATAATGCATCTCGAGCGGATAGTCTTGAAAAAAAAGTGGCTGGTACCTCTGGCTTACTTGCACCTCGGGCTGTATCTAGCTGGACTCTTCCACATAATATCCATTTCAGATTACAATTACTATGAGTCCACCAGACTCACTCCTGTCTTTGAATGTATGTTTTTCTGTTCTATTTTCATGATGCCGACACTCCTACTGTATGTCATGGTATGGAACATCATGAATTTAATCAAGCGGAACATGGCCGGTGGCGAGAAGAAGCGAGTGAGCGAGATAGAGCGGGAGCGGGGGCAAGTGCAACAGATGAAACTGGAGCCAATGGCATTTTCAGGTGAGCCTGCATCTGGGGAGCTTCAGTACAAGGAGTTGTCCAAGCAGGAGAATCCTATTGTTGGGTAGCAGGTGGAGGATGCGGAGTATGTGGGGGAGAATGACGATAAGGTTCGAGACACAATAGTAGTTTTCAGTGCCATAGACTTATGGAATACATTGAATAATATCGGATACAATCTCCTTGTACGTGATAATTACAAACAGATAGGAATGGCTGCGAAAGATATGGGATACAAATTCCGTTTGGTAAACGAAAATACAGCCACCAATCAGATGTTTGAACAGTTGCTTTCCGATAAATCAATTGTAAGGTTGGTGGTAGTAGCTCATGGAGATTTCGATGGAAATTTATATGATGTGAACGACAATGTTTTGGGATTTAACTCTCATATGCCGCCTATAGTAGATTTGGTTGGTTGCTATGCTAGCAAGAAAAATTAGCGGAGTTAATTAATTCTCATCAGGTGTACATCTGCGAAATAGAGCAGGGGAAAAAGCTTCCTTCCTTAAATGTCCTCAACAATATTGCTCAGGCTTTTCACATCCCCCTATCAGAGCTTGTTCGCCAAATAGAAGAAAAGCTCCAATAGGGGCTAAAACTCATTACCAAACACAAGCACAGGGCTACACAAACTGCAAATTTCTTCATAGTCATTCTCCTTCATTCCTGAGTTATCTTCATTGTATCCCTGGTAGTCTATCACCAGGTAATAGACACTCAGTAGAAATCCCTCTATCATGGGATGCAATGTTGATGGAGGAAGCAATATGTTCACCCAGGCTAAAGATATCAGTAAACGGAGAGAACTCCAGCACCTTATGCAGGACTGGAAGGCTCTCATTAAAACAAAGGCTCCTATTGTCTTTCCTGATGATGGGAAATCCTATGCAGCAATAGACTACTTTAATGATGATGGCTTTTTCCCAGGATATTTTTCTACAGAGAATACTAAAATCCTTTTTTTAGGACGGGAGTCACGCTATAGTTCTGGGAAAGACCGTGTTAGTAACGACTTGCAGTGGTTTCAGCAATGTGCTGCTAATGGTTCTTCTTATTGGCGGCGGATTTTATATCTTGCGTATGGAATCCAAAGCAGGGGCAAGTATACCTTTGAACAAATTCCAGAGGCAAACAGGATTCTTTTTGATATGGTGAAAAAAAATCACTATGGTTTTGCCATTATGAATATTTCCAAGTATTCCAACGATGCAGACAATGGTGCCACTGCCGATTTTCATTTGATTAACCAATTTTTAAAAGATTCAGATTTGAGAAAACGGAACTTCATCCGAGAAGAGATTGCTCTTTTGGAGCCAGACATTATCATCGCTGCCAATTTGTGGGAAAGTAAAATTTGCAAGGAAAGCCTAGAGCTAATTTTTCCTTCCAATGATTTTTCTGGCCAAAGAACTGTAGAAAATGTTGCAAATCTGTGGAATTTCCAACTAGGAAGCCGCAAGATAAAATTCTTGGATTTATATCATTTTTCTACCCGAGGCAGCGACAAGGATTTGTTCTACGACCCAGTAATGCATTTGTTGTTTAACTCCTCGGTTGAATAATTTTATTCTTCCGCAATTTTTTGTTTTTATAAATAGTATTACTCAAACCACTTCTAAGTCTTATGCCTTGCGAGTAAAGTCAATTAAGTTTTTTAACTCCACCCGTGCCACCTCTTCTGGGGCTTCTAGTAATTTATGTTCCAGAATGATGTAGAGCCAGTAGCCCTTGTCGTAGGAGCAATCTTCTGCAATATAGGTAAGTTTAGAACCCTGCACATGGTAGCTCACCATTTTTGGTACCATGTTGTAGGGTTCAAAGTAGGAGATAGTAAAAAGTGGAGTGGGGCAAAAGTCAAAGGCCTTTAATCCCACCCAGGTGCAACCGTCACTAAAATAATTGCGCCCAATGTACTTTTTACTGAGGTTTGCCTGTAATTCAGTTTGATTTGGGTAATCTATATCTGTAATTAACTCCAATTTATCTAAAAGTTTGAGAGGATAATTCATGTATTCAGCAAAACTCTGTTTATCGGTGGCAATCTTTCGTCTTACCTCTCGGTTTATGGGGTAAAAAGGTCTAGCTGAAAATCAGGTTCTGTATAGAAAAATCCCTTTCGTTCTGGGTCATATTCACAGGGGGCATGGTATCTGTCTCGCAAAAATTCAATGTCCCGAGAAATGGTGGCGGTAGAAGCTTCTAAGTCTCGGGCAAGTTTTTGAGTGGTGGGATAGGAGCCTGAACTTAAAGATTCGTGAATATAACGTAAGCGTTCAATTTGTCGGTAATTTGTAATTTCTTTTCATTTCTGAGGCATCTTTTCCCTTTCTTCAATAAAATAGTGAATTTAATTTCCCCTACCACTGTACTGCACAAAAAATCTGTGGTCAAGTAAACTGTAATTCTCTTTCTTCTTACATTGACTAAAGCTATAAAAACTGGTATATTTTTATTTCATACTGTAGAATACAGTATTCTGTCAATACTAGGCTTTGAATGGGAGGTTGTTTCCTTAAGATAAGGTAGCCAAGCAGGAAAAGTCTTTGGAGGATATACGTGGTCAGAATCAGACTGAAGAAGTTTGGAACAAAGAAGCGGCCTTATTACCGCATCGTAGTAATGGATTCCCGAAAGCCCCGTGACGGTGAGACAATCGAGGAGATTGGTATCTATCACCCCATCGAGGTTGAGGACAAGCAGATTTCCTTTAACGAGGAACGGGCCCGCTACTGGTTGAACGTAGGTGCTCAGCCATCCGACATTGTTCGCAAGCTCTTTAACAAGAAGAACTTTTCGCTGTAAGTGATGGGAGTGACGGGAAATGGAAAAAGACCTGATTGAATACATCGCAAAATCACTGGTCGATGATCCCGGTGCAGTCTCAGTAACGGAAGCTGAAGGCGAAAAGTCCACAATCCTTGAATTGCGTGTTGCCGAAGAAGATATCGGCAAGGTTATCGGTAAGTATGGTCGTATTGCAAAGGCCCTGCGTACCGTGTTGAGCGCTTCTTCCAGCAAGAGCGGTAAACGCTATAGCTTGGAAATAATGGATTGATGGAGCACTTCGTGGTAGGAATTATCCGAGGCACCCACGGCCTAGCGGGTAATTGTAAGGTGGAAAGCACATCTGGAGAGTTTCAGCATTTTTCTGGAATGAAGGATGTTGTCTTGCGGAAGAACGGCGTTGAAACAAAGCGGACTATAGAAAAGGTGAGCTTTGGTGGCGGGATTCTGTACATTAAGTTTTCGGGAATCAATTCTCCTGAGGAAGCAAAAAAGCTTTCTGGTAGCGAGATTGTGGTTTCCAGAGAATTTGCTTGTCCTTGTGGAAAGGATGAGTACTACGTGGAAGATTTAAAGCAGTGTCAGTTGGTCTATACCAGCGGCAGTGCAAAGGGATTGGCGGGAAAGACCGCAGCTACTGCAGCAGAACCTGTTGTGGTAGGTACCATCACAGACGTATTGGAAGGCGGAGCAGGCGACCTGTTGGAGGTTGTCCTCTCCGAGAGTTGCAGCCTCTTGTCCCAGGAGCTACGAACCACTTCTTCTGGCAAGCCTCGAAAGGTGCTTGTTCCTTTTAAGAAGGAGTTTATCGGTACTGTAGATACCAAAAACAAGCGGGTTCAGCTGATGCACCTCTGGATTCTGGAGTAAGCCATGAAGTTCCATGTGCTGACCTTGTTTCCTGAGATACCCCGTGCTTTCTTTGAGAGCTCAATCATGGCAAAGGCGGTGGATCGGGGAATTATTGCCTACGATTTGGTGAATATCAGGGATTTTGCCCATGATAAGCACAAAACATGTGATGACAGTCCCTACGGTGGAGGAGCGGGAATGTTAATGCTTCCCGAGCCTCTTGGTCAGGCGTTGGAGTCAGTTCAGGCCTACAAGAAGCGAGTGATTTACGTTACTCCTTCTGGAAAGCCCTTTACTCAGCGTTTGGCAAAGGAATTGAGCCAAGAAGAAGAGCTTGTTCTTATCTGCGGACGTTACGAAGGTATTGACCAGCGGATTATAGATTCTTGGGTGGACGACGAAATTTCTATCGGAGATTATGTGTTGTCCTCTGGAGAAATTGCAGCTACAGTCATCATCGATGCGGTGTATCGGTTGGTGGAAGGAGTGATTTCCCAAGAATCTTTAGAGGAAGAAAGCTTTTCCAAGGGACTTCTTGAGTATCCCCAGTATACCCGTCCAGAGGTGTACAAAGGAATGCAGGTGCCAGAGGTATTACTTTCTGGTCACCATGAAAATATCAGGAAGTGGAGGCTCCAGCGACAGCTGGCAAAAACCATGGCAAATAGGCCAGACTTGATTAGTCAGGCTCGTAACAATGGCCTTTTGACAGTAGAAGCTGAAAAGATGATTGAGACTATTACGGGCCAGGTGCAAAAGGCTGGTGCCAAAAGAAGACACCCCCGATTCAAGGGGAAGGAGTAGTCACTATGGATTTGATTAAAACTATCGAAGAGTCCCAGAAGAAGGAAGATGTTGGAAACTTCAAGGTTGGGGACACTGTAAAAGTTCATTTTAAGATTATTGAAGGTAAGACTGAGCGTATTCAGGTATATGAAGGATTGGTAATCTGCTTCAAGAACTCTGGAATTAGTCGTACTTTCACTGTTCGCAAGAATTCTTACGGAGTTGGTGTTGAGCGTGTATTCCCCCTCAACTCACCTCGTATTGCTAAGGTAGAGCGTGTTCGCCCTGGTAAGGTTCGCCGTGCTAAACTGTACTACATCCGTGGTAAGGTTGGTAAGGCTGCTAAGGTTAAGGAACTTATCATCAGAAAGTCCGATATCCAGAAGGCAAAATAGCAAGAAAGGGCTGGCAAGTATTTGGAGTTTTCCAAGGCTTGCAGCCCTTTTTTTGTAAGAATTTGGAGTATTGGAAGTTTATAAAACCTTTAAGAAAAAAAAGTGGAAAAAATGAAGTTCAGTGCTTAAAATATCTCGTCATAATAGCTTTTTATCGTGTATTATAAAAACAAGAGGATAGTTATGTTAGAAAATAGTAGACGAATAGAAGCTAGTGACTTGGTACTGGGTGCCCGATTCTCAGAACCTTTGTTCTTTGATGATGGGATAAATATGTTTTTGGCTACTAATCATCCTTTACGACAACACCACCTTGATAGTTTATATCGATGGAATATTCCTCATGTGGTAACAGCTGGTTATGAGTTGCTCTTCCCCTTGGAAGATTTTCAATCGGATGTATTTCGAGCAGAGGACATCCCAGAATTGGAGTCTGTGGGTTAGATGCAGACCTGTAGTTCGGAATCCTATCAAAAGGGACGGGCCGGAGAGGAGCGGTCTGCAAGCTATTTACAGGATTTAGGCTATCAGATTTTATTTCAAAATTGGCGGACAAGAACAGGCGAAATCGATATAATAGCTTTCAAAGAGCCTTTTCTTGTGTTTGTAGAGGTTAAAACCCTACCTCATGGCAACCTTGCCATGCTGGATCAGGTTCTTGGTAAAATCAAGCGGAAAAGAATTATCGAAACGGCTAAATATTTTGTACATAAGTATCGACAATATAGTAACAGCTACATGAGATTTGATGTGCTAATTGTTGATATGCCAGGGCTTCCCCCGTTGTATCACATAGAAAATGCCTTTTCGGAGAATTCATAATGTCCGCTACTAAAGAAAATCATAAGAAAGCCGTTAGGGCAGCAAGGGTGCGTGAATTACAAGACAAAGTATATGAACCTTCATATATGGATGCTGCGATTCAACGTATTGCTCTTGTTTTGAGCCGAAAGCTAGTGGAAAATAAGCCATCTGGAAGGACATAAATATGGAACGATCTGGAAATAACCGTAGAAATAATAAGCGGAATTGGAATGGCCGTCATTCTCAGGAAGAAGGCCGAAAAAAAAATGAGAAACGTGGTGGCAACAAAAATCTAGAGTCTAAACAGCAGGGCCACCGTAGTGAAACTAAACTGCCACAGCATGTTCACGAAGATATGCAGCGAGATTTGGAGTCAATTAAGGAGCTCAAGCAACGGGAGGTGACTTGTCCCATTTGTGGTAAATCAATTGATGATTTAGCTTCAGCCCTCGCAGATAAAAGAACGGGAGAGCCTGTTCATTTTGATTGTGTTTTAGAAGAGCTCCAAAATCGTGAAACATTGGAAGAAAATCAACAGGTTACTTATATTGGACAAGGACGTTTTGCTGTAGTCCATTTTCCCAATATGCAAGATACAAGAAAATTTAGCATCGTAAAGATCATTGAATGGGAAGAAAAGGATAAGAAATTTGACTGGCGCCAAGAAATTGCAGGAATGTATAGCCAAGTGCATTGATTTTTGAAAAATATATACCTAATAAGGGGGACTGGAAACAGTCCCCTTTTTTTTAAAAAAAATTAATTTGCAGGCATAAAAAAAAACCGCACTACCTTACGGCAATGCGGCCCTGCTGGAAACCGGAATCGAACCGGCACGGATTATTCATCCGAGGGATTTTAAGTCCCTTGTGTCTACCTATTCCACCATTCCAGCAACTGACATATATAATATAATAATCAGCAGATAATTTCAAGTGAAAAAAGTGAAGAAAAAAAATGTTTTTTTTTAATAAAACACTTGACCAAAATAACTCTCTGTGATATAGTAGTGAATGTAACGGGGGCGTAGCGAAGTTGGTTATCGCGTCGGCCTGTCAAGCCGAAGATCGCGGGTTCAAGCCCCGTCGCTCCCGCTAAAGCCCATCCAGCAATGGATGGGCTTATTTTTTTTTTCGGGTAGTAGCGCAGTTGGTAGCGCACTAGGTTCGGGACTTAGATGTCGTGGGTTCAAATCCCGCCTACCCGAATTGCTGTACAGAGGACGCAATGCGTCCGACGGGATTTGAAGCTGAGCAGCTATGCTGCGAAGCCGGCCCAAGGCCTGAAAG
>JAGBXW010000013.1 GCA_017629095.1 Treponema sp. | reverse complement strand
GGTAGAGCAAAGGACTGAAAATCCTTGTGTCGTTGGTTCGATTCCTACCGGCGGCAAAGCCCAGACCAGAAATGGTTTGGGCTTTTTTTTTACCTTATTTTTTTCTACCTATGGATTATGGAGAAAAATAGGTTATTTTTGTTTTTTCCCTTGTGTTGTAGCTTTTCATGGCTTATAATAGAATTTATGAAATGGTTAATTGTTGCTTATGGTGGTAAAAGAGAAGATGTGGAAAGTATGAAACATTTTCTCGCTTCTTATGATACGACTATCACTGTGTTTGAAACAGACTCTTGTTTTGATGACTCCTTTCTTGCTTCAGTAGCAGAATGTGAGTATTGCATCTGGCTTGGTGACACAGATGGGACTGCCGTAAAGGAACTTCCCTTTGCCTTTGGATATATTTTGGGGAAGGATATCCCTGTGTTTTGTGTTCGGAAAGAGGGGGCTCGTGAATGGGGAAAATTACCCTTGACCACCAGCGAATACCATGAATATACCTCATGTTCTGCCTTGTTAGAAATTTTGGAAGCTCGTTTTCCTGAGTTTTTGCAGCGAGAAAAACAGAAGCATGCTCGTCATGCTCTTTTGGACAATGGTATTCCCTTTAATCCTGATAGCTTTGCCTTCCATATTGCTTCTGATGATGAAAAGGAATGTCAGCTATTTATTGATGCTGGAATTGATGTAAATAGTCGCGATGCTGCTGGAACACCAATGATTTGTGTGGCAGCCCGTCATAATCGGCGTGAGATGATAGAAAAGCTTTTGGCACTTGGAGCTGATATTAACGCTGTGTCCAAGGATAGAGGGTATTCTGCAGTTATGGATGCAGTGTGGAAATCCAACACGGAAATTGTGGAATTCCTTGTTGAAAGAGGAGCGAATCTCAGTTATATTAGCCGTGATGGCCAGCCTGTTTTGGTTCTTGCCGTTGGTACTGGCAACGAAAAGGTTTGCCGAATTCTAGCGGAGCATGGTGCAGATCCTTTTATGTGTGATGCTATGGGTATGTCAGCCCTGTCATATGCAAAACTCTTCAAGAAGGAAAGCCTTGTTCCCGTTTTCGAGGCATGTAGGAAATGACATCTAACATTGTTTTTACTGGTGGTGGTACCGGTGGACACATCTTTCCTGGCTTGGCGGTAGCTGATGAATTACGTCAGATGTATGCGGAAGCTGGGAAGGATTGTCGTATTATTTGGATTGGTTCTTCCAAGGGGATGGATCGTTCAATCATCGAAAAAAGTGGAAGTGTAGATATCTTTTATGGTATTCCAACTGGAAAATTACGACGGTATTTTTCCTTGGAAAATCTGGTGGATGTTTTTAAGATAATTGGAGGCTGTATCGCCTCCTTTTTTCTACTTTTAAAGCTACGGCCTGAAGTAGTTTTTTCTAAGGGGGGATTTGTGAGTGTACCTCCCTGTCTTGCAGCTGGATTATTGAAGATTCCAGTGTTTACCCATGAGTGTGACTTTTCTCCCGGCTTAGCTACAAAATTAAATAGTCGTGTGGCAAAGAAGGTGTTATTATCTTATCCCGAGACTGCTGGTTATTTTGGGCAGTCATTTAAAGGGCGTCTAGAGGTGACGGGAAATCCAGTGCGGCCGATTTTCTATAATACGGATAAGGAAAAGGGAAGGGAATTCTTGAATCTTCAGGAAGGCAAGCCTGTGCTTCTTGTTTTGGGTGGAAGTTCTGGTGCACGTCAAATCAACAATTTGGTACTGGAAAATCTTGCCTATTTAACAGAGCATTTTCAGGTGATACACCAGACAGGTGGAGAAAAGGCCCACTTTGATGAGGCCTCCATTCCTCAGAATATTTCTGGTACTTACAAGCATTATGGCTTTATCTATAGCGAAATGCCTGATGTCCTTGCCTGTGCTGATTTAGTGCTTTCTCGATCTGGGGCAAATTCATTATGGGAATGTGCCGTTTTGGGAAAGGCCATGGTTTTGGTGCCCCTGTGTGGCTCAGGAACACGAGGAGACCAGGTGGAAAATGCCCGTTTTTTTGTAGATTCTGGTGTTGCACTTTCCTTAGTGGGAGATGAGGCCGACAGTCAGCACCTGCAACAAGCCTTGAACAAGATGCTTGATGCAGATTTTAGAAGAAAATGCAGTGAAAATGCTTTGCAGCTGGGAGCAAAAAATAGACCTGCAAAAACGATTGCAGAAATTGTTTTTGCCGAGATTTTTTCAGAAGGAGCAACGTGATGGCCATTGCTAGCATTGATGTTGTGTTCATAGTCATACTAATTGCCTTAGTTGCAAACGGAACAAGTAAGGGATTTATCGCTTTATTTTTAGGGAAAGCTGCCTTTTGGGTGAGTTTTGTTGTGGGAATTATTTTTAATAATTTTGGTGCCACAATTTTGTCTCAGTGGATCCCAATCGTTCTTGTAACGAAGATTCTGGCATTCATATTGTTGTTTATTATCACCTATGTAATCATTAAATTGGTGGAAAAGATTCTGGGATGGATTTTTAAGGGAGAAATTCTTAAGAGCCTAGACCGATCCTTGGGATTGATCTTTGGTTTGCTGGAGGGGGTGCTGGTGGTGCTCCTCATTTTGCTTATCCTTAATGTGCAACCTTGGGTTGATGTAGGAGGTCTTTTGCAGGATAGTATCTTCAATAAAATATTTATCGGCCCCATGAACCAGTTACTCGAATTTGTTTCACAAGGAATTGAATCAAATGTTTGAAAACCTTCTTTTTCAGCCAGCAAGTCAACAGCTTTCAGAAGATATTCGTCAGGGACAACTACCTAATGCCCTGCTTTTTGCAGGTGCTCCTGCTGCTGGAAAGTTGACCTGTGCCTTGGAATTAGCCAGAGTTTTGGCTTGTACTGCTCGTCCTGCAGGGGCTTGGCAGTGTAATTGTGATTCCTGTCTAAAACACAAATCCTTGGTAAGCACTTCTGTGTTGTTGGTGGGAAATAGGGAATGTTCCTTAGAAATTGCTGCGTCGGCAAAGACTTTTTTGGAAGCAGTAGCTAGTGGGGCTTCTCATGTGCGGGCGAGCCGGTATCTTTTTGTCCGCAGTATTAGAAAGCTTTCTAGTCGATTTTCTCCGGTGCTATGGGAGGGAGACGATAAGGTGTCAAAACTTGCTCCGATTCTGGCTTCAATAGACGAAGATTTGGAAGAATTGGAACGAATGGAGATTGTACCAGGAGAAAATCCTGAAAAGGCCCGTGATTTTTCTCGGGTGGAAAAGCTGGTTAAGGAATTAATCGGTCTTGCCAACAAACTGGAAGCAGGTTTTATGTACGATACCATTCCAGTAGCCCAGATGCGTCGTGTGAGCTCTTGGGCTCGTTATAAAAGTGAGTTTGGAAAAAAAGTCGTTATTATTGAAAATGCAGACAAGATGCAGGAAGGAAGTCGCAATGCCATGCTGAAGATTCTTGAGGAGCCACCAGAAGATGTGGTTTTTGTGCTTACGGCCACAAGAAGGAATGCGGTGATGCCTACAATCTTGTCTCGAGTGCGGCCCTATAATTTTGTGCTCCGAGATGGACAGGCTCAATCCCAGGTAATTCGTCGCGTATTTCACGGTGAGGTGGCTCCAGACCAGCTTGATGCTGCTTCTATCGAAGAGTATCTTTTGTCTTTTTTGCCTGTGTCTCCCGATGTGGTGGCCCGTGCAGGAATCCAGTTTATCCAAGATATTCTTGATGGCAGGCAGCCTGAAATTGAGTTCTTGATAAAGGTTTGCGGTGGATTTGAGCCACGACTTTTGCTGAATCTATTTTTCAAGGCTGTGACTCGAATGTTGCGAGACCTGGGACTTGGTCACCAGGAAATTCTTTTGACTTCTGGAGATCATGCTAGCGTTCAGTCCCAAGATGTGCTGAGGCAGTTTCGATTGGCAGAGCTCAGTAGTCGGTGTTTGGCTGCAGTCCATCAATGCAATTCCCACATTACCATTTATAATCAGGGAATTGCTGCTGCCTTGGAATTGCTGGCTTCTGACATTTCTCTTTTGGTAAAAAAATATCGTGGTGGAGCCATCATATGATTGACTGGTTCAAGCGGCTTTCTGGAAAGATTTCCAAACTCAGCAGCGAGCAGGTGGAGCAGTTATTTGAGGCTCTCATTGAGGAAAATGAAGTCTTTGATGCAGTGCTTAATTCCTTGAAGATGGCCTTTATCGTGTGTGATGAGAATTTCTTGGTCTTTAAGGTAAACAAGGCTGCAGAGCGAATGCTGTCCTTTGTCCAGCGGATTTCAGAGATGCGGGGACAAGAAATATCAGTGTGGGACTTGATTGGAGAAAAGGAGATTGCTGATTTTATCAAGACAACCCACCAAAAGGGCCAGACCAATGTGTGCCGTGAATTTACCGTGGCTACAGCTGGTGGCAGCATAAAGTTTTTTGTGGTAACTATCATTCCCTTGGTACGAAAGAAAAAGGTGGAGGGAAACATTATCTCCGTGGATGATGTGACAGAAAGCCGCCGCCAAGAGGTTTTGATTCGCCGTATGGAAAAGCTAGAGGACCTTACGACACTGGCTGCCAACGTTGCCCACGAAATTAAAAATCCACTGGCGGGATTGAGCATTCACATTCAGCTTTTGCAAAAATCTATTGCTAAGGCTCGTAGTCAGGAAGGACTTTTGCCGGCAGAAAAATTTGTGGAAAATTATATTTCTGTGGTGAACGAGGAAATTGAGCGACTCAATGGCATTGTCAACGATTTTCTCTTTGCCGTACGTCCTATTAAGGCAGAATACCAGCTATTGAATCCCAACGAGTTGGTGGAGCAATATATGGATTTTTGTCGTCCTGAAATGGAGAGCAAGGGTATTCAATTTCAGATGGACTTAATGGAAGGTCCCCCCAAGCTTATGCTAGACGATAAATTATTCCGTCAGGTGGTCCTAAACCTTGTGCAAAATGCCATTGCAGCCCTGTGTCCTGCTGAAGTTACTGGTTTAGGTGGGGATGAATCTATGGCAGAGAAAAAGGATTCTAAGCTTTTGTGGGTGAACACTCAGGTAAAATCAGACTTTTTCATCTTGAGCTTGGCGGATAATGGCTGCGGTATGAATGAGGAAACTGCTGCCCGAATTTTTGAGCCATATTTTACCACAAAGACTACGGGGACAGGTCTTGGCCTTACCATGGTATATAAAATCATCAAGGAATTTTCTGGAGACATTCAGGTAAAGTCCTTGGTGGGAGAGGGAACGGTGTTTACCATCAGTTTGCCCATTCCTCAGCTGGAGCAACGGCTCTTGGAGTATAAGTCATGAATTTTACCATTTTGATTATCGATGACGAAAAGAATATTCGAGAAGGCCTTTCTGCTGCCTTAGAGCTAGACGGCTATTCTGTAAAACTTGCGGCCAATGGTGCTGAAGGTCTTGCCCTCATAGAAAAGGGCGATATTGACCTTGTGATTACGGATTTGCGGATGCCAGGTATTTCAGGAGAAGAAGTGCTGGCTAAGGTTCGTGGAGAAAGCCCCGGAATTCCCGTCATCGTGTTGACAGGCCACGGAAGCATTGATACTGCTGTAGATGCCATGCGAAATGGTGCCTACGACTTTTTGACCAAGCCCCTGAGCCTCGACAGACTTTCCTTGATTGTAAAGCGAGCCTTAGCAGGACGTGAGCTAGAAATTCGCCACTCATCTCTACAGCAGGAACTTGATGCAAAAGCCTCCTTTGAGTCAATCATTGGAAAAAGTACCGAAATGCAGCGTATCTTCCAGATGGTGCGAAAAGCAGCTGACGCAAAGGCTTCTGTGTTGATTACTGGGGAAAGCGGCACGGGAAAGGAGCTCATTGCTAATGCCCTCCATAACCTTTCTCCCAGAAAGAACAATCCCTTTATCAAGGTGCATTGTGCCGCTCTGTCGGAAACCCTGCTAGAAAGCGAGCTCTTTGGACACGAAAAGGGAGCCTTTACAGGAGCTGCATCTCGGAAGCGTGGTCGATTCGAGCTTGCAAACACAGGAAGCATCTTCCTTGATGAAATTGGAGAAATTAACCAGAATGTGCAGATAAAGATTCTTCGAGTGCTGCAGGACAAGCGATTTGAGCGGGTTGGAGGAGAGGAAACCCTGGAGGTTGATGTGCGGGTTATTGCCGCCACCAACAGGAACTTGGTGGAAGAAATTGCCCAAGGCCGATTTCGAGAAGACTTGTTTTACCGACTCAACGTGGTACATATTCAGGTGCCGCCGCTACGAGACCGCAAGGACGATATTCCCCTTATGCTCAACGCTTTTTTAGATGAGTTTAATCGGGAAAACAACAAGTCCATCACTGGCTTTGACTCCCGCTCCCGTTCAGCCCTGTACAAGTATGACTGGCCAGGAAACATTCGTCAGCTACGGAATTGCGTGGAAAGTGCAGTGGTTATGTGTTCTGGAAATGAAATCACCTTGGAAGATTTACCTCCCACAGTTCGTGGGGCGGCAGAATCAAATGTGATTCAAGTGCCTATGGGAATTACCATGGCAGAGGCTGAAAAAATCATCATTCAGCAGAACTTGGCATCTAATCAAGGAAATAAATCAAAGACAGCTGATATTTTAGGAATCGGCCGGAAAACCCTCCACCGTAAACTGGAAGAATACGGGGAGGAATAAATTTTCCGCAAGGGTTTCTAGTTACTTGCTATCCAACAAGTTGGTTTTGCTTACATACTAGCTATCCAACAGTTGGTCGTACTCACATACTGGCGATCCAACAGTTGGTCGTACTTACATACTAGCTATCCAACAAGTTGGTCGTACTTACATACTAGCTATCCAACAAGTTGGTCGTACTTACATACTAGCTATCCAACTCGGGATATAGCGTTTTTCATCGGAAAGGCGGGTGAAGGTGTCATGGCCAGGGAAAACAGGCATGTCCTCCTCCATCTTCATCACTTCCTTTAAGCTAGCCTTCATGACGCTGTGGGAAGAAAAGGGAAAGTCGCTTCGGCCAATGGAACGATAGAAGATAAAGTCCCCGCTGAACATAACCTTTTTCTCTGGCTCATCTTGATGCCACAGGATGATGACGCTATTTCCAGGAGTGTGGCCAGGATAACAGACAAATTCCGTTACCAAGTCTTCCCACTGCAAGAGATTTCTTCTGCCAATATTGCTGGTGGTGGACTGAAAGGCTTGGACTTCAGCCCCTTCAGGTGCACCCACCATAATATCCACAGTACTCAAGGGCTGTCCCTGCATAAACCTGTCTTGGGTTGCCAAAAACACATCCTCGTAGGGGCAGACAATGGGAGTTTTGGGCCAAGCTTTCTTGAGCTCAGCATTGCTCCATACATGGTCAAAATGGCCGTGGGTGTTAAGAATTGCCATGGGCTCCTGTACTTGGGATGTAACCCAAGAAGCAGCTTCCATCCCTGCATCTACCACCAAAGATGAACCTGTTTTTTTGCTGATAACAATATAACAATTTGTCTGTAAATCTCCACAGGGACGAAATAAAACCTTGTAGTGATCTGTTTCAAAAATACTCTTATCCATTTATTTTCTCCAAAAGATTAAACAGAAGAACGGGCTAAACGGAATCCAATATTTCCGTAGATTGTTTCAGGTGAATCACAATTGCGATAGGTTACGCTACAACTTCTGGCATAATTCAACCAGCTTCCACCACGTCGTACTCGGTTTGTTCCGCTGGCAGGCCCTGTAGGATTTACATGGTCTCCTGTTGTGATACGAGCAAACCAGTCCCAACACCATTCATAAACATTGCCACTCATGTCGTTGATTCCAGAAGAAGTTCCATGTTTCAATCCTACTTGATGAATGTTGCTGCCACTATTGTCTTTGAACCATGCTACCGCATCAATTGAGTCTCCCCCAGCATAAGGAAATTTCCAAGCAGCAGCAGTTGTATTTCCTCCACGAGCAGTAAATTCCCACTCTGCCTCAGTTGGGAGTCTGTAACCATCTGCATCGGTATCCCAAGATACTGCATTCCATATAGGATTGCTTGTGGTAGGAATCTCACCCCAAGTGTCTGGATTTGTAGTTCCTCCGATTCTATAACACGGACGGAATCCCATTTGTTGGCTTAATTTATTACAAAAGGTAATGGCTTCATACCAGCTCACGTTGTTTACTGGAAGTAATTGTTCTGTTTCTTGAGATAATTCCACAAAATTGGACGTACCAGGATTATAGCCCATTACTGATTCAAAAAGTTCTTGTGTTACGAGATTACGACACATTTGAAATGCGGTAAGACTAACGTTTCGTCCTTCAATAAAGGCCCCTTCTTTCTCTGATCCAGTGATTCGTGCAACATTGCTGGCAGGAATAATGGTAACTTCATCTATTTGTGCCATGGAAATATTTGCCACAAGTATACCCCTTTAACTACATTAAAATATAATGGAAACAATAGTATCATTCTTTTCGTTTTTTGTCAGTTATAAAGATGAGTTTCAGCAAAAGTTTTCAAAAATCTACATTTTTTTTACCTAATACTATGACAAAAAAAGCAGAATAGGTTATAATGTCTGAATAAAGTTATTCCCATAGAATGGACAATTGATAATTTTTACATTGTTTATGGAGTGATTTTGTGCTAGATAAGGGGAGAGTATGAAAAAAGGTACAAAAATTAAGATTGCGTTTGTATTGTTTATGTTGGTTTCACTTTTATGCATAGGTAGGTGTGCCAGCTCGGAGTTCCATAAGACATCAAATGAAAAGCTCAAGAATGTTGGAAACTTAAAATCTTTAGAATTTAAGGCTGGCTTTGATTCTGAAGTTGCCAAGGCCTTGCAGCTTGCTAAATCTCCTGTTGTAATCAAACATTTTGAAGATCCCTCCGATGAGACTTTAAAAGAACTCGCTTGGGAAGAATTTGCCACTTTTAAAGATTCATTTTTAGGAAAGACAGTTTTCTGGCTTGCTGTAGCAGACAAAGATTTTTATTCTGACATGAAATTTTCCTATCATGTTGATCCCAATAATCCTGATGATTACTGGTATAACCTCACTATTTTTGAAACAGATGTATATAATTTTAATATCAACTATAATGCCGCTTTAGGTAAGGCTATGTTGTGGGTAAATGTTCCTGTCCGCAATGATCAAAAAAAGGTTGTGGGTATGGTGGGAACAGGAATTCCCTTTACAGATTTCATTGACATAATGTATAGCACTCTCGATGAAAATATTCAGATGTACTTTTTCAACAATTCATTGGAGGTAACAGGAAGCAATGTAGGAGAAAATATTGCAGATAAGATTCCTATTACCACCATTCTTCCTGAGTTGGAAGCGTACGACTTAATGGTTACAGAACAAACCTTTGTAAACACCCTCTATGGTGCTTATATGTTTCTGCCCTTCAAAGAAGTTAACTGGACGGCAGTGTTCTATATCAAATACACTTGGCTTGAATTTGCCCGCGGTTCTTTGAAAGGTATTTTGGTTTTCTTGTTACTGAATTTGTTCATTTGGCTTTATGCTTGTGTCAAGGCCCTTATCATTCCTTTGCGGGAATTAGAAAGTACCATCAATGAATTAAATGGTGAAGAAGCAAACCTCAGTAAACGTTTGAGAGCTGGTAAAGGTGCTGTCTTGGACTTGTTTGGTAAATCTGTTACTGGCTTTAACTGTTTCCTTGAAAGTCTGCAATCTGCTATCATGAATACCAAGAAATCAAACTTGTTCTTGATTGAATCTGGTGGGCGTACTGCAGACTGTATTATGGACGTAGTTTCTTCTGTTGATGATACTTATGAACATATGGAAATTGTAGATAGTAATATTAGCGAGCAGATTGCCAATGTTACTGGTACTGTTCAGTCTGTAAACAATATTATTATAGGAATTTCAGAGTTGAACCAGATGGTTACTGCTCAAACTGAGGGTGGAGAACAGGCTGTTACGGTAATTGAATCATTATTGAGAAACATTCAAGATGTTTATAGTGCAGTAAGTCAGTTGGTAGCATCTTTTGGTCAGTTGGAAGAAAGTGCTGAACACGGAGTAGTAGTTCAGAAGAATGTAACTTTGCGTATCAACGAAATTTTTGCTGAGTCACAGATGTTGCAGGAAGCAAACCGAGTTATTTCTTCAATTGCTAGTCAAACTAACTTGTTGGCTATGAATGCTGCCATCGAAGCTGCCCATGCTGGTGAGGCTGGTGAGGGATTCAGTGTTGTTGCTGATGAAATTAGAAAGCTCAGTGAAAATGCTTCTAAGCAGTCACGTACTATTGGTATTCAGCTGAAAACAATTTTGGATTCTATGGCTGGTATTACAGAACTTTCAGAAGATTTGAAGAAGGCCTTTGGTACTGTATCAGATGGAATCAAAAATACAAATATCATGGTTCAAGAAATTTCTGCAGCTATGCAGGAGCAGTCTGCAGGATCTAATCAGATGCGTTCTGTAGTGGAAAGTGTTATGGAAACTACTAGGAGAACAAAAACTACTTCTGATGCCATGGCTATTGAAAATGCTACTATTCAGCGAGAAATTTCTGCTTTGCAGGAATCTGCTATTTCCATGAAGGGTAATATGGAGATGATGAAGGAAAATACGATTCGAGTTCGTTCTATATCTTCGGCCTTGTCATCTCTATCTAATGAAAATCGCCGTTCCATTATGGAGATTAGTAAGGAGTTGGATAAGTTCAAAGTATAAGAATATTGATTCTGTGAGACAAAAATCTTGTACTTACAGAATCATTTTGCTTGACTTTTGTGTACACTTTGCATATATTTAGAACAGACCACGTTCCCTAAATATAGGGGGTGCACCGGTTTCGACGGGTGTGAACGTGGACTTGAGTTGCAGGTGAGGTTGCCTGTCCTCTGAACAGACAAAAACTATAACTGCCGAAGATAATCGTCAGTTTGCTCTCGCTGCGTAAGCACGAGAACACGGAAACTGGACTGTGCCGCTCTGAACGGGCCAAGTTTCCGTCGCTAATCAGGGCTTGCTGTGGATGGTGTCCGATACGTCCACGGGACTTTTATCGGAATACGGAACCGACGCTTGCGATGCTGCTACCGGATCCCGACAACTACCTCGCATCGCTAAACCTGTAGAGGCTCCTGTCTCGCACATTCGGACGGGGGTTCAATTCCCCCCACCTCCAAACAAAAAAAACACCGTTTAGGTGTTTTTTTTGTTTTAAAGGATACACTGGTAAAAAGGGTAGGTATCTTGGCTTTATCTCCAGTGGGGATTTGCCACCAAGATACAGCGTCAGGAATTATCTTGACCGTTCAGCTTCTTGGACAATCATTTGGGCAGTTTCCATACCGTTAAAGAGGTTCCGCTCAAGACGATAGACCACATCAATGGTATCTCCAAGAACAAAATCCTTGCCAAGTCGCTCAGCCTGGTTCCAGAACATGGCTGGCCATTTGTGTTTTCCTCCTGCCAACAGGAGCTTTAGATGCTTTTTTTCTCCCTTGCCAATAATATCTGCTGCCATGATTTTAAGCTGCCGACTGAAAAACAGGAGCTGGGGATTTCCTTCTCCAAAGGGCTCAAACAAATCAGTGATTTTCAGCAGGTCAGGAGTAAGATAGGTGTGGGGAATCTCTGCATCAGCTTGTAGAGTAGAGTCTTGATTATCTTCCAATTCAATGATGGCAGTGTATTCTAGGAAATGTTGCAAAAGGGCGTCGAGGTTTTCTTTGGTCAAACTGAATCCAGCGGCATAGTTGTGGCCACCGTGGTTGATAAACAGTTCCCCGCAGCTGTCTAGCATGGGAGTTACGTCAAAGCCCCGAGTGGAGCGCACTGAACCTACTGCAGTGCCATCCTCTAAAATGGTGATAGCAATGGAGGGAACACCAAACACCTTGACTAGTTGGGCTGCCAAAATGCCAGAAATCCCCCGATGGATACGAGGATCTACCACCACCACCAGCTTCTTGTTGTATTTTTCAAAGTTTTCGTAGGCTTGCCGCTCCACATAGCCCCAAGCATCTGTTCCCAGTTGGCGACGATCCTTGTTTAGCTGGATGATTTGCTCTGCAATGGCGTCACGCTGCTGGCTGGTTTCCGAAAGAAAGAGCTCCACCGCCAATTCCGAGCGACCGAGACGGCCAGCGGCGTTCAGCACTGGAACCACGTTCCAGGAAATATCCGTACTGGTGATTCGTTTTCCCAGCATATTGAGGCGAGCTAAAAGTTCCTTGAGCCCAGCAATGGCTTCTTCGTTGTTTAAAGAAGCTAGTCCACGGCGAACTAGGACACGATTTTCGTTGTGGAGGGGCATGATATCGGCAAGGGCTGCCAACATCACTAGTTGTAAGTCTTCATTTGTTTTTTTCTGCAGGTCTTGGGTTGCAGTTTTTTTCTGGATATAGGTGATGAAGATGTTGCAAAAGCTATCCATCTCGGAAGGGTTCCCTTCTTGATAACGGAGGATTTTTGACATTTCCTTCACTCGAAGGAGGCTGGCATTGCGAACAGAGGGAATTTCAGTTGCAATTTCAGGCTGCAAGTCCATCATGTTGAACTCAACACCATTGCCAAAGATTTTTGCCAGCTGTTTTTTTTGTAAGTCTATATCCCACACGAAAATCTGCTGGCCACGGAGGAACTGCATCAAGCGAGTATCCTCAATGCGAACCATACCAGGGGTGATGGTTTCTGTAAGGCGGTCTTTTTCTGTCATGTTCACCATTTTTACACAGTCAATGGTGTAGGCTTCGTTAATAGGCCGTACATTCAACAGGCACAGTTCTTGCTTGTAGAGCTCGTTTTGGGCAAAGCGAAGAGCCGAGGCTAGCTTAAAGGCCACTGCACAGCCTGAAATATGGGGAAAGGGATATTCTTCTTCAGGCAACTTTGGATCCACAATAATGGTGGCGTTAGGCAGATTGTCTGGTGGATTGTGGTGGTCTGTGATGATAACATCAATGCCCAGCTCCACCGCTCGGTCAATTTCCACGTTATTGGAAATACCACAGTCCACGGTGATAATCAAGGTACCGTAGTTAGCAGCAAATTCCTCTACGGCTTTGAGGGAAAGTCCGTAGGTGTCCTCCCCACTGGGAATACGCCAGCTGACATCAATGCCTAGATCCTTGAGACAGCGATACAGGACGGTGGTACTGGTAATGCCGTCTACGTCTCGGTCTCCAAAAATCAGCACCTTTTCGCCTTCTTCTTTGGCAGCAAGGATTCTATCTACTGCATCTTCTATACCTGAAAGCAAAAAGGGGCTGTGAAGATAGCGTAAATCGTCCTCCAAGAAATACTGAATGTCAGGCCCTGTGGTGACGTTCCTGCGAGCGAAGATAGAAGCAGTTAGTGCATCGCAGGAAAATCTTGTGCAGATTTCCCTCACCATTTCTGGAGCAATTTCTTTCTTTGTACAAATCATTTTAACGAATTTCCTTGTAAATCAATGGTTGGCTGGCAATAGGGCTGGCCGAATAGGTGATTGCCTGGTGAATCAAGGTACAGGCTGGCTCCAAGGATTCTTGGTCTTTACCAAATACTTCCATAATCAAGTCTCCTGCAGCCACCTTTTCTCCCTGAACCTTGTGAAGAATCATGCCTGCATCGGGGCAAACGTCATCCTCTGTTCTGTTGCGGCCAACTCCTAGGTGAACTCCTGCCAACCCCAGTTTAAAGGCATGGAGATTTAGGTAGCCTTCCTGAGTGGCATAAACTTGGGTGGAGAAGGGGCTCCGTCGTTTTCCCACCTGCTCCATAAGCTTTTCTGGGTTGCCACCTTGATCCTGTACATTTTGCAGGAATACCTTAAGGGCTTGGCCAGAGGCAACAACTGCCTTGCAGGCTGCCAGGGCTTCTTCTTTGGTGGCAGGATTGGTAACGGCAGGATTCAACTCTTGTGCCAGCATGAGCATTTCCACTGCCAAGGCATAGGTCAAGTCCATAACATCGGCAGGCCCGGTACCCTGAAGACATTCGATGGTTTCTTCAATTTCCAAGAAATTACCAATTTTCTTGCCCAAGGGGGATTCCATGTTGGTAATAAGGGCAGTGGCCTTCTTACCCATGGCCTTTGCAGTGCCCACAAGGCTTTCTGCCAGAGCTTGGGCATCATCTTTGGTTTTCATAAAGGCCCCAGAACCATATTTTACGTCAAAGACTAGGCCATCGGAACCCTCTGCCACCTTCTTGGAAAGGATGCTGGCGGTAATGAGGGGAATGGATTCCACAGTGGCAGTAACATCTCGCAGGGCGTACAGGAGGCGGTCAGCAGGAACCACATCCTTTGTCTGGCCAGTCATGGCAAAGCCTGTGCGGGCAATAAGCTTTTGGAATTCTTCCACCTGTAAACCTACTCGGTAGCCTTCGATGGATTCAAGCTTGTCTAGGGTGCCGCCAGTGTGACCGAGGGCACGACCGCTCATCATGGGAACCTGCACTTGAAAACGAGAGTCTAGCTGTCCGCAGGCTGCTACGATGGGGGCCAGGGGAAGGGAAAGCTTGTCTCCCACGCCACCAGTGGAGTGCTTGTCCACAAAGGGGCCTACAAGACCTGAAATTCCAGTATTGTGGTGGTTCATTACCTGGCCAGAATGAAGCATAATGTTGGTGAGGTTGGCTGTTTCTGGAAAGGTCATGCCGTTGAAGTACACGGCCATAAGCCAAGCGGAAATCTGGTAGTCGGGAATGCTTCCTTCTACATAGCCCTTGATAAGAAATTCCAGCTCCTGCTGGTTCAGTTCCTGCCCCTGAGGCTCCAAGGGATTTCCCCGCTTTTTCATGATTATATCAACAGCACGCAAAGCCATAGCTTCCTCCCAAACAAGATTATATTAGTTCAGTATACCCCAAATTCCCATAACCGTAAAGCAGGGTTTTTCTCTCCCTTTATTATTATAGGCTTGCAGTGAGAGAATTTGTCTTGTTTTTGAAAATAAAAGTGAAAAAAATGTGGTAGAATGAGATATTGATTTTAAGGGAGGAGTTTTCTTTGAATCTATTGGATATAAGTAAACAAGTGGCTGAAGAACTGTTTCCTGATGAAATATGGATTGAAGTTTATAAAAATGTTTATATTGCTCACGGAAGAAATCCCATAAATAGGGAACAGGAAAAGGTATTTAAAAAAGAACTTTTGATGGCTGAAATTGCAAGTGATAATTCCCACGTTGTCTTTCTTTTACCTGAAAGAAAAATTAACAAAAAGAATCCAGATTCAGTAATGGATGGTTTTTTGACAGAATTTAAAAATATTTCTGGAGGAGAAAATGCTTTGTCCCATAGATTTCGTGAAGCTCTCAGAGAAGGAGTCAATGTGTATCTGAAAATAGATTCTGAAATTACAGTTAAAAGAATTAGACAAATTTTACGAGGTGTTCTTTTGCAAAAAGAGAATGCAGGACTTGTGTACTGTTATTTAACGCATGAAAAAAAAATGTATTGTTGGAAAATGATTGATTTAAAATAAATAAGGCACCGACGAATCAGTGCCCTTCTGTTGCCCCAGGCTGGAAAACCAGAACTCGGACAATGAAAATATAACACATCCACAATGGGATGTCAAATAAAAGTGAAAAAATATGGTAGAATGAGATATTGATTTTGGAGGATTTATGGTAAAGCATATTATTTTGTGGACCTTGAAGGACATGAGCCAAGAAGAAAAAGAAAAGGTGAAATTAGGCATTAAAGAAGGGCTTGAAGGCTTGCAGGGCAAGATTCCTGGTTTGGTAGACATTAAAGTTCATGCTGGCGGACGACTGGAAACTTCCACCGTAGACTTGATGCTGGACTCCACCTTTGACTCTCCAGAGGCACTGGCTGGCTATGCCTGTCATCCCGCCCATGTGGAAGTGGCAGATACCAAGGTGCGTCCCTTTACCGCCAGCCGAGCCTGCTTGGATTTTGAGCTGTAGGTAATGAGAACATGTTAGGAACAGGACCAACTTCTCTGTGAAAAAATATTGTATGGCTTGTTAGTGTTTAGTATAATGGGTTGAAAAATAGTGTAGTCTAATAGGATATGTATGAAAATTTTACCATAGTTAGGAGGGTATCATGGGCAATGAATTATTTACAAACATCCCAAGTAAGATCAAAAATCTTGTAAGCGATGTTAGGATTGGTAAGATTGGTTTGCCTGATCTGCAAAGACCATTTGTATGGAAGGACAATAAAGTCAGAGATCTCTTCGATTCTATGCTTCGTGGTTATCCCATTGGATATGTGATGTTATGGGAGTCTCCTTCCGACTATGAAGAAAAGAAAGTTTCTATCGGTAGTAATAAGAAAATCTATGAAGAACCGAAAGAACTTGTGATTGATGGCCAACAAAGGCTGACAGCCCTTGTCGCTGCTATGTATGGTGTTAAAGTACGAGATAAGAGTTATAATGAAAGGGAAATTAAAATCAGCTACAACCCGTTGATAAGAGAATTTGCTGTTTGGACAAATGCAATTGACCGTGACCAAGAATGGGTAACAAAAATTAGTGATGTGTTCTTAGCAAAAGAAAATAATTCTTTTACTAAGTTCCGGCGTGATTATATTAACGGACTGAATGATGCCAGAAACAAGAAGAGTGAGCCTGAATTGACAGATGAAGAACGTGATCTGATTGAAGACAATCTTAATGCCCTTCTTGGCCTAGAAGATTTTTCCGTTCCTACTTTAGAAATATCCCAAGGTGCTGATGAGCAGGATGTAGCAGATATTTTTGTGCGTGTTAATTCTGGTGGGCAGAATCTGAATGAGAATAATTTCATTCAGACCTTGATTGCTGTTTATGAGAAGGATGTGCACGATAAGATTACGAAATTCTGTCAGGATTCCAGAATTCCGAAAGATGGTACTTCTTACAATCAGATTATGGAAATTGATCCCCAGCATCTTGTACGTATGGCAGTCGGTGTTGGTTTCCATCGTGCAAGATTGAAATATGCGTATATGCTTCTCCGAGGTAAGAATTTAGAAACAGGAAAATATTCTGATGAAACGAGGACTCAGAATTTAAATATCTTCAAAGATGCCCTTGAAAATGTGATGAATCTAAATAACTGGCATTCGTTCCTGCACTGTGTTGCTAGTGCAGGGTATGTCAGTGACAAGATTATTGCTTCCTCCAATGCCGTGGTGTTTAGTTATGTTCTTTATCTGATTGGAAAGTTGGAATACAAGGTTGCATCTCTTCAATTAAATAAGATTATCAGCAAGTGGTTCTTTATGTCTGCAATTACATACTTCTATACAGGTTCAACTGAATCTGAGGTTGAAAGGCAGTTCGCAGATTTAAGAAATGTTCATACTTCTGATGAGTTCGTTGCCTATCTAGAAAAAAACATTGCAAGTAGGTTTACAGATGATTATTTCAATCTGACATTGCCAAATGAGTTGAATACTTCTTCTGCAATTTCTCCCGCCTGGTATGGGTATATTGCCTCCCAGATTGTGCTGAATACACCTTTACTGTTCGGTACTAGTGGGTTGGCAAAATATTTATTGCCTGGTGTTAATGGAACGAAAAATGCCATAGATAAGCATCATATTTTTCCAAAAAACTATTTGACTCAGTTTGGTTATACTACTGATAGAGATAGAAACCAAGTAGCAAATTTTACGTATCTGGACTATGTAACGAATATTGATATTTCTGATGACTCTCCAGTTAATTATATTGAGCGATATAAAAATAAGTTAGGAGATAGTTATAAAACTCATTGTGAAAACCATTGCTTGCCTAAAGACTTTGAGAAGCTGGATTATATGGAATTCTTAAATGAAAGAAGAATGCTTATGGCTCAGTTAATTAAAAAAGCATTCATGGTATTATGACATGAATAAATGTGATCGAGATATTACCATGAAACCAATTGGGCAGAGGGAAGGGGAACTGTGCTGTGGGGGTTGGTCTGTATCAATGGCAACAACCGCCGTTTTATAATAGACTTCATCTGGCAGAGGAATAGGCGATGATAACGAAGGATAATTTTAAGCAAGTTTTAGAAACTTTAGGTTTTGCACAAATAATGGGAATCTATACAAGAAAATATAGTAATGTTGATTGCGAACTCAAAGTGGATT
>JAGBXW010000012.1 GCA_017629095.1 Treponema sp. | reverse complement strand
GAAATCAGGTAAATCAAAGCCACCAGCGGTATCTGTGGAACCAAAGTCGGGTAAGTCCAAGTCACTTGCTGTGTCCGTGGAGCCGAAGTCTGGTAAATCAAAGCCACCAGCGGTATCCGTGGTGCCAAAATCCGGCAAGTCCAAGTCACTAGCTGTATCTGTCGAGCCGAAATCAGGTAAATCAAAGCCACCAGCGGTATCCGTGGCGCCAAAATCCGGCAAGTCCGAGTCACTTGCTGTGTCCGTGGAGCCGAAATCAGGTAAATCAAAACTACCAGCGGTATCTGTGGAACCAAAGTCGGGTAAATCAAAGACACCAGCGGTGTCTGAAGTATCTCCGCCCAAGGTATCAAAACTGGGCAAATCAAGAGAAACCTCATTATCGTCACCATCATCAACCGAGAAGTCAGGACTTGAATGGGGAGCATCAAAATCTGGCAAAGAAAAATCACCCACAGAATTGGTGGAACCAGAGTTTGAAAAATTCAAATCATTGGTAAAATCTGGTATATCTAAATCATTGAAAGAGTTATTGGAATCAAAGGCTCCCGGTTTTGTAGAGAAATCTCCACCCAAGTTATCAAAACTAGGCAAATCAAGGGACACCTCATTATCATCCTCATCGTCAACGGTGAAATCAGGTCCACCATCAGAGGTAAAATCCTCTACAGGCTCCAGTGACTCCATAGCAGAAAGATCTTCAGTTGCACCTTGGGAACGAGGATTTAAAATCGCATCTAATTCGGGAAAATCACTGAAGTCAAGAGCTTCAACTGGTTCTGGATTCAGAATGCTATCCAGTTCTGGTAAACTAGAATAATCTGTAGGGCGAGATTCTCGTAATCCCTCAGCAGAAAAATCATTATTTTCAGTTGTCTCATCTGAATCAATGGAGTCATTTTGAAGTGGCATTCCTAGAACAAAATCGTCGGAATCATCCTCTTCTGATATATTAACAGGGAAAGGTACACGAATAACAGGTTCGCCCCTTTCCTCTCGAATGGTGAGTTCATTTCCTAAATTTGCTACATCTTCGCTGAACTGTTTCAGCTGGTCTAATCCCGGCATCTTATTACTTATACCCCGCTGGAAAATTTGCGTTCATCATATCATCGGCTTTTTTATAACTTCCCTTTAGTTTTCCTGTAACGGAAGGAAGCATATATTTATGGATAAAATCAATTTTGTAAAGCCTCATGACTATAGTTTTCAAAAAGAATGCCGATATATATATACGATTATGAAGAAATTTCTTGCATTATTTTTGATACTATCAGCCCTCCCGCTTCTGGCAGTGCCAGCTCAGGAGACTACGCTGGACTCTTATACCTACAATAATCTCATTGCTCGCATTGACAAGGTTGGTGCACCATTTATGGTGGATGACTATATCATCTTTACGGCTGATAGTTCTTCCCGCCATGTAGGAATTGCCTTTGACTTTGAAAATTTTAAAACCATTCACTCCTTTCAAAAGGTGAATACAACAGATTTAGATGGAACTGTGGTTCAGTCTGTTTATTTTTACATTCTCGAAGTTCCCAAAGCTTTAAAAGCTGTTTCATATCGTCTCGTTATCGATGGGCTCTGGACTGTTGATCCTAGCAATAAACAGCAACGATTTGATGCAAAGTCAAATCTCATTCTTTCCACTGTGGCAGTTCAGCGACAAGAAATTCCCGCCACCGAAACAGTGAAGAAAAATCTTGTTCGTTTTGTGTATCAGGGACAATCAGGACAGGTGATTCGCTTGGGAGGTACCTTTACCAACTGGGATTCTTCCATTTATATTATGCGAGAAACAGCACCTGGGCTTTATGAATTGGAAATTCCCCTGCCACGTGGAACCCACTACTACGCCTATTACGATGGAATGGCATCCTTCGTAGACAAGACAAACCCAGAGCGAGCCTACACTACCGATGGCCGAACTGCTTCCGTCATTACTATCAATTAAACTATGTCACTGAACTGGAAGGAAATAAACTGTATTCTGGAGGAACTGGATCTTGATGGCTCCTTTATCCAACAGATTGTGCAGCCAAGTTACGACACTATTGCCTTCCACACCTACAAGAACGGTCAGTCAAAAACTATTCTTATCTGTCTTGCAGCAGGAGCCTGCAGAATTCACCAAACTTGGTCGGCAGTCCCCAAAAACAACAAGCCTCTGCGTTTTATGGAATTCCTCAAAGCCCGAATCAAGGGGGCACGAATCAACGCAATCTGCCAGTTAGGACAGGAACGTATTATTAAGCTAGAACTCTCCCATTGTGGTCAGGAATTCCTACTCTACATCAGATTGTGGAGTAATGCCGCCAACATGATTCTCACAGACACCAATCATGTGGTTCTAGACACCTTTTACCGTCGCCCTAAAAAAGACGAGGTCAGCGGAGGTACTTTTCAAGAGCCAAGTCTCCAGCCAAAAGCTCACGGAGATACACAAAAGGATTGGCAGGTCCGCAGCTTTGACCAGCTGCCTGATTGGGAAAACTTAAGCTTTAACCAAAAGGTAGAGCAATGGTACGGCGAACATGCAGGCCAGCTTTCTCTGGAAGCATTACTGGAACAGGCGGAAAAATTCTACAACTCCCGCCACAGCAAGATGGAAGCAGCCCTTCACCGCTTGGAAAAGAAGCGAGATGAATTCCTACAAAACCAACAGTGGAAGCACTATGGCGACTTGATTCTTACCTATGGTCACCTTATTGACGGAAGTCAGGACTATTTGGAATGTGAGGACTATGAAAAAGGTGCCCTCATTAGAATCAAAATTGATCCAAAGAAAAACGCCCAGGAAAATGCCTCCTCCTATTACAACACCTACAAAAAAACAGTGTCTGGCCTTGCTGACTTGGAACATGATATTCAAAAAGCAAAAAAAGAATTACTGGACTTGGAGGCCACCTACCAGCAGTTGTGCAGGGAGCCCAACCCCCTGCGATTGCAACAAATGCTTCGAAAGCAAACCACCCCCAAGCAACAGGTGGAAAAAAAACGACCTGGTCTCTCCTATCAAGTAGAAGGTTGGACTATTTTGGTGGGACGGACTGCCACAGAAAACGACGAACTTTTACGACGTCACGTAAAGGGACTGGACATGTGGTTTCACACCAGAGATTATGCTGGGGGCTACGTCTTTGTAAAAAATCGGCCAGGAAAAACAATTCCTCTTTCCATCATGCTCTGTGCAGGTAATTTGGCGGTATATCATTCCAAAGCCCGAAAGGCAGGAAAGGCAGACTTATACTATACCCAGGTAAAGCATCTCCGTCGAGCAAAAAATGGCCCCAAGGGATTGGTGCTTCCCAGCCAAGAAAAAAACCTGTTGGTGCAGCTAGACAAGGAGATTTTGCAAAAACTTGAAGCGGCATCCACTAGCTAGTCAATATTTTATTTGACAGACTCCACAGAAGAAACTATAGTAGATTCAGGAGGTTTTTATGTCCACCCTATGTTATACCGATACCAGTGCATTATTCACCGATTTTTACGAGCTTACCATGGCTCAAGGGTACTGGAAAAACAAGATGAACTATCCCGCCGTGTTTGACATGTTCTTCCGAAGGCAGCCCTTTAATGGAGGTTTTTCCGTTTTTGCAGGACTCCACACATTGCTGGAAGCACTAAAAACTTTTTCCTTTAGTCAGGAGGACATTGCCTACCTTGCCAGTCTCAATATTTTTGAGCAAGGCTTCTTAGACTACTTAAAAGATTTTCGTTTTTCTGGGGACTTGTATGCCCAGGAAGAAGGCTCCGTCGTCTTTCCCAATGAACCATTGATTCGTATCCATGCCAACTTGATTGAAGCCCAGATTATCGAAGGACTGGTGCTAAACCACATCAATTTCCAGAGTCTCGTGGCCACCAAGACTGCCAGAGTGTGGCTTGCATCAGGACAAGGCCATATCATGGAATTTGGACTGAGACGGGCTCAGGGACCAGATGGTGCCATGAGTGCTTCCCGTGCAGCCTATATCGGTGGAGCCACTGCCACTAGCAATGCCTTGGCAGGCAAGCTCTACAATATCCCCGTGCAGGGAACCATGGCCCATTCCTGGATCATGTCCTTTCCCACAGAGCTAGAAGCCTTTGAACGGTATGCTCAGCTATATCCAGAAAAGTCTATCTTTCTCATCGACACCTACGACACCTTAAATTCAGGCATCAAAAATGCAGTCATTGTGGGAAAAAAATTGGCAGATCAGGGCCATAACTTTGGGGTACGCCTTGACTCTGGTGATATCCAATATCTTTCCAACAAGGTGCGAAAATATCTGGACAAGGAAGGACTGACTAACGCCTCCATTTCTGTCTCCAACGAACTGACGGAGGAAATCATCCAGACACTGGTTCAGCAAAAAGCACCCATCAATAGCTGGGGTGTCGGTACCCACATGGTCACAGGGGGCAACGAATCCTCCTTTACGGGAGTGTACAAGCTGGCGGCTCGCTACTACCCCACCTCCAACGCCATGGAGCCCACCATGAAGTTCTCCGACAATCCGGAAAAAACAACCAATCCCGGCATCAAAAACCTGTGGCGACTCTACGACCAAGAAGGAATGGCAAAGTGTGATATTCTTGCCCTTGATGATGAAGAAATTGTTGCAGGCAAGGAACAGCGGTTCTATCATCCTTCGGGAGATTACCGCCAGTTCAGCTTTACCCCAGCCAAGGTGGAATCCTTGCTTAAGCCACGAATCCTAAAGGGAGAGCTGGTGGACAAAGAAGCCACCAATCAGCAGGCCATCCAAGCTGCTAGAGCCACCATGCAGCAACAGCTTGTTACATTGGACGACACCTACAAGAGGATTCTCAATCCCCACATTTACAAGGTGTCTGTTACAAAGAATTTGCGCCAGCTGAAAATTAAGTTCATCGAGGAACGGATTAAATAATTTCCATGGAGCTTTTCCTAAACCTTGCGGCCATTCTCAACCTACTGTTCATGATCTTTGTACTGTTCTTTGAACGGAAAGAGGATTCACGACGGTGGGCTTGGGTCTTGGTATTGTACTTCCTGCCAGTGGTGGGTATTCTGCTTTATATCCTGTTAAGCGGTCATTTTTTCACCAAGACAAAGCAGCTTACTCGTATTTTTCACTTTTTTGATGGACTAACACGCCAGTTTTTTCAAGAGCATGCAGATTTTCTTAAAATTTTTTATCAAGCCTTGGACAATCCTCTGTTAGAAGAATACAAGTCCCTCATTAAGATGAATCTAGAGGGCAACAAAAGTATTCTTGCCCTCACCAGCTCCACTCAGATTTATTGCTGGGGACAAGATTTGTTCAAGGATATGTTGCAGGACATGGAGGCTGCCACCAAAAGCATCTACGTTGAATCCTTTATCATTCACCATGATGCCACAGGTCAGGCCGTGATGGATGTGCTGTGTCGCAAGGCTCAACAAGGAGTGGAGGTAAAGCTCCTCTATGACGATGTAGGTTCCATTCTTACTAAAAAAAGCTTCTTTCACCAACTTACCAAAGCTGGAGGCCAGGTACAGGCCTTCTTTCCCGTAAAATGGAGACTTCCACTTTCCATCAATTTTAGAAACCATCGTAAAATAACTATTATCGATGGAAAAATTGGATACATGGGAGGAGTGAATATTGGAGATGAATACGCAAATTGCAGCAAAGGAAAAAAGCCTTTGTGGAGAGACACCCATATCCGTCTCACTGGTTCTGTAGTATTGGCGCTTCATACCACCTTTTTAATGGACTGGTTTACTACACCAGCCTGGCATACTCGTCTTAAAAAAACAGAGGATATTGCAAAACACTTTTCGACAGAGACTATCCAGCTGCTTCAGCAACAGTTCTCCGAGACAAAAGAAGCCATGGAAAAAAACACCTTTAAACCAGGAGGAATCCCCACCCAAATTATTACTGCAGGCCCAGATGATCTATGTTCCACAGAAATTCAAGATGCCCTTATTCGGATAATTATGGAGGCAAAGCAGTATATATACATTCAAACACCATACTTTACCCCCAACCAGGAATTTTTCAAGGTATTAAAACTTGCTGCCCTCTCTGGAGTTGATGTACGGATTATGGTGCCAGACCAATGGGATAAGTTCTACGTGAGAGAAGCGGCCTATCAATTTATCTGGGAAATGCTGGAATTTGGCATTAAATTTTATCACTATAAAGGCTTTATCCATTCAAAAACCCTTGTTTCTGACGACAAAATTTGTACCATAGGTTCCACCAATATCGATATCCGTAGCTTTGACCTGCACTTTGAAGCAAATGCCATATTCTACGACAAGAATCTCGCCTGTCAATGTAAGGAAATTTTTGAAAAAGACATGGAAAATAGTCGTCAGACAAGCTCTCAGTGGTTCCGCTCCAAGCCTCTATTACGTCGGCTGTTGTGGCCTTTCTTTAAGATGTTTTCCCCTTTGATGTAAGGTCTCGCCACGTCCCTCCTCAAGCAGATTTTGATATAAAAAAAGAGCTGCCATACAGCAGCCCTCTTCCATTGAATCAGCATGAAAACCTTCCCTTTCAATTTGGCAACTTAAAAGTAGCCCATTGGCAAGGACATAACAAAAAATTATACCTTCTTTGTTACGTAACCACTTCTCAAGCAGCGTGTGCACATCTTGATGGTCATGGTAGTTCCACCGATCTCGGTCTTTACCTCAACAAGGTTTGGCTTCCAAGTACGGCGTGTATGATTATATGACTTACTCACTTTATTACCGCTCAGAGAACCCTTTCCACAAACTTCGCATCTTCTGGACATAATAAACCTGCCTATAAAATATCTGAAGCAACATAATAACAAAAAAAGGCGATAATGTCAAACCATTACCACCTTTCAAACAACAAAACCGTATTTTATTTTGAAGCAAATACAAGTAAGGTTGTTCCATCCTTACCAATCAACCGCAACTCACTTCCAGACCATACGAAATTGGCAGTCTTGTGGAGAAGGTCGGTATATACCTGCTCAAGCACAGCAGCTTCACCAGCAGGAGCAGCCATCCGTGTTGTTCCAATATCCTGGAAAGAAATTGCACGCAGAGCATAATCCACGGTGTAATCACCTACGATGAAATTACTACCGGAAAAACCAGAGATATCCATCTTTGTACCAAAGGAAAGTTCTGGCACATTCTTAGACTGATCTACAGAACGAACACCTGTTCCGTCAAAGTAGGCAATGAGCTTCCAATGGCTTCCATCAAACTTGAACTTGTTGAACAACAAAGCAGTCTCTCCGCTTGACTTTGCAATTTCCATACCGTGACCATCGGCAGCAATACTAAACACATCGGCATCTGTCAAAGTTTCAAGGTACAATCGTTCAAAGTCCTCCAAAGGAGTAGGTCCAGCCATCTGAGTCAACCAGAAAGGTCCTCCAGAATACATGTCTCCTTCGATAGTAACAGGTCCACCATAGTTATTCACTCCAGCTACACCAGTAACATCATAGGTATAAGACCCAACTTCTGGAATAGTGGCTGAAAAAGTAACAGTCACATCCTGAGGAATAACTAATTCTGCACCGTTACGCAAAACAGATGAAAGTTTCCAGTCTCCTACAATTCCAACATCTTCTTTAGCGACAGTGTCTTTAGATGAAGCACAACCTGTCAACAGCATGCCTCCCACTAACAAAACTAGTACAAAAAAAATACAACCGCGTAACTTACTCATACTTAAAACTCCTGTAAAAGTTTACTATGGTTTCCTATCTCTCAGTATACGTTATAACGGGAAGACGTGCAACAGTCAGTTGCCATGTTATGGGGATTTATGATATCATGACGGAAGTTTTTTTAAATGAGGTTGTACTATGGATTCACATGAAATTACCATGGAGAAGATTGTAAGCCTATGCAAACGTCGAGGCTTTGTATTCCAATCATCAGAGATTTACGGTGGACAGGCAGGAGCCTGGGATTACGGTCCAATCGGTATCGAGTTAAAGAAAAATATACAAAACGCATGGTGGAAGGAAATGACCCAGCTCCACGACAATATCGTAGGTCTAGATGCCGCCATCTTAATGCATCCTCGTGTTTGGGAAGCTTCTGGCCACGTGGCAAACTTCTCAGATCCCTTGGTAGATTGTAAGCAGTGTAAGATGCGTTATCGTGCCGACACAATGGATCAAGATGCCTTGGCCGCAAAGAAATGTCCTAGCTGTGGAGGCGAACTTACTGAGCCTCGTGCTTTCAACCTCATGTTCAAGACCCACATTGGACCAGCTGAAGATACTGCCAGCATCGTATACCTGCGCCCAGAAACAGCCCAGGGTATTTATGTAAACTACAAAAATATTGTTCAGTCCAATCGCATGAAGGTTCCCTTTGGAATTGCTCAGGTAGGAAAGGCTTTCCGTAACGAAATTGTTACTAAAAACTTTATCTTCCGTACCTGCGAATTCGAGCAGATGGAAATGCAGTTCTTTGTAAAGCCTGGTGAGGACGACAAATGGTTCCAGTACTGGAGAGAGCAGCGATGGAACTTCTACAAGAAGTACGGTATCCGCATGGAAAAACTACGGTGGTACCACCACGACAAATTGGCCCACTATGCCAAGGATGCCTACGACATTGAGTATGAATTCCCCATGGGCTTCCAGGAGTTGGAGGGAATCCACAACAGAACCAACTTTGACTTGAGCCAGCACACCGAATATGCTGGAAAGGACTTGCAGTACATTGATCAGGACAATGGTGCTGAACGATATATTCCTTATATTATTGAAACTTCTGCTGGTCTTACCCGCAACTTGCTCATGTTCCTGTGCGATGCCTATGAAGAGCAGAATGTTGCCAAGGAAGGTGAACCAGAGGATTACAGAACCGTGCTCCACTTCCACCCCAAAATCGCTCCAATCACTGTTGCAGTGTTGCCTTTGATGAAGAAGGACGGTTTGGCAGAGTTGGCTAAGGAAATCCAGAACGAGCTGAAGGAAGATTTTGTAACAGACTACGACCAGTCTGGAACCATCGGAAAGCGTTATCGCCGCCAAGATGAGGTAGGAACTCCATTCTGTATTACCGTTGACCACGACACTAAGGAAGACGGCTCTGTAACCATCCGTTTCCGTGATTCTATGGAGCAGGTTCGTGTACCTCGCAGTGAGCTCGTTCAGCGTCTCCGTGATGAAATCAAGAACTATCAGAGTCCTTCTCGGGAGTCTTGGGCATAATTTATGGAATACGTGGTACTAGGACGAGCCAACATGTTAGTGAGCCGTATTGCTCTTGGAGCCTACGGTTTACAATATGTGGAAAATGATGAAGCTGCTGCAGAACTAGTTACTATGGCATACCAGGGTGGTATCAATTTTTTTGATACTGCCCGCCATAAGCCCCTTAGTGAAGTTCGCTTAGGTAAAGCTATCCAGTCAATTCAGCGACAACACATTATCCTTGCTTCCAAGTCCACGGCTCCAGATGGAGCAACACTGCAAGCTGACATAGAAGCCAGCTTGGATGCCATGAACTGTGACTATATCGATTTATATCAAATTGAAAACGACGTCTTTGTTCCCACAGAAAAAAGCCCCGACGACCTTTACAAGGTATTACGAAAATATCAAGAAAATGGAAAGATTAAACACATTGGTTTTGTAACAGAGTCTCCAGAACTGGCTCAAATCGCCATAGCCAGCGACTTATACGAAACAGTGCAACTTCCACTGAATATCTTATCACCAGAATTAAATATAGAGCTTGCCCAAACTTGCGAGCAGAAGGATATCGGATTTATTGCCATGCAACCCCTTTGTGGTGGCGTATTCAGAAATATTCCCCTCGCCTACGGATTTTTGCGACAATACGAAAACGTCATTCCCTTGTGGGGAACACGTCTTCCAGAAGAACTACAACAAATTTTATACTTTGAAAGTCATCCACCTGTAATTGATGATAAATTCAAGGAAGAAGCCAAGCATACTCGGCTTCTTTTCTCCTAAGGGCTTTTACAGAGTCTTTATAGCCTCTACAATATCTGCTTGTTCCTGCTTATTCAGCACTCGCACGATTTTGAGTCCAGAATTGCTGGTTTTGATCGTAATCTGTTTTCCAGCTTCATCCCGTTCATTCACCAACTGAACAATAGGAAATTTCGGATTTTCAGGATTTACATCAGAAACACGAGCAACCTTTCCGTTGGACAAGAACACATAAGATCCCACAGGAAAAAGAGAAAGACTATACAACAGGGCTTTGATAACAAGCTCATCATACTGCTTTGACTGGTTTTTCAAGAGCTCTACCATGGCCTCGAAGGAACTAACAGCTTCCTTGTAAGTTCTCTGGGCAGTAATTGCCTCAAAGGAACAAACGACAGAAATAATTTTTGCATACAATGAAATCTTATCATGTTTAATATGACGAGGATATCCTGTTCCATCTTCCTTTTCGTGATGCTCCAACACAGCAAGGCACACACTCAAGGGTAAATCCATTTCTTTGAGAATTGTATAAGAAATAATTGGATGAGTATTTAACAAGTTTTTCTCCAAAGGAGAAAGCGCTCGCCGAGACAGGTATAATTGACTAGGCAAACGAATCATTCCAATTTCGTGGAGAATACAAGCAATGCCTAAATCTTTTAGCTTAGAAATGGCCATATGAAGCTGCAGCCCAATGGTAATTGCTAAAACAGTAGATCGAAGAGAATGGGTAATTAAAAAATTTTTTGGATTTCTATCGCAGTTCGGATGAACCTGCAAAACATAGCGACGATTAGCCTTAACAAAGATACACAATTCCTTGCATTTTTGGGACAACAATTCTAAATCAATTGTTTTATGTGTTGCATAGTGAGTATAAATATCAAAAACAAATGCCCAAAATTCATTGTAAACGTTTTGAACAATGGCAAGCCTGCGGTTTTCATCTGAAATATGAGAAAAATCATACCGTTTTTCTATATCAGTAGATTCATTTCGTGGAAATTTGCTTGGAACTGAACCTAAATCCTGTATTCCCATATCTTCCATGGAAACATCCACAGTAACAGTTGTTATAGTTGGAGAGGGATTTGTTCTACTTGGGGCAGGATTTTTTTTGCTGTCTAACAATGCCTGATCGGAAACGGAAAAATTTCCATTACTGTACACGGTCGTAAACTGCCAATCTTTAAGAGCCTTAATTGTATCCAGAGGAAGTGCTCCGCCACGGCTTAAGAGAAGAAAAGTTTTATCCAAAAACAAGTCATCAGTAAAGCGATTATTTTCTTTGAGATCCAAAACTTTAAATGAATTCATTCCTTCACCTTTGAGTATAAGATACCCCTTTTAATTCTATCGGAAAAAAAATATAAAATCTACATCCCACAATAAAAATGGCTTGTAGTCACAGAACCACAAGCCAAATCAAGACACAAATACAGCAGACAAATCTTACGGCGTCTGGATGTCGTTATCGCCGTAGGATCCCTCCCACCGTACAGTAATAATATCGGAGAGGGGATTTTGAACTTTACATAAAACTTGAAAATCTTTGATAAAAAATAGTACAATAGACTCATGGGCATGCACTCTGAAAAAGCACGTGTAAGAAAAATTATAAAACACCTTCTTTCTCTCCACTGCCAACAAGAAGATTACTGTTCACAAGAAGAAGCCAAAGCCCTCTCCCTGCTGATACAATCACCTCAGTATCAAGACTCAGAATCTATCCTAGCCTATGCATCCCTCACACAAGAATTTTCCTTGGACCAACTGATTCCTCAAGCACTAGAAACAGAAAAAAAGGTTTTTTTGCCAAAATCATTTTCTCACAATTACTCAATGGAATTCTATCAGCTAAAAAATCACCTTCCCTACGACCAGCAAGTGGTGAGGGGAAGCTACGGTATCCGAGAACCAATTCCAGGGCTTTCAAAATACGAAGATTCGGCCAAAACCCTCATTCTTGTTCCTGGGCTTGCTTTTACCAGAACAGGACAAAGGCTAGGAAGAGGAAAGGGATTTTATGACCGATTTTTGGCTCAATGTAATCCAGAGCATTGCATTTTTATGGGCGTGTGCTATCAGTGTCAGATTGTGGAACAACTTCCCACAGAGGAGACAGATATACCGCTTGATTTTCTTTTAACACCGATGGAACTTGTCTCTTGCAAAAAATAATTTTTTTTTGATTTTTTTTTGCAATAAATTATTTTTTCAGTTTAATTCCCTTGACATTTTTTCTTGATTCATATATTATAATCAACGTGTTCAGCAATGAACGATGCTCCCTTAGCTCAGTTGGTAGAGCAATGGACTGTTAATCCATGTGTCGCTGGTTCAAGCCCAGCAGGGGGCGCTTAGGCAACCGTAAAAGGTTGCCTTTTTTTATCTAGTCAGCTGTTTCGCCTTCCTTCATACATAAAATCATTCAAAATACCTCGATTGTAAAAAAAAACTGGGGGTGCTATACTCCTGCTATTATGGAAAAGAAAGACTACAAGATTTCAGACTTGGTGGAGCTTTTTTTCGTTTTTTTCAAAATCGGAGCCGTTACCTTTGGTGGTGGTTATGCCATGCTCCCTATGCTTGAGCGGGAGCTAGCAGAAAAACGGAATTGGACTACCAAGGAAACAATGCTGGACTATTATGCCATTGGACAGTCAACCCCCGGCATCATTGCGGTAAATGTGGCCACCTTCATCGGTTTTAACAAGGCTGGTCTTTTAGGTGCCATCATTGCCACTGCGGGAATTGTGACCCCCTCCATTATCATCATTAGTTTAATTGCCAGCTGCATCAGCAATTTTTCCCAGATTCAGTGGGTAAAAAAAGCTTTGGCAGGAATCAACGTGGCGGTGGCTGCCCTTTTAACCAAGTCCGTGTGGGATTTCAGCAAGAAGGCTGTTAAAAACATCTGGGGGCTCCTATTGCTTTTAGGGGCCTTTATCGCCATGTATTTTTTTGGTGTGGAATCTATTTTGGTAATCCTAGTAAGTGCCACCTTGGGCATGTGTTTTTCCTTCTTGTCTGCAAAGAAAAAGGGCCAGGAAAAAAAGGAGGGTGAATCATGACATTGCTACAATTAATGCTGACATTCTTTTACGTGGGACTTTTTACCATTGGCGGTGGCTTGGTGGCCATTACCTTGATGTACGGTCCCATTGTGGAAGGTGGCCTCATATCCTCTGAACAATTCTATAACATGGTGGCGATCTCTGAATCCACCCCTGGTCCCATTGGCATAAACATGGCCACCTACATTGGCTACGAGCTGTATGGTGTGACAGGTGGCATTGCAACCACCGTGGCCACAGTGCTCCCCTCCCTCATCATCATTACCATCATCGCAAAATATTTCAACCGGTTCCAGGATAAGCCCTTAGTAAAGGCTGCCTTTACCGGATTGCGTCCAGCCACTAGCGGTATGGTATTAGTGGCAGCAGTACAGGTTTTTGTCATTGCCATACTAAATCTTCCAGCCTTCCAAGAAACAGGTTCTATTCTTCAACTGGTAGCCATGCCACAAGCAATTTTTTACCTGGTAGCCTGCATCCTCTTGTTCAAGACAAAGCTTAGTCCCATCCTGATGGTGGTGGCCGGAGCAATTTTCGGAGTGCTCGTACTATAATTTGAAAAAAATAAACCTGCACCCTTCCAAAAAACCAAGGAAAGATGCAGGTTCACATTGCTCCTAAAGTTCCAAGCTATTTTTTTAGGAGTTCGGAGGCGGTGGTAACGATTCCAGCCAAGCCCTGCAAGTCAGAGGGAATGATGATCTTGGTGGACTGGCCATCGGCAACCTTTTCCAGTGCTTCCAAACTGCGCAGACGGATAAGCCCCTCGTCTGGCTGCACCGCCTTGATTCGAGCTAAACCTTCTGCAGTAGCTGTTTGCAGGGCTAAAATAGCTTCAGCCTCACCTTCTGCCTTACGAATAGCAGCTTCCTTTTCTGCCTCTGCTTCAAGAATCATGGCAGCCTTCTTTCCTTCTGCCACAAGAATGGCAGACTGCTTTTGTCCTTCTGCAATCAAGATTGACTCACGACGTTCTCGTTCAGCCCGCATTTGCTTTTCCATGGCTTCTTGAATAGATTCTGGAGGAATGATATTTTTTACTTCCACCCGGTTCACCTTAATGCCCCAGGGGTCTGTAGCCTCGTCTAGAATACTTCTCATGCGAGTATTGATAACGTCACGGCTGGTAAGGGTGCCGTCTAGCTCTAGCTCACCGATAATATTACGCAAGGTTGTGGCAGAAAGGTTTTCTATGGCATTCATGGGATTTTCCACCCCATAGGTATAGAGCTTAGGATCCGTAATCTGGAAATAGATGACAGTATCAATCATCATGGTAACATTATCCTTGGTGATTACTGGCTGGGGCTGAAAATCCAATACCCGCTCCTTCAAGGAAACCTTGTTTACAATGCGGTCAATGAGGGGAACTTTAACGTGAATTCCGACACCCCATGTGGCAAGATAACCACCAAGTCGCTCAATGATAAAGGCCTGGGACTGGGGAACAATCCTGATATTCTTGATTATAATCGCCAGCAAGAACACAATCAGGGCAATAATAATGGGTAAAAACATATACTCCTCCTATAATTATACTATTACTTTGTGGGGGCTACCACTTGATTCTCTTCTAAATCACACCGGCCTACCACCACAGTAACACCTTCTATCCGTTTTATAATACAAGTTTCGTCCTTAATCATTGGTTTTCCGTCAATTGATTGTGCAGACCATTCCATGCCATGAACTTTCACCAGCCCCTTTTCAAATTCCGTTATATCCTTGATAACCAACGCCCTTTCTCCAATAAGAGAATCTGTATTTGTCTTTTCACGGCCCACTTTCAGTTTTTTTACTGCAATAGGTCGAGTAAAAATCAGCAAAACAGCAGAAATTATCAAGAACACGAAAATTTGCCAGAGAAATGGAATGGGTAACGGAGACAAAAGCAACATCACCAAGGCTCCCAAGGCAAACCAAATTGTTGTTAGTCCAAAGGTTGCAACCTCTATGACAGTAAACAGAATCATGAGAAAGAGCCAAAACCAAGGCAAATATTCTAATAATAAACCCATAAAATAATTATAAGACTTTATTTTTCTTTTGTCATTAAAAAATAATTGCTTGCAAAATTAAAAAATCCATTATAATATAGAAAATGCGAATTTATCGTATAAGGAGTTTATGATGAAGAAGATTGTTTTGTTGTTAGTGTCAATCCTGTTACTTTTGGTATCATGTTCAAGTACTCCAGAGCCAACATCTCCTCAAGAGCAAGAGCAAGTTAATCAGGCATTTGAAGAAGTGTACCATCATTTTGAACAGATGTTGATTCTTGAGGGAGCCCAAACATACAAAGTTCGTTCTGGCGATACCCTTTCTAAGATTGCAAACAAATTTTACGGAAAGGGCAATGGATATTATTTCCCCCTGATTATGCTGGCATCTTCAGAAACAGTTCTGGATCCAGATACCATCGTACCTGGCATGGTGCTCACTGTTCCTGATTTGCAAAAAAACTTAAATGATACTTCTGTACATGGAAATCTAAAAACTTTCTTTACAGAAATTGCAGATGTTTATAAAAACAAAAGAACAGAGGCTGCTCCCACTATCCGAAAGGAATTGTTAAAGATTGCAGATTCCCTCTAAATTAGTAGAGAATAAAAAGAGGCCACTGGTGAATAGCAGTGGCTTTTTTTTTGCAGATATGAGAGATTTGTGGCCATCTTGACCCAAAATCAATACTGTCGTATATTTAAGTGCTATGTCAGAATCAAAAGATAAAACAAAGAATGTCGGTTTTTTCCAAAGAATTTTAGATGGATTTTTCAAAAATAGTGATCCAGAGCTGGAAAAAAAGCGGATAATGAAACTCATTGCAAAGGAACTTTCAAAGACAAAGTACAAGTTCTATAAACATAGTACTGATGAGGTACTTCCGGCCTTTGCTAAAACTTTCTTTACCATCTACAAGACGGTATCTCCAGGAAAGATTTACTTTCAGGCCAATACAAATCCAAAGTTGTATCAGCGTATGGTTATCAACACCATGATGACCGACAAGCACCTTGAGTTAATTGAACAGTTGTCCGAAGAAAGTATTCTTTCTGATGCACAAAATGTTTCCTTAAATCAGTTGAAATTCCAGATTAAGGAAAAATACGAGACACTTTTTACCTACTTTGATGCAACCATGATCAATCGCATTGATACCTTGTATTCTCAACTTATGCTTTTCAAGGCATTCTGTGAATACGATTATTTTTTCATGTTGAAGAAGTTTGATTCAGGTTTGCGTGAAAATGATTTTTCTATGAATCCCCAGTTTGAGGCTATTACCGGCCGTTATATTGTGGATGACTTGCAGGACTTTTTGTCCATTGCTTACAGTGTGGCTCAGTATGATAACTGGAATGACCTGTTCAATTTGCTGAAAAAAATCAAGGACGTGGAACCTGTTGCAAAAAGTGCTTGGAACAGACTCGTTAACAGGATACAGGATATGCAACGAAGTCGTGTCTTTGAGATGATGATTCAGTTGATTCAGCAGAATCCCGGTTATGTAACTAAACCAGGAAAAAGCATTGAGCATATCACTGAAAAATACATCGATTCCATTCGTCAAGAAGCAGAAAAAACCTTGGCACGCATCCAGATTGAACAAAAATCCTCCAAGATTGATTCTTTGGTAAATTCAATTTTCGGTACCACAAGTATTATCCGAATGAAAAACTACACCGAAGAACAAAGTGCAGTCTTTGAGCGACGAAACATCGGTTCCTTTAGTTACCAACAGCCTATGAATTACATGAAGGCTTTTTTATTGGACTACATTAAAAAAGACGTGCGGGAATTAGCAGACTTGGTTCTTGTTCGTGGAAAGTGGTCAACATCAGCCCTTTCTACTCCCATGTCCGAGGCATACCATCAAATTTTGGAGTTGTCTAACAAGATTATCGAATTTGATGAAACCTTATCAGAGGGTGGCACCATTAACGGCAAGTTAAAAACCTTATTGACACGATGTGAGCGAGATAAGGAAGCCTTAAACATCATACGCACTATTTTGAAGGACACCAATAGTGCTGCACGTGACATTCTCGTGGCAGGAACCCAAGAAATCATTACCTTTGCACGCCACTTGAAGGCTGTATTGGAAGATTATGCAAAACCCCATCCTGAAATGGTTATTAACTGGAAGGAGCTGGAACATTTTGCAGACTACAATATAAAAAATCATGCAGTGGAAATTTACAAAAAGCTCCATCTTTTTGTTACCCTCATGCAAAATCTTTTAGCAAATAAAGAAATATAAACTTCAGAGCCCCAGAATTTTCTGGGGCTCTTTTTATCTCTATCCTTTTTGGCAAAAAAAATGCGAGATATGAGAAATACCTCGCAATGCAATCATCTTGATGTATTGATTAGAAAGCCTTTACAACTTCACCATTGGGATAGCGGCTAGCAATAAAGTCAAGGATTTCCTGGCTCTGGAGGGCCTGTACCAGGGCAACAATACGTGCATCAGTCTGGTTGCCATCCTTTACAGCGATGATGTTTACGTAGGGGGAATCAGCACCTTCTACGAACAAACCATCTACGCTTGCAATAAGACCTGCAGGAATAGCGTAGTTTCCGTTGATAACAGCAGCATCTACGTCAGCCAAAATACGAGGCATAGTAGCTGCTTCCAGCTCGGTGAACTTAAGATTCTTGGGATTCTCTACAATGTTGATAGGTGTAGCAGTGATGCCAGCAGCAGGATCAAGCTTAATCAAACCAGCAGACTGCAACAAAAGCAAGGCACGTCCCTCGTTGGTGGGATCGTTAGGGATGGCAACAGTAGCACCATCAGCAAGCTCTTCCAAAGCCTTTACCTTCTTGGAGTACAAGGCCATGGGCTCAATATGAATACCACCAGCATTTACCAAGTGATATCCACGCTCTAGGTTAAAGGAGTCCATGTAGGGCAAGTGCTGGAAGAAGTTAGCATCAATCTGGCCACTTTCCAGAGCCTCGTTGGGAGTTACATAGTCGGTGAATTCCAGTACCTTCAAGGTGATTCCCTGGGTAGCCAAGTCATCTACCACCAGCTTAAGCATTTCAGCGTGGGGCTCTGGTGTAGCACCAACAGTCAAAACATTGGTAGTCTTTTCCTTGCTACCACCTGCAAAGAGGCTTGCAGCAACCAACAACACGGTTAAAGCAGAAATAATCTTCTTCATATAATTATTCTCCTAAAATAATTTCTCTAATCCTATTGAATTAGTATGAATTACTATATAACCAAAACTCTCTCATCTTGTCAAGCAAAAAAGACTTCTTTCGGTTGCAAGCCCTTTTTCTACCGTTTAGCCATAAGTCTAGCACTGATACGGGAGCCAATGAACTGAATCACCTCTACCATAATCAAGATGATGATAACGGCGGGAATCATAACCATGGGTTGGTTTCTCTGGTACCCGTAGCGAATGGCTAAATCTCCCAAACCTCCACCGCCGATGGCACCTGACATGGCAGAATAACCAATCAGATTGATGATGGTGAGGGTTACTCCAGACACCAAGGATGGCAAGGCTTCTGGCAACAGTACCTTCAGAATAATCTGGGAATTGGTGGAGCCCATGGCTCGAGCTGCCTGCACTACTCCTGGGTCCACTTCTTTGAGAGCAGTTTCAATGATTCTGGCTACAAAGGGAGCTGCCGCAATGGACAGGGGCACAATGGTAGCGGCTGTTCCAATGCTGGTACCGATAATCAGTCGAGACAGGGGAAACAGCAAAATCATCAGAATCATAAATGGAAAGGAACGAAGGGCGTTTACAATTCTGGTAAGCACCTGATACAAAATGGGTTTTGGCATAATACCGGTAACAGGGTCTGTAACGCACAGTAAGATTCCCAGAGGTAAGCCTAAAAGAATAGAAAATACCGTGGAAGAAAGCACCATGGCCAAGGTTTGAAGGGTAGAAGGCCACACTAAGGACATAATGGTAGAAAAATTCATAGAAACTCCTATTTCAAATCAATTTGAAGGAAAAGTTGCAACCTGTATCGAAAATCCTAGGTTTACGCTTCTTCCACAATAACTCCCTGCTGACCGAGAAAGGCCAAAGCAGCCTGTAATTCTTCACTCTCACCGTGAATATCCACCAGCAAGGTACCAATGTCGTGGGCTTCTGCTGTACCATCAATTTTTTCACTGCCAGCTGCAATATGCTGAATGCCACCAGCCCGAATATTGAATTCTACGTTGAACTGGTGGGCTAGACGACTAAGCACCGGTTCTCCAGTGAGCTGATTAATAAAGCGAAGTATATAGTTCCCACCTTCTTTTGACCAGCGAACAAGCCCTTCTGGATGCTCACAATTTCCAGCGCGAGAGGGAACTGAAGGAGCAATTTCCTCTGGCATGACCATGAGGTTTGCAAGAAAATCTTTTGTTACAGGAGACTGAGGATGAGAGAAAAGCTGTGACACAGAGCCCTCCTCCACTACGGCACCGCTATCAAGGACGGCAACGTAATCGCAGGCATCACGAACCACTTCCATCTGGTGGGTAATCATCACCACCGTCAGCTGCATTTTTTGCTGAATCTCACGAATCAGAGCCAAGATGGAGCGGGTTGTCTGGGGATCTAGGGCACTGGTGGCCTCATCACAAAAGAGGATATCAGGCTTATTGGCCAAGGCACGGGCAATGGCAATTCTCTGCTTTTGTCCACCAGAAAGTTGGCTAATGGGAGAATTGGCTCTGTCGGCAAGTCCCACCAATTCCAGTAATTCTGCCACCCGCTCCTTAATGATACTTTTAGGTGTGCCACAAATCTCCAAAGGATAGGCAATGTTCTGGGCAGCGGTACGGGAGGAAAAAAGATTAAAGCTTTGGAAAATCATACCAATACGACGACGGCGCTGAATCAGAGCCTGTCCTTTCAGATTATCCACCTGCTGGTCATCGTAGAATACGGAACCTGAATCTGGTTCTTCCAAGAGGCTAATGAGACGCACCAAGGAAGATTTTCCTGCCCCACTTTTACCGATGATGCCATAAATGCTGTTGGAAGGAATGGTGAGACTTACATCCCGCACTGCATGAACTGCCTGACCGGTAGAATCAGCTGTATTCTTGGAGCCAGTCTTTCCCCCAGGAACAGCATAGGTACGAACAAGATTTTTTAGTGTGATTTGCACAAAGTACCGCCTTAAAATAGATTCGGCAATTATACTTTATAGAAGGGAATAAATCAATGTAAAAAAAGAGCCAGGCAAGATGAAGTACACTTCAAGGAGCCTGGCTTATTCAAAAAAAATTAGTAGGTTTTACAGATAGGCTCGAAGGTCTCTACCTTCAGAGCAGCACCACCAATAAGGCCACCGTCAATATCGCTCTGGGCCAAAAGAGCTGCAGCGTTACCAGCGTTCATGGAACCGCCGTACTGGATGGTGGTGGCTTCGGCAACGTCCTTGCCAAACATATCAGCCAAGATTCCACGGGTAAATTTATGGATGGCCTGGGCATCTTCTGGAGTAGCAGTCTTTCCTGTTCCAATGGCCCACACCGGCTCGTAGGCAATGGTAACCTTCTTCATCTGCTCAGCAGTTACTTCAGCCAATCCCTTGCGAGTCTGCTCCTCACAAACGGCTTCTGCCTTACCAGCTTCACGTTCTTCCAAAAGCTCTCCAATACAGAGCACTACATCTAGGCCTTCTGCCAAAGCAAGCTTTACCTTCTTGTTAATCATGGCATCGTCTTCTTTGTAGATATGGCGGCGCTCGGAGTGACCAAGAATTACAACCTGAACTCCCAAATCCTTTAGCATGGCAACAGAAACTTCTCCAGTGTGAGCACCAGAAACCTCTGTGGACATGTTCTGGGCACCCAACAAGATGTTTGATCCCTTAACCACCTGGGAAACAGCATCCAAGTTGGTAAAAGAAGGTGCAATCATGTATTTGTTTTTTCCGTCCTTAAGGGCTTCTACCAATCCCTTGGCCAGCTCAACGGCCTCGCCCTTAACCTTGTTCATCTTCCAGTTACCGGCAATGTAATATTGTCTCATGGCAAATCTCCTATTAAAACTAGTATACCTCTATTTGTGTCTTGTGGCAATGGAGGGCTAGAAGCCATTTTTACATCTGTGCCCCTAATCCTGAGACACCGTCTTTAGTAGCAGACCCACCCTTGAACATTTGACGGGTAGGCATGTTACCTCCATATTTATTCCACAATCTATCTTTCCCAACATGCATCCAAAATGCAGGAGTTTCGTATGTATCATTCGGTAGTATATTCTTTTCTTGAAAAGATGGAGCAATAGGCTCCAATTCGTCCACTAATACTGGTGCAGCATTAAGAGAAACAGTAACAAACAACAAGAATAAAGCGGTAATTTTTTTCAGAATCCTACACATAATTGTATCCTACAACAGAAAATCATTGTAATCTACTAGCCCCTTTAGATTCTGATGGACAAAGGCAGAAAGGATCTTTTGATGTGGTTTACAAGGATATGGTATCCCTGCAAACCACATCGAAAGAGTTAAGAACTAATTTTTAGTCCAAGTCCCTCCAGATACAATATGTGAAGAAGAAGCCTTGCCCCCATTTTCTGCAGCAGAAAAACTACCTCCATTAGACATAGTCCACGTAGACTCTACATCCATGAAATATGCAGTTAAACTCTGTGCATATTGAAATACAGACCAATCAATTGAATTCACTGATTCGGGGAAAATAATTACTGATATTGGACAACTACCGCTACCCAAATATTGATAAAATTGAGTTATATCTGGTGTAAATGAGTGTAAACCAGCAACCCGAGACAAATCTAAAGTGATATTAGATACTCTAGCACTATAAATAGCATCCAAAACCTGAATCACCTCATCCTGTGTAATGTTTGATAAGCCCAACACACCGTTAGTGGAAATCCAAGATCTAGCATCGTCAACAGAAGAATAAACATAAGAATCATTAACCACAGGGAATGTAGTTGCAATAGAATCTTTTTTGAGTTTTCCAGTATCATCAATACTCCAGATGGAAATCTTGTCTGTTTGTACCACCTCAAACTTTCCAACTTCGTTAGCAAGGGTAACGTTTGGAGCAGAGGAGGTAGAGAGAATCTGGGTACCTGATGAATAGTTGAAAGGAGAAATAGTAGCTACAGGCGTTGTACCTTTAAGCTCACTGGTGATGGTAATAACCTTTCCATTACCTAACTGAACATCATTATCTGGAGCGATATAAGCTAAACCGCCAATATTAATAGCTTGAGCAGAATTTGCATAGACTCCTTGTGAACCATTTCCACTGATAGTTCCTCCTGTCATAGTCAAAGTACCATTAAGATTGATTGCCCCGCCTTTTCCAGTAGAGGTATTATCATTGATAGTTCCACCATTCATTTCTAAAGTAGTATTGGAACTGACATATACACCACCGCCACCAGTAGTTCCAGCCGTATTATCACTAATAGTTCCACTGTTTACAGTAAATGCTCCACTGCTCACATACACACCGCCACCACCTGAAGTAGTCTCATTATTAGAAATACTTCCATTAGACAGGATTAAAGAACCTCCACTAATAGAAACCCCTCCACCAGATTCTGCAATATTTCCTCCAGTAAGAACCAAGTTCTGTATGGTAACAGTGGCATTGGTACCTACGTACATTACTCGACCAGTGTTAGAGGAGGTTCGGCCTGCATTGATGGTACGCTGAGTATTATCAGCTGAAGACTTAATGGTGATGTTCAATGCCTTAGTTGGAGCAATATTTATCAGTGCGGAGTTATTGCTTGTATCATAAGAAGAGGAACTGGAATCATCCACGTTGTCCATAACATTGATGGTATAGGAACTTGATCCATCGTTCGCAGCATCAATTGCATTTACAGCAGCTTGAAGGGACTTGAAGGGGCTAGAAGAAACACCAAAATTACTATCATTTCCACCAGCACTGACGAACACTTCCTGTACCCATCGGGCAGTAAGATTATGATCTCGATCGGTACCCTTGGGAAGGGTCTTTACAGGAGTTTTATTAAAATCACCTTTATCGTACCAACCACCAAAGATGTAGCCCTCCTTAGTAGGTGTTGGAAGGAGCACATCTTCATACCGACTGAAGGAACTTGGTGTTGAAGGTAAGGTTCCTCCATTTGCTTCTAGTGTCACCTGATAGTAGGAGTTTAAGGCAGCAAGCTCTCTTGTAGCAGAACTGGTAAGATGGGGTGCAACTTGCACAAGCTCTTGGTACACATCGGTGACATCTGATTTTAATGCCTGAGTAAATTCAAACTTGAGAAAGTAATTTCCCCCTGTAACATTGCTCTGAGAATAAGTTACAGCTTGTCTTCCATCTGCCTGTGAATCTAGGGAAAGGGACTTTTCTGTGCCTGTAACAAGGTTGTTGGAAGAAACTTCATACAAGGCTGCAGAAGCAGTTGCTACTCCGTGATTTAGGGGAAGAATGAGGGTAACACTGACACTTCCAGATCCAGAAGAAAAGGCCAGGGTACCAAAGTCAAGCACATGGGTTCCTGAAATCATATTCTTGGCAATGCTTTTTTCAAGGACTACACCAGAAGCATTGCTGGCGGTAAGGGTAAAGCTCCATTCTCCAATTTCCAAGGAAATGAGGGCAGAAGACATGGCGGAATAAGTATTCCAGCTTCCAAGGCTCTGGGAATTTCCGCCAGCCAGGGATCCAGTCAATGCAAAGGACAGGTTCTGGAAATCCAGCTGGGGAAACACCGTCCGTGCAGTTTCACCGGCAGAAATCTTGAGGTAAGCACGACCATCCCCTGCTCCACTGGCAGTAGGAGGCTCCATAACATTATTGCAGGAAACCACCATGAAGATTGCCAGCAGGAAGACACACAGCCTGCCAATCCCCTTACCGAGCTTTTTCTTTCCATTCCCATTCAACAACATTTTCTTCCCCTTCATTTTCTACAATCCTTTTATTGCTTTAACACGGGATACTTGTCTCCCAGTATCCACTTTGCAGGACTTTGACCTCCATTTACAAGATCCACCGTTGCTTGTTCCTTAAATTTATCCTCTGTGACAGCAGTAACATTTGTCTGATTGAGACCACCACCATTTGTTCCACCCAAAATAGGCAAGGAATCTTTCTCATAGTAAAATATATCACTCAAGGTGCTCGTACGCCGATTATCATTACCATTGAACCCCATCACGGCACCAGCGGAAACAGCGGAAACATTTCCTTTATAGAGACTATTTTTAATGGTGAAGGGTGTAGCTCCTTTCCATGTCATGCCAACGAGACCACCACCATCGCCTTGAGTTGTTACATCAGCATATACGGCACAGTTTTCAATTACAGAATCCTTTCCGTTCCCATTTCCACCAAAATATCCTACCAATCCTCCAGTTCCAGTATGGGATGTATTCATCACGTTACCGTTAAGATTAGTAATAGTCATTTCAGACATAATATTTCTCAGGGTTGAGGCAAACATATAGCCAGATACAGCACCTACAGCACCAGTAGTATTTACCTTGAGACTGCCCTTCAGCACCAGATTCTCTATAGTAGAATAGTTACACATTGCAAACACTCCATAATGGCTGGTATCACCAACCTTATCACTATAATCCTCATTAATCGTGATGGAATGGCCCTGTCCATCAAGGTGGACTACGAATCCATCAGGGATATGTATTGGTGCCAAGGTTCCAGAAGGCACAACAATATCTGTAATGAGCTTTACCTCAATAGTACCCCCACTCTTTACCTTTTCAGCAAGCCATTGGAAATGCGCCGCTGTAGAAAATTCATAACTTCCATCGGCAGCCTGTTGGGGTATAGCGATTTCCAGCTGGTATTGGGCTGAATAGGGTTTACCATCGGTACCATCAACCAGCAGCATGACGTTATACACACCTTCATCCTTATCTCGGTAGATAATGTTAAATACATTGCCACTTGATACCTGTTCTATACCATTTACATACCAATGAGGATTGGTGTAACCATCTTTTACGGTAAAGGTAATGCTATCAATTCCCTTTGTTACTGTGAACAAGTCTGTTGGGTTTGCAATCACTGGAGAATCGGCAGAAATGCTGCCACCACTTGAACCAGTACCGCTATCGCCTGCACTGGGAGGGAGAACTTCTTCCACCTTCTGCTGCCACAAGGCATAGAAGGTTACGGCTTCTGTAATAGTATAAGGAAAGCTTACCGCCACTCCGTCAGGGCTAGTAGCCCATCCTGCAAGGACATACTCATCATTACTGTGAATAGGATTAGGTAAATCGAGACTGGTAATCAAAGTACCACCAGACTTATAAATTGTTGTTTCAGCTTGGGAACCATTTACGCTTCCCTCTGTGGGATTGATTGTAATAAGGAAGGGTGCAACTCCAGAACTAAGGGCCTGACCTGCAACACCTTCTCCGTCTACAGCACGAACCCTGAGATTGGCCCCGCTTCCCACCTTGTAACGATAGATGGTATAGAGATTTCCGTCATCACCCAATAATAGCGGATTCCCTGGCACGACACAGGCTTTCAACGCTAAATCGATATAGTCACCGGAATCTATTTGTACTTGAAACTTTTCTATGTAGTCAGGATCTGTTTTACCAGTATTATTTTTTGGCCACGCCCAAAAAAGATAGTCGTCCATCTCTGTATTACCTGTTTTGGCTGTAGCCTCCCACAAGGGAGTATTTTCGTCTACAGCCTTCATCTGGGGGATGGCTCCAAGCCAGTCATATCTATAGGCACCAGAATCATCTTGTACAACCACAACCTCACGAATTGTTCTTGGAGGGGTGTTGTAGCGAAAGGCAATATTGTGGAAATTGGCAGCTGTCGCCCCTGAATCACTGCGACAAGGTATAATTCTTACCGTAAAATCAGTATGCTCCAAATTTCTGCTTAATTCGCTGGAGACAGAAGAAATGGGATGTATGAGCAATTCAAAACCAGTATTACTGGATGAAATGATTTCAGTACGGGGACGAACCCAATTTCCTGCATCCCCGTATACTTGTACAGATTTCAGAGCCTCATTTTCACCTCCAATATGGGAAGTGCCTGGCAAGAGGTTCAATGCATAATTTTCAGGATTTGAAATATTTACTGTAGTAGAAATGGTAACATTGGTGGGAATGGTAATTTGACCAGTGGTATTCCTTTGGCTTTCGGGATGAGAAGTCCACTGGACATTTTCAACCTTTACAGTTCCTGTCCAATGCTCCATGTAGCCCTTCCAGTCCTTGTACCACATATCGCAACCAAGAAGGCTCAAAAAAAGACATAGAACAGTTATCAGAAACAAAGTTTTTTTTATCGTTTTTTTACCTACTAGCACCACATCACCTTTCATAATACATTCCTCACTATAGTTTGCCATCGTATCATAGAACATCTAAATTGACTAGATTTAAGGAACTGGAAGAAGGAATAAAATTTTTAGAGGTATGAATGAAACCACAACACACCACCACCGAAAACCGCAAGCACAAGGACTCCCTCTTTGTGGACTACTTTTCCAAGGACAGGGACTGGAAGCAGCATTTTCTTTCATTATACAACGCACTGCACCACACCAACCTGCAAGTGGAAAACACCAAACTAGAACGAGTGAATCTAGAACAAGTGCTCTATATGGATTACTACAATGACATTGCCATTATGGTAAACGACCAATTTATCTTGATGATTGAACATCAATCTACCACCAATCCCAACATGCCCCTGCGATTGCTAGAATACATCAGCAGAATCTACGGTAATAAGATAGATTCCAAGACAAAGTTTTCAAACCAGTTAATTCCCTTGGCTAAACCAGAGTTCATTGTATTCTACACTGGCAAGGAGAACATCCCTCCAGAAACCTACCTGTACCTGTCAGATGCCTTCAAGCTGAACCATGACCAAAACTCAGAAGTCACCCTTGACCAGAAACTTCAAGCATTTTATCATTATTTGTAGAAAAATGTTTCTCCCAGGGTTCTTAGGGGCAGGAAGCCCCTAAGCAGTGCTGGGGGAAAGGGTGGTTTTAGGAGGGAAAACCCACCGCTTCTGAGTAGAGGGGGTGTTCCCTCCTAACTAAACGGGAGGTGAAGTTTTGAGCATCCTAATGACTGAATATGATTACGCCACCGACATTGCAGTAAAACAAGAAGAAGCTTATGCAATTGGTCGCAATGAAGGGATTTTAGTTGGACTGGAGCAAGGAGCCCACCAAAAAGCCTTGGAAACAGCAAAGAGTTTTCTTGCAGAAGGATTACCCCCAGAAATTGTTGCTCGCTGTACTGGACTTCCGCTGGAAACCATTCACCAGTTGGTTCAAGAATACTAAATCCCAAGACTGCTTCACCACCATTACCAATGCAAAATGGTAAGCCTTGGACGATCTGGTAACTGCATTGTTCCCAAATTATATGACTCTCTATTCCAAAAACTTGTTGTACCCAGCTAGAGCTTCCATTATCTTTTGGTAGAGAATGCAACTTTTTTCTAGATTTGCTCGATGGGGATTGGAAGAAAGACAAGCTTGTTGATAGAACTTTTCCATCTGCTGTTGGCTGGGAAAAGCTAAGACAGCACTTTCGTAACAGGGACTATTCCGAAGCACCAGATCTATGGCTGTCAACTGGGAAGTTATCTTGTTATAGGCAATATCAAAGGAAGTACCATCCTGTAGCACTAAGGCTTCTTGACACAAGCCCACCGCCTTACCAGCTGCCTTGTAGAGCTGCAACAAGCCCTCCTGTAATTCACTGCGAAGGTGGCGAAAACGAGAAGCAAGCTCCTGCTGCTGTTCCTTGAATTTAACTCTGGCTTTTTCCTGATGGGCAAAAAACTCCTGCCGCTCCTGTACACGAGGTGGCTCCTGCAAAAACGCTTCTACAGGAAAAACCTGAATTCCAGGAATTGCTAGGCTATGGGGGCTCAGGGAAAAAGTTTGTACTTCTGGGTGAGCTGCCACCTTGCTTTCAAACCACCATGCATACAGTTCCATCCGCTGGTCCGTAATAACAGGTTCCCCAATGTAGGATTTTTTTACAGAAATATCAGCTGAAAAAAGAGCTGACACTTGGCTTTGCTGACTGGGAACAAGGCGGGTGGAGTTTTGGTGGGTCTTTTCTTCAAAAGTGCTGCCATGGGCATGGGTTCTCTTGCCGGGAAAAGCCAAGTCCACCGCAGCCAAAAAGATGCGACGGCAGCCACAGAGCCGAGCCAAGCCCCAGGCACTGGTGGCAACAGAGCCTCCTGCTCCGAGCTCACCCTTATCCAGTCCTCCAACTGAAAAAAACTTTCCTACAGGATAGAGGGAGGAGCACAGCACCACCTCTTGGCAGGGAAAGCGGAATACGGAAGGATAGGCTGCCACCTCGGTAATTAAAATGGAAGAAGGAGATGAAAGGCCAGCAAGATGGCGGGCGTTCCAGTATTGAGGATCACCCAAAACTACAAAGTCTGGCTCCACCCCAGCACGAAGACAGGCTCGCAAGGCAGTATCCACCGCAATCAGCAGACACCGCTCCTTTATTTCCTTCAGATGGGGAAGAATCTCGTCCAAAGAAGGCCCCGCACCTACCACACAGGCATCTAAGTTCCAGCCTACGTTTTCGTAGCGCTTCACTCCGTCGCAGCTAGCCAAAAAGTCAAGATTACGGCAACTATTTCTGAGCCACAGGTGGCCGAATTTTGCCAAAGTTCGATTGTTGATGGCATCCTTATCAAGATTCCGCTGAACCAGTGTGTGCAGACCGTCAAAATAGGGCTGATTGTGGCTGGTATGGGCCTTGTTCCAGATAAGGTGACATTCCTCAAGGCGAAAGCTTTCCAACACCCCCAGCACCGACTGATGAGAGGCTCCCACCAACAAGGCACATTTTTCCAAGGCAAAGACAGGCTCAAAGTCAAGGCTCCACAGAGCGGCAGCAAAGCAAGCCACATCAGGCTCCACCAGCACCAGTCCCGCCGGAGGCTTTTTCCCAGCTTCCATGGTGGGCTTCATTCCAGAGACAGCTTGAGCTACACGCATTTCGTGAGCAAGGGCCACCACGCCGTAGCCCAAGCCAAAGCCCATGAACACGGGTACAGTTTTTTTTCTTGACTCCATTTCCTGTAAGAGCGATTGAGCCAAGCGCTGGCCCTCTTTTTGCGGGTCATAGCGGGAATGAAGTGCCTGACCTCCAGCTACTTCCCCAGTCCACAATCCTGTTTTAGCATGCTTCAAGATCCAGCCACAGGGCAAGGAAAGCTCTCCTGTGACGGGGGAATGTTCAGCACCAACAGGAAGCGCACTCTGTAACTCAGCTTCCATCATGGCATAGAGCTGAGGAAAACGCTGCTGCAACAGAGAAAGATTCTTAATCCAGATAGAATTCAATGGTCATGCCCTCCGTTACAGGCGTTCCTGCTGGTGGATGTTGTGCCACCACGTAGCCATCTCCCTTGATGACCACATTTAACTTGTTGTGGGTTAACAGGGCCGTAAGGTTGCGCTTTGGAATACCAGTAAAATCTGGCAAAACGTTTACGATTTCTGGCAAGGAACCAGCTGGCACAGAAATGAGACCGGAATGGGCAAGACTTGCGGCACTTTCTCGGGAAAGTCCCATGTGGTCAATAATAACGTCTGCAGCCTCTGCTACTACAGGGGCAACAATGCGGCCTGCATAGGTTTCGCCCTTGGCCTTAGTAATAACAATGTACAGAATAACCTGGGGATTTTCCGCAGGGAAAACAGCGATACAGTTGGAAATAAAGTCGGTGTCGCTGTAGCCACCCGTGGTGGTGTCAATCATCTGGGCAGTTCCTGTCTTTACGCCAATGGCAATATCACCTAAGGCAGCCCTATGTCCCGTTCCCACCTGGGCAGTGGACTTCATACATTCCAGCAAATATGTTGCAGTTGTGTCAGAAAAAACCTGTTTACCTGCCTTGGGGGTATGCACCAGCACATCATTATTATCATGGTCAGTGATTCGAGAAACTACAGAAAGCTCCAAGGTGGTACCGTGATTTGTAAGGGCTGTAGCTGCCCGCACCATTTGCAGGGCAGACACACTGATTTCCTGTCCAATAGAAATGGTGGGCTTGGAGCGTCCAGACCATAGGCGGTCAGAAGGAGTCTTTACTAAGCCTGCTGTTTCTCCCGGCAAATTTACTCCCGTCCGAGAACCAAAGCCCAGCTCCTTCAATTTATTGATGAAGTATTCTGAATTGATTCTAGCACTCATCTGGGCTAGGGCATCGTTACAAGAATACTGAAGGGCTTGCTCCGCAGTAATGGCACCGTGGTGGTCAAGGCAGGTAATGCGTACCCGCTCCCCGTTGGCAGTGCTCACATCATAACGGCCGTCGCACACAAACTTTTCATTGCGAGTAATAAGCCCAGCATCAAAGAAGGTAGCCACGGAAAACACCTTGAACACGGAGCCAGGCTCATAGGCATACACCGCTGGTCTGTCCTGACGCTGAGCGGGAGTAGAGTTACGATATTGATTCAAGTCCACGGAGGGGAGAGAAATATAGGAAAGAATTTCCCCAGTTTTTCCATCAGCAGCCACCATCATGACGCTTTCTGCCTGGGTAGATTCCATGGCATTCAAAGCAATCTTTTCTAATTTATATTGAAGATTTGCATCGATAGAAAGATACACGTTCTGGCCATCTCGGATTTCCGTCATATTTGGGCTAAAATTGGGAGCTAATTCTCGTTGCATGGAATACTCAATTCCTGCTAATCCCTCTCCGTCGTCCCCCATAAAACCAATGAGCTGGGCAGCCAAATCACGCTCAGGATACACACGCCCTGGTATTTTATCAAAGCGAAAGCCTACAATCTCATTTTCCTTCAGCAAGGCATTCAGAATATCGTGTTCCGTTTCATCAAGATGCTTTTTCAGATAAAACACACGGGAAGAGCCTTGAATGGTTTGCACAATTTGTGCTGCATTCATCTGTAAGGTTGGAGCCAATAATTGGGCAGCCTTTTCAAGATTGTTTACAGCCCAAGGGGTAACAGAAAGGTGATAGAAATTAGTAGAAACAGCCAGAGGCTTTCCATTTCTGTCCACAATGGTCCCCCTCACCTTCTCTTGACTGCTGGCGATTCGTTCTGGCACATCCTGCACAGAAAGAATACCGTAGGTTCCAATAATGCAGACTGTAGCCAAGCTTGCAACCACGACAAAAATTATAAATCGAACGCGGGATATATGCTCACTCATTTACCAATTATCCTTCCCAGCACATTTTTTACTGACACAAAGCCGTAATCTCTGGAATCAACTGACTCATTATAATTATCTCCCACCGCAAGAATCATACCGGGGGGAACCTGCTGGTTATGCTTAAGTTTTTGATATTGGGCCTCTTGTAAAGGAATGCTTTTTTCATTCACAGCAAGACTATATCCGAAATCATGGGAAAATTCTAGTCGGTCACCAGCCACTGCCACGCACCGCTTTATTACAGCCTTGTTATGGTAAAAATATAGCACCACATCACCTCTGTTCGGTTCCTTCCATTGCATAACAAGTTCATCTCCAAAGGGTTGTACCACTCCAAAGGCCAATTTATTTATGAGGATGTGACTTCCAGAAGCAATGGCAGGACTCATGGAAGAACCAGATACCTTCAGAATATCAACACAGAAGAGCTTGATACCAATGCCAGCCACCAGACCGAGCAGAATAAAAAGCAGTGGACTTGTAAAGCCACCAGATTTTTTGCTGATTTCTTTTTCATCACCCTGATGAATTTTTTTTTCAGTTTCCATCATCTAATATTCTAATATGCCATTTATTTTATGTCGATAGAAGGAGTATGGAAATTATCACGTATATGGACAACCGTAAGGTTAATTTTAGCACCCAGACAAAAATTGTACGTCATGGTAAAAAACAGAATCACAAGAGATTCTCCTTTCCCTCACAAGCCATTAATGGCTATCGCTATGGGGCCTCTCCGTCTTCCATTGCATTTCAGGAAGGAAGAGATGCCGTTATAGAAAAAGGTCATGATATTTCCAAAAACATTCTATGGTACCTTACCCACCGTCTCTTCCGCATTTTGTTGCTGATAGTGATGGTAGCCATGGGTTCCTCCCTTACTATTGTACTAAAAAATTTTTATGGACAGTGGACCAGCATAGTAAAGCCTGTTGTCTTGCCCTTCCTTCCTGCCCAAGAGTTGAAAATTCTTGATTCCGCCATGTCCCGCTTTGCCCTTATGAGCGAAGATGAGGTTGATCCCAACGGAAACATCCTCATTGACGGGAAAGAAATTTCCTTGGCAGAAATCAGCTTCAACCAGCCTGTTACCTTCCAGACCTACACGGTACAAAGCGGCGACACTATTTCTGGCATTACCTACAAGTTTGGTCTCACCAATATTTCCACCTTAATTGCAGTAAACGACATTGGCAACGTGCGTCAGCTCCGTTCAGGCCAAAAACTAAAGATTCCTTCCATGGATGGCCTGACACATACTGTTTTAGCAAACGAAACACTGGAAGGACTTTCTACTCGGTACAAGGTTACTGTAGAAGATATCCTTGATGTAAACGACTTAGATTCAGCCACCTTGCTGAAGGGACAACACTTATTCATTCCTGGAGCTAAGATGGAGTCTAAGGCCCTGCAAAAGGCTCTGGGCGAGTTGTTTATCTGGCCTTTGGATGGTGGCTACCGCATTTCATCCCGCTTTGGCCCTCGCCTTGACCCCTTTACTCAAGTTCCGTCCTCCCACACGGGAATCGACTTGGCCATTGTTCAGGGGACTCCTATCAAAGCAGCCATGAGCGGAAAAATTGCAGTGGTAGGATATACCAATGTTTACGGAAATTATGTTATAATTGACCATGAGAACGGGTATCAGACCCTCTATGCCCATATGCAAAAGCCTGCTCCAGTAAAGAAGGGACAGCGAGTAGCACAGGGAACACGAATTGGTGCTGTAGGAAATACCGGATATTCCACTGGTCCCCACCTGCACTTTACCGTTTACAAGAACGGAAAACTGATTAACCCAGAAACCGTTCTGAAGCATTAGGGATGGTTGCCTCCAAGGCCCTTCCCAAGGGAGGAATGCCATGCAATCTGTAGCGGTATGCCTTGGTTGCCGTAGAACCATCAACAAAGAATACCTGTATTGTCCTTGGTGTGGTTTGAAAAAGACGGAAGACCATGGTTTAGATACCTTGGACTCCGTCTTTGACAGACTGGAAGCCCTCCAGTATCAGGAGAGAATGAAATACATTGAAAAGCTTGAGGCAGAGCTAGCGGACTTGGAAAAAGAGCTGGACAATCTAACCTTAAGCACGGAGTTGCATTCATGAAAAAAATGGCAGTTGCAGTAGCCTCATTTCTTCTGCTGGCTTCATCCTTGTTGCCAGCAGAAATCACTTTTTCTACCCCATATATCAGTGAAAACAACGGAATTCTCTTTGGGGTAACCCACAATAAGCCTGGAGAACCATCCTACTCCACCTTTTTTACCGCTCAAATCGAAGGTGATTTTACCGCACCCCAGCAAATTACAAGCTATCCAGAGCAACTTTCTGCCCTGATGGGAGGTACCGCCCTGCGAATCAAAAACCGTTATGGCACCACCAGCTACAATATTGAAACAGGGGTAATGTTACACGGAAACGGCACAGACGGTGAAATCATTCCCACAGAATCAGTGATTCCCGCAGCAGAATCAGTAAGCCCTGACGGTAAGTGGATATGTTCCATTCAACGAACAGGAGTTGTGACAGGAAGCATCATTCTAAAAAATGCTTCTGGCTATACAGAAGTGGAATTAGTGGCAGAAACTGAATTGAGCTATACCCAGGTGCCAGTTCGTTGGTCTCCTGACAGCAAGTTCTTAATCTACGAAAAGGATGGAAGTCTCTATTTTACTGAGCCACAATCCATGTTCAAGACAAACCAGGTGTCAGAACATTTGCGTAAAATTGGCCCCGGTTCCATTAACTGTGTAGACTGGGCTTCGGACAAAAATCTTGTGTACATTACCAATGACTTGGTATATCGCATTCCCATTTACGAAATGTATACCCGTGCCTTATATTCAGATTTTGTGGGTATTGGAAGTATTGTAGGCCGCCTGCCTCATCCCTTTTCTGCCACTGATACCTTCAGTGTTAACGGGGACTGTTCTGCAATGGTAATGGCAAGCCACCAGCGAACCATTTCATATTTTTCCCTTCCTGGAAGTGCTAGCTTTGTGCGGCAAATGTATACAGGAACCCAGGTTTCCTTGGTGGGAGCAACTCAAAACTGCCAGTTTTTCTGGGACCAATGGGGAAATCCTGTGTTGTGGTTCCAGTATCATACCGTGGGAAAAACAAACAGCAAGGTATATCGCTTAGAAATTCACGGTGGTCAGGTGCGAGCAGTGATGCTAGAAGTACCAGAAAATACCATGGACCCTTTGATTTCTCCCGACCGCCAGCATATTCTCTGCAGAACAGGAGAACAGGTAATTGTGTATTCCATCTATGATTGGAAACAAGTTGCTGCCTTAGACTGCAAAAAGGTGATTGATTACGATTGGGGAAAGAACACCACTGTATTTATCGGAACAGAAGAAGCCGTTTTAGAATGGAACGTTTTTCTGGCAGCCCAAAATGGAGTGCGGGTGCTCTTTCCTGTATCAGCCTCTAGCTATAGCTGGAACACTGCCACTGGTCATCCTGTTTTGGAAACACCTTGGGGTATCATGGAGTACAATCAGGATGAAGGAAAATGGGGCTACTCAAAAAAGGTGGTCATGGATCCTCCCCAGCACGGCAACGGTAAATACCGAGTGTTCTTGGACGCTAGCCCAAACACAAACTTTACCAATATGCCTTATATCAGAACATTAGCTGGTTCTGCCACAACACATGCCTTTTACGAGCCTGCAACCAAAACTCAGGAAGAGCGGCCTCAAGTTGCACTGGCCTTTGATGCCCTAGACAATGCTGACGGGTTGGCAACCATTCTCCACATTTTGGAAAAATACCATGTCCGTTCTACCTTCTTCATCAATGGAGAATTTATCCGTCGGTATCCTGCTGAAACAGGCAGAATTGTAGAAGCTGGACAGGAATGTGGTTCCATGTTCTACACAGCTTTGGACTTAACTTCCAACGAAGATTTCTTGGTGGATGTGAATTTTATTCGGCGAGGACTAGCCCGCAACGAAGACGAGTTCTATGACTTAACAGCAAGTGAATTATCCGTTATTTGGCATGCCCCCTTTTATGCCACCAACCAGGAGGTGCTGAAGGCAGGAGACTTGGCAGGGTACCTCTACGTGGATAGAACCATTGATCCCCTTGATGCAATCACCTTTGAGCAGGCCGCCCTTACGGATATGAACACCTATAAACCTGCCAATGCCATCATCGAGCATATTGTCGGTCAGCTGAAAGATGGAATGGTGATTCCTGTGGCCGTGGGAGTAAGCGGAGGAAGTCGAGATGATTTCCTCTACGACAAGCTTGATTTGCTGTTGGTGGCAATCCTTGATGCAGGCTACGACATTGTCAGTGTAAGTGAACTTTTGCAGGAGTAAGTATGTCTGGAAGCAGTTTTGGAAGAATTTTTAAAGTTACTACCTTTGGAGAAAGCCACGGAGTGGGATTAGGGGTGGTGGTGGACGGATGTCCTGCAGGAATTCCCCTAGACGAGGCTATTATTCAAAAGGAGCTGGACAGGAGACGGCCAGGTCATCACAATGGAGAGTTCAACGCAGCAGTAACTGCCAGAAAGGAGGCTGATGCCTGCCAGATTCTCAGCGGAGTATTTGAAGGTAAGACTACAGGAACCCCCATTGCCCTAGTAATTTACAACACTTCCCAACATTCCAAGGACTACAACGCCCTCAAAGACACCTTTCGTCCAGGCCATGCAGATTACACCTATACCCAAAAATACGGAGTGCGAGACCATCGTGGTGGTGGTCGCTCCTCCGGCAGGGAAACTGCCGCACGAGTGGCTGCAGGAGCAGTGGCAAAGGCATTCCTTACCGCCCGCCTCCCCTCCCCTACGGTAACAGCCTTTACCCTGAAAGCAGCAGGAGTAGCCTGTACTACAATCGATCTTTCTGTAATTGAACAAAATCCTCTGCGAGCGGCAGACTTGGAGGCAGCCCAAGCCATGGCAGAACGAGTTGACCAGCTCCGTCGCCAAGGAGACAGTGCAGGAGGAGTCATCCAATGCCGCATCATAGGAATCCCAGCAGGACTCGGAGAACCGGTTTTTGACAAACTTGATGCAGAGTTAGCAAAGGCCATGATTTCCATTGGAGCGGTAAAAGGCATTGAATTTGGTGCTGGTTTTGATGCAGCAGATATGACTGGAAGTACCATGAATGACTCTATGTATACCACCCAAAACCAAGATGGCACCACCGCTGTTGCCTTTGCTACCAATAATGCAGGCGGTATCTTAGGTGGTATTTCCACTGGCAACGAGATTCAGTTTAACCTAGCAATAAAACCTGTTCCTAGCATTTTCCAAGAACAAAAAACTGTCACCCAAGAAGATGGCACCTACAAGGACACCAACCTTGCCATTCACGGTCGCCACGACGTATGCCTGTGCCCCCGCATTGTACCTGTGGTAGAAGCCATGGCGTGGATTACTCTGGCAGATATGTATTTGGTGGATGGAAGAAGATAAACCTTTTCCTGTGTAGATAAAAATCCCATAAAATTTCAACCTTTTTTCCCAAAAACAGACAAATTCTTGCAGTTTAAAGCGAATAATACATATGTAAGAATAATTTTTGGAGATAAAAATGGAAAATCAAACCACCACCGAAAACCGCAAACATAAGGACTCCCTCTTTGTAGATTATTTTTCCAAAGACAGGGACTGGAAGCAGCACTTCCTTTCCCTGTACAACGCCCTTCACGGCACCAACCTGCAAGTGGAAACCACCAAACTGGAACGAGTAAATCTAGAACAAGTCTTGTACATGGATTACTACAACGACATTGCCGTCATGGTAAACGACCAATTTATTCTCATGATTGAACATCAGTCCACCATCAATCCCAACATGCCGTTGCGATTACTGGAATACGTGACCCGAATCTACGGCAACAAGGTGGATTCTAAGACAAAGTTTTCAAACCAGTTAATTACCTTGGCCAAGCCAGAGTTCTTCGTCTTTTACACCGGCAAAGAGAACATCCCGCCAGAAAGCTACCTGTACCTGTCCGACGCATTCAAGTTGAACCACGTCCCAAACTTGGAGCTCACCCTTGAACTGAAAGTAAAAGTATGTAAAATTAAAAGTGAAACACCAAGTCCTGTAGTACAAAATTGCCCCTACTTGGAGCAATACGTACAGTTTCTCAATCTCATAGATAAGACAAAAGCAGATGGTCAAGCACAGCCCCTCACAAGAGCTATTCGAGAGGCTGTACGTGGTAACATCTTAAAAGATTACTTAGAACGTAAAGGAGGTGAAGTTTTGAGTATTTTAATGACTGAATACGATTACGCTACTGACATTGCAGTGAAACAGGAAGAAGCTTATGCCATTGGGCTGGAACGTGGAGCCTACGAAAAAGCACTGGAGACGGCAAAACTCCTCCTTAATTACGGTGACCCTCCAGAGAAAGTTGCTATTTGTACAAACCTTCCGCTGGATGTGGTACAAGGGCTGCTGTAAGGGAGGTTTTAGGAGGAACCGGGCTTTCGATAGAGAGAGTGATGGAGTTGGGTACAAACTGAGTAAAAATGGACTTTATCTTGAACATACTGTAAGTCTTGAGAACCAGCTACCATATATCCTCCTTCAAGGGTTTCATCTTGGAAAACTTTTGCAAAAAAAATCCAACGTTCCCAAAAAAACGCAGTTTTTTTCACCTCCAAGTCTATAATATTTATGTAAGAAAAAAAACTTGGAGGAAAATGCTTACAAAAGAAGAATTACAAAAAAATGGGAGAGTCTCACCTTTACCGACGACTTTATCTTTTCCCGGGTGATGCATGACGAAACTATTTGTCGCCAAGTGGTGGAGCTGATTCTTGGTGTGCGAATTGGAAAAATCAGTTATCTTTCCGCCCAGGACGAACACAAAACTGATCCAGATTCTATGAGAATCATTATGGATGTATTTTTGCGAGATGAAAATCGTATCATCACGGTGGAAATGCAAACTGGACATAAGAAGGAGCTTCCCAAACGGAGTCGCTATTACCAAAGCGTTGCAGATGTCAGCACCACTCCCACAGGAGCCAAATATCGCAATTTGCCAGATAATATCCTCATCTTTATTTGCTACGCCCCTTTGCGGGGGCAAAGGTGAGACTCGCTAAAATCGCTCAATATATCGCGATTTTCCCAGCCTGATGGCTGGTCGCTCCCTACTTTCGATCCTTTTAATAGACAACTTCCCCGCTACACTTTTCAATACACCTGCAACGAAGAACCTAAACTCAAGCTAAAAGATGGTTCCCTTCGCATCTTTTTGAACACCACCGCAACCAAGCTTTCATCCCTTGACCAGAAACTTCAAGCATTTTATCATTACTTACAGATGGGTGTGG
>JAGBXW010000109.1 GCA_017629095.1 Treponema sp. | reverse complement strand
GGCAAAACGAGACACTTTTTCAAACAAGCGGAAGCCGTTTTTGGCACTGATTGCTGTCTGAATCTCGGTATCAATAAGCTTCTTGATTTCCTGAGTTTTCAGCAATTCGCTATAAGTGTTATAAGGAATCTGCTGCTCCTGAGCATATCCTACAATTTCTTCTTCAGAAGGCACTACCAAGGCTGCCAAGAACCGCTGGTCCTGGCCCACCACCATTGACTGAGCAATAAAGCGAGAATTGTTCAGTTGCATTTCGATAGAAAGGGGCTCTACATTCTCTCCACCACGCAAAACGATGGTATCCTTAATACGACCACGAAGCACCAATTCGCCACCAAGGGTCAGTAATCCAATATCGCCAGTGTCAAACCAGCCATCCTTATCGATCACCTTGGCAGTCAAATCTTCTCGCTTGTAATAGCCCTTCATAACAGTGGGGCCTTTTACCTGTACTGTTCCCTTTTGACATTTAGGTAGCACATTGCCATTGTCATCCACAATACGTACCTGTACATCCTTCAGAGGACGGCCAATGGTTCCAAAAACAGGTTTGCGGAAGGGGCGCACAGACACTACAGGTGCAGTTTCTGTAAGACCATAGCCTTCCACCAAGTTTACTCCGATGGCCCAGAAGAATTCATCAATTTGAGGAGGCAAGGCACCACCACCAGATACACCACCACGGAAGTTTGTTCCTAGCTTGGCTCTAATTTTCTTAAAGATAATGACACCGCCCAGAGCCTTCAGTGGGTACAGTAACACCCATGGAATGAAAAGCACTATCCAAGACAAAAGCAAGAAATCATTCTTGAATCGAGCTGTTTGTCTAAAAAGGCGACGATGAATTTTTGACTGAAGTTTTGCTACTGCCACAAAGAACTTGAACAAGGCATAGACTACACCGCCGGTTTTTCGCATGGTGCGATTAACACCCTCATACACAGCCTCAAAAACACGAGGAACTGCAGGCAGCATGTGGGGATTAATCTTTTGAAAGTCTGCAAGCAAAATACTTCCGATGGGCTTAGAGTAGCAAAGACCACCAGCTTGGCACAACACAACATATTCGCACAATCGTTCAAAGGCATGCCACACAGGCAGAACAGAAAGACAGCGCTCCCCAGGATGCAGGTAAATACGAATCTTCAAATCTGGTAACTGAGCCAAGAAGTTGCCATGGGTCAACATAACTCCCTTGGGCTCTCCTGTGGTACCAGAGGTAAAAATCAAACAAGCTAAATCATCAGATGTTCCCTTATCTAGCTCCTCATCAAGCTTGTTAGGATTTTGCTGACAATATTCTGTACCCAGCTGCAAAACTTCTTCAAATTGAAGCACTTCTACGCCAGCTTCCTGAGATTTTGCTTTAGTTTCTTCCTGTACTGCATCAAAGCAGATAAAGCGGCAAAGGTTGGGTAGAGCGTCCTTAAATCCAAGCACCTTCAGAATTTGAGCTTCATTTTCTACCACGATAGTTTTACATTCTGCTGTAGAAAAGATAAAACGAAGCTCTCGCTCTGTGGCATCACAGCCTCTGGGAACATCAACGGCACCAATGCCCATAATTCCCATGTCTGCCTGCAACCATTCTTTGCGGTTGTCTGCCAAAAGTCCAACATGCTCTCCTCGAACTGTGCCCAGGGAAAGCAGGCCCCCACCAAAGTGATAACTTATATCCAGTAACTGCTTGTAGGTTACTGGTTGAAAATTTCCTTCTTCATCCTTTGCATATTGAGCTGCCACGTTAGGATACTGAAGGGTGATTTCTTTTAACATTTGAGGTACTGTTTGTGCCATTACAATCTCCAGATTTCAAAATGACATAGTTTGCCATTTTGTAATTCTTGTCTAATAGTATATATCTAAAACCAAGAAAACGCAAGTAAAAAGGGCTGTCATGAGACAGCCCCTTTCGTAATTATAATAGGTTTATACGTAGGTGTTATATGGAATTAGTATCGAGCTTTTCGGAGTCGAACCTGCTCAATGTCTTCACTGAACAATTCACGTAAGTCGTTCAAGCCCAAGGCCATCAAAGCCATTCGGTCAATTCCAATTCCCCAAGCAAGCACTGGTACATCAATGCCCATGGCCTTGGTTACTTCAGGACGGAAGATTCCAGAACCACCCAGCTCAAACCAACCAAGAACAGGATGCTTAATGTGCACCTCAATGGACGGCTCTGTAAAGGGGAAATAACCAGGAACATATTTTACATCAGTTGCTCCTGCAATTTCCACTGCGAACATTTCCAAGAAGCCTAACAAGGTCTTTAAGTTTACCTCATCTCCCAGTACGATTCCCTCAGTCTGATAAAAGTCAGACAAGTGGGTGGCATCAACCTTATCGTAGCGGAAACAGCGAGCAATACCAAAGTACTTACCAGGAATCTTTGCCTTTGCCAACTGATGGGCAGACAGAACGGTTCCTTGGCTACGGAGAATCAGACGGCGGGTAAAATCCCGGTCAAAGCTATAATTCCAACCACGGCTTCCTGTATTACCACCATTTTGGTGGGCGGCAGCTACATTGGAAAGATAGGGCTCTTCAATAAACTTGGCATGGGTAGGATTCTTCACGTAATAAACGTCATGAATATCACGAGCAGCATGGAACTGGGGCATAAATAATGCGTCTGAGTTCCAGAACTCGGTTTCTACCAGTGGACCGTCAAATTCTTCAAATCCCAAGGAACAAAGCTTGTCTTTTACGCTTTCCAAGAATGATACGTAAGGATTTGTTCTTCCAGGAATAATACGTGCAGGGGGAATTGCAATGTTGTATCCACGGAAAGTACCAGTCTTCCAGCTTCCATCAGAAAGAATCTTGGAAGTGAGGGAGCCGATTTCGTTTCCGGTAATACCAGCTTGTTCCAAGGCAGCCTTTACTTCAGTGGCAATAGGTTCAAGCTTGTATACAACAGTTTCTCGTTCCACCATGCGGAAGGGAACATCAGTGGCGCCACGCTTCTTTGCCAAACCACCCATAATCTTTCTTTCTTCCTCAGAAAGATTTGCCTGATCCAGAAGACCAGCTTCTGTGGCAACGGCCTTTTTAAGCACATCAGCAGTGATTGACAGGGCCTCTGGCAATGGTGCCCCTGTGTAGGCCGCTTTTTTGTCTCCGTCCATAGCAAGAACACCCTGCTTGGACAACATACCAAAGGCACTTCCTACATCTTTATTTTCTAGATTTAAGGTAGAAGCAATTTCTGGCAAACTATGGGAGCCAGACTCCTTCAAGAAAGAGACAATTCTACTTTCGGGAGTCCCCTTTTCTGCATACTCACGACCTAAGTCTGTAAGTTCAAAAAAGGTGTGGGGCTCCCTCCGTATAACGGAAATAATATTCTTGCCCGAAAGCCAGGAAAAGGCTTGATTTGCGTGTCCTTCCTTGTAATCCAATTCTTTTTGCAATAAATCTGATGTCAGTTCATCGCTTGGTGAATACCGTAACAGCACCCGAATTTCAAGGGGGTGCAAATTTTTTATGAGGGCTTGAATATCCATCAATATCTCCGACTATTTCAACAATTTGATATAAGATGTATAAATTACAGTGTTTGAAGCACTATCGTAATAAGTATCATCTGGCTTAAGGTAGGTGTAGAAATAATAGCCCCGTTCCCGTACGAAAGCTTCAATGCTTTCTTTGATAGCCAACATAGCTGTGCTCTGCTCAAACAAAGGCGTGGGACAAGAATACTTGAAGCGTGCCTCATCATATGCAGGCATATACTCAATGGCAACCTTTCCGCCACCTTTCTTGAGATAGTCGCTGGTAATCTTTCCCTGAACTGTCTCTGTTTTTGTATAATCAGGTTCAGGGGCTAGGAGTGATTCTACATCTTCATTTGCAAATACTCCTCCAAATACAAACAATGCACAAAGCAAACTTACTACATACTTCAACATCGTGACCTCCATGCCAAAAAATTAAAATACTGTATAACTTATTATTCTACTCACATTGAGAAAAAAATCAAGGTCAACAACATATCTACCAGATTTTAATCCAATGCTGGGTAAGCCTGTTACAAGAACTTCTCCAATAATTTCTTTGGGTTTGTTTTTAGTAATGGTTCTGGCGTATTCCCTCACGGCTTCTTTGAGGGCTAGTGTGGCACCTTCATAAATGCCGTCAAAGCCATCTATGAGTTTTCCCTGACCACGACCAGATACTTTGTGAAAATTTTTCCAAGTATTTCTCCAAGCGGTAAGGTGTGGGGGACAGGAAAATTCCACCCAACACTGCAATTTATTTTCCTCAAACCAAGGTTCCGTGTATTTGATAAAGGATTTCATGTTGGGATATTCACGCAGTGGCTTGAATTCAAAGAATTCTTCCACATTTCTTGTTTTGTCAGAAGGGGTATAGGTAAAACTCCAGCCGCAAACCATCCCTTCTATGAAAAAAGGAACAATTTCTTGGAGTCGTTTAATGGGATGAGCAAGAGGATTTTGTGAATCTACCACTTCTCCTGCTTCTGGATAGGCTTCTAGTGTGGCCCACAAAGAAAAACGAATCAATTCTTCTTTTGCTGGACCTGCTTCTGGCTTTGCAAAAATCTGATTGCTACAAAGTACGAACAAGAGTATGAGGACTGTGAGTTTTATCGGTATGCGTCTTTCCAAATCTTCCATGGATTAATTCCCATCCTTATCATAAAATAAAGCCAAGCAATGGCAAATCCCGCCAAATGTGTCATATGGGCAATGCCATTTCTGAGGGTGAACAGCTGGCTTGCAATTTCTATTCCTGCATAAATTGCCACAAGCAAGGGGGCTGGAATGGGTAGAATTCCCATCATATAAATTCTGTTTCGGGGAAAAATAACGGCATACGCCAAAAGCAGGGAATTAATGGCTCCTAAAGCACCTACTAGAAAAACATAGTAGGCTCCGGTGAATAGGTAAAAAAGATAGGAGGCAATCCCGCAAAAAATCCCTGAAATAAAATAAATCAGCAGAAATTCTTTTGAACCTAGGGATTGTTCCACTGCTAGTCCAAAGAAAAAGAGTCCCAGCATGTTAAAAAATAGATGGCTAAAATCTCCGTGAACAAACATGTAGGTAAAAAACTGCCAATACATTTTATATTCATGTATAAGAATCACATTGAGTGCAAGATAGTTACCCAATGAGCGCATCATGTTGGTAAGGAGGAATACAAGGAGATTAAATCCAATGACAAAAAAAGTTGCGTTAAAAAACACATATCGAAAGGGTCTTCGCACTATCTTTAGAAGATTCATGATGAATAAACTCCTGCTGTAACTTGTTTAACAATCTAATGGTAGGTAGGTTACTCTATTTCTACCATGATGCTTGGAATTGTACATAGCTTCATCTGCCAAGTTAACAAGATATTCGAGGCGTACTTTTTTATCCTGCATTTTTTCTGGATAAAATACGGTATAGCCGGCAGATAAGGTTACTTGCAGGTGGTTGTTGTTAAAAACAATGTGGTCATGCTCCACTGCACTGCGGATGCGTTCGGTAACCTTGTCCGCTTCAACTTCAGTTACATTATAAAGCATGAGAACAAATTCTTCACCACCGTACCGTGCCACAATATCGTTGGAACGAATCTTGGATTTGAGGGTCTGTGCAATATGTTGGAGTACAAGGTCTCCACATGCATGGCCATGAATGTCATTGAATCTTTTGAAATGGTCAATGTCAAACATAACGATTGCTAGAGGAGTATTTGTTTCTGTTGCCATAAGCATTCTATTTTTTACTACATTGAAGAAAAAATGACGAAGCTTGAGATGAGTGAGCATATCTGTGGAGGATTGCTCAATGAGCATAGCAGTGTTAATTGATAGGGCTGCCAAGGTGGCAATATCAAAGACTTGTTTTTTCTCCTCTGGAGTAAAGGATTCTTCTTCCTCTCCAAAAATACGTTGGCCTAAAACGAGAATACCCACAATATGTTTGTGGTAAATCATGGGGACTGCCAAGGTGGCCTTTATGGATTTTAAGATTGTTAAATCATAGGTATCTTTGAGAACTTCTTCCAACTCGGCTATGGTGGCACATTGTCCTGTTTCATTCAAATAAGGAATAATTCCCTCGGTTTCTTTGAATGAATAATTAATTTGTGGTTGCAAGTCAAAACCAATGGCACTTTCATCGAGTTTATACTCTGGGGAATCAATTTGCTTGAGACTGAAAATACCTGCAGCCAATACGTGCATTTGTCCCAAACAAGTGTACAACAGGGATTCAGACAAGGCCTTTGCTTCCAAGGTAGAAGCAAAGGATTTTGAAATCTCCAACAACTGATTTAAGTTGTATATGTGTCGTTCTTGCTGAGAAATAATGGCTTTATAATCTTCAATAGTCATTGATGTATTATCCATGGCTATGGTTCTCTTTTTCGCCTAAACTAACATAGTTTCTCATTATTCCAAAAAATATCTGCCAATCAGGTAACTGATTTTCTAGTTGAACTGCATTTTCCTTGTTTCGGGAGGAGGCCAACAAGACTTTGATATTGGTGATATTAACTGGATTGATAAGTCTTGCATCTTCTAACATATCAGAAAGAAAACGATGGAGGTTTAAAAGATGCGCATGTTCCTCTTGTAGAATTTTCTTTGCTTGGGTATTGATTCTTGTAATTGACTGAACAAGCTTGTTCGCAAAATCTGGATTTCCATGAGCATCTGCCACATACCCTCGGATAACGGCTATATCATTGACGTTGTTGCGGTCAAAGGAGGTTTCAAAGTTTTGAAGCTTTTCGTGAGCTTCTAATACGGCGAAAACTGCTGAGGAAAATTCTGTTTTGTAAGCAGGATTGTAGAAAAAACCTTCTATTACGATATCATTCAGTAAAGATTGAATGTGGGAGTCAACGTAGAGTGTCAGAAAGGTTTTCAGTATCTGCATGGGAGTAATCAAGGAGAAGGCTTCACTACCATTAAGGAGCAGGAATTCGTTTTGCTCACTGTTATATCCCAAGAGGGTTTCTTGCTCTCTGTTTTTGAAAAGATTGCTGAGTTCTCCAGCTACAATCTCATCTTGTACTTCCATCTTGATATGGTGTGTATCTGCTTCAAATTGTTTTTTTGTGTGTTCAATATAGTTTTGTAGTACAGTACAGTTATACTGGGCTGATTCTAATACTAGGCTGGGATCTTGTTTGCACAACATAACCAATTGTTGGAGTTTCGCTGGTTGGAGTATGTGTCTGAAAACATAGGAGATTTTTTTTAAGTTATCGAGGAGTTTATCCTGATCTACTTTTCGTTCTCCAGCGTGGAGTGTAGCCAAGGCTACAATTGCTTTTGCCATGCTACTTGTTATCTGGAAATTGTTAGCGACAAAATATAAATCCATGAGGGTGGTTTCCAGTTCAGTGACTGGTATACTTTTAACCTCGACTTTTTCTAAATCTGTGTGCTCGGTAAAAGTAGGTACAAAGGTTCTAACGGCATTAAAAAAATTAAAACGACAAATATCAAACAATTGATAGAGTTTTGCAATAATTTGATTGATTTGGTTAAATTCTTCTTGTTCAAACATTTTGATAAATTGTTCAAAGGATTGTGCTTGTTTGGCAAAGATTTTATTTTCGTTGTCTGCCTGTAGCACTGCCATTTTTCGTTCTTCGTAGGAAAGACTCTGCTGTAATTCGAATGCTTCGGTGGAAAGACCTGTTAAAATAAGTCGATTAGCAAAGGTAGTTGCTCGTTGAGGATCTGAGGATTTGATAGTGCTAGAGAGAATTTCTTCAATATGCTTGGTATTAGAATACAGGACAACAAAGGCTTCTGCCACATTTGCGGTGAGGGAGCCATTTTTATAAATGCACGGAACCTGGAGTTTTAATTCATTTTCTATACGCTTGAGCTCTGCTTTTGATTTGCCGTCCTTGGAAGAAGGCTTAAACAGAGTGTCAAAAATAGACGTAAAAAATTTAAAGAAATTCATACTTCTCCATATTACAGTGCATTTACGGCTTGTTCAAGGGTTCTATACCAATCCTTCTCTTTGAAAAAGAGAAATATAGTCAGCTTCTGTTGTTGCAGCTACAATTGCTTCTCGTAATCGGCTTCCTCCAGGCACTCCCTTGGAATATGCACAGAATCGTTTTCGCATTTGTCGGCAGGCAGAATCTTCTCCTGCATCTTGAATGAGACATTTGAGTTCATGGAGTCCTGCCTTGATACGGACAGAACTTTCAATTTCCTCATAGGAGCCTGTTTCCAAAAGTTGGCGTGTCTGGATAAAGATAAAGGGATTTCCCATGGCACCACGAGCAAACATCACTCCCTGGCACCCTGTTTCTTGTAACATTCTTTGGGCATCTTCTGGAGTAAAAATATCACCGCTACCAAAGACAGGAACTTTTCCTTGGGTCTCTGCTTGGATTAATTCCACTAGCTCTGCCAAAATTCCCCAATCAGACTTGCCTTCATAGCCTTGGGCCCGTGTACGAGGATGGATGGTAAGAGCCGCTGCTCCAGCTTCAACGGCTGCAAGGGCGGCTTCCTTCCAAGTCATGGTTTGGGCATCCCAGCCAGAGCGAATTTTTATTGTAACAGGAACTTGTTTGTCTCCCAAGGAGGAACTGGCAGAAACAGCTGCTGCCACCACCTTGTATAATTGCTCTGGACAACGGGTAAGGGAGGAACCTGCTCCTGTTTTGGTGATTTTGGGTACAGGACAACCAGCATTAATGTCAATGACTTCTGGAACAACTTCCTTGTCGTTTTGAGTGAGGACTTGTTCCACTGCTTGGGCCATAACCTCTGGTGTGCCACCAAAAAGCTGTACCGCATAGGTGTCTTCGTTGGCTGCTCGGACCATCAGTTGGTGGGTTTTGTCTGAACCACGAACGAGAGCTTCTGCAGAAACCATTTCTGTATAGGCAAAATTGGCACCTCCCTCCCTGCAAACAGAGCGAAAAGCCCTGTCTGAGTAGCCTGCAACAGGAGCTAAAAAGAGGTTCCCAGGGATGGTGAGGTTTCCAATGGTAACAGGATGATACAGCATGAAATTATTCGGGGAGTCGGAAAAACTTGCAACTATTTTTCCAAAGCTGAGCACTAAGCTCTTCTAAGTCCATATCGAGCATTTCTGCCAAAAATTTTGCGGTGGAGGGCAGGTATGCGGGCATGTTGCGCTTCCCACGGAATTCTGCTGGAACCATAAATGGTGCTTCTGATTCTATCAAAATACGATCCAGAGGAATGTTCAAAACAGTTTCATGGAGATTACGAGCATTGCGATAGGTTAAATTTCCTGCAAAAGAGAAATAAATATTGTAGTCCAATGCCTTTCGTGCATATTTTGCGTCTTCAGAATAGCAATGAAGCACAGCTCCAGCAGGAGGACACCGCTCTGCCAAAATATCCAGAACATCTTTTCCTGCATCACGATTGTGGATGATAACTGGAACATCCATCATGTTGGCGATTTCCAACTGGGTGATAAATAGCTCAATCTGGGAACGCTTGTCTCCAAATTTTCTGTAGTAATCCAAACCTGTTTCACCTAATGCTACAACATTAGGCAGCTTGAGGGAGTCTTCAATAACGCGCATCCAGTCACGGCCAGGGGAATTTACCTCAGAAGGGGCAACACCTACGGCGTGATACACTCCAGAGACGGTTTTGAGGGTATCATATACAGTTGTAAAATCATGAAGACTATTGCAAATGCTGACAATGCGAGTAACATTTGCATGCTTTGCATCTTGTACAACACGTAATCGTTCAATCGAATCATCATAAGTAAGCCCGATGTGGGCATGAGTATCAAAAAACTGCATGGCTTTCTTCCAAAAAAAAGATAGGAGCGTGGAATACAGCTCCTTTTGTAGCGTTTAAAAATCCACTGACTGAAGATTCAGGTAGATTTTCCGATCTTTAGTTAAGAATAGCATAGGAATTAGTAGCCGTCAAGTAAATATCTTGTGGGAATTACTGTGGAATAGAGCCATTTGACAGTGGTTTTACACTATGATAGAATAGACTTCTAATATTATGGAGATACAAATTGGCTCGTACAAGGCGATATAAAAAGATAGAAAAAAATGCTATTTTCTCTGTTGGAAAATTTTTGGGAAGAGGACTTTCCAAAGTTGGCAATTTTTTCTCATCAATATTTAAAGTTTTCGACAGAAAACTCACAGTAATGTTTGTTCCTCACTCTCAAGCGAAACCTCTAAGTTTCCAAACTAATGTATTCGCCTTGGTATTTGGTGTTATCCTTGTGGTAGGTATGGCATCATCCTTCTTTTATTTCAATAAAAAGACCTTCGGTGCCAGTGCAGAAATTACACGTCTCCAAAATGAAAATAGAAAAACTCTTGCGAGTTTAGATGAATTGCGGGATCAAAATAGCGATTTGATGCAGACTGCAAAGCGTTTTCAATCTTCTTTGTCTAAATCTTTGTCCTTGTTGGGAATAAATCAGTCTAATCAATCCAACCGTTCATCCATGCAGGGTAGCGACTTGTCTTCTTTGTTTAATTCAAATGACTTGGTGGCTGGAACTGCCAAGGAAACAGCTGATATTCAACAGTTGATTTCTTATTTGGAAGGGGCTATTCAGCCTATTGAGCAGATTGGAAAGATGTTGGAGTCTCAGGGAGCCTTGTTCTCAGAGATTCCTAGTATTTGGCCCTTGAAAAATGGTGTTGGTCATATTTCCATGGAGTTTGGGCAGAACAAGCACCCCATCACTGGACAATGGTATATTCACAAGGGATTGGATTTTTCCACATGGCGTTCTGGTGACCCTGTAGTAAGCACTGCTGACGGACAGGTTGTTACTGTAGCCTTTGATACAAGCTTTGGAAATTACGTAATTGTTAAGCATAAGCACGGAATCTATACACGATATGCCCATTTGAATTCATTTAGGGTAAAAAAGGGTGAGTATGTTGAACAGGGCCAGGTTATTGGAACTATTGGTAGTACCGGTATTTCCACTGGTCCCCACCTGCACTATGAGGTTCATATTGGTTCTGATGTTGTGGATCCGGCAAAATATATCAACGTAAAGCAGAAGTAAGTATCAATTCAATTTTGCCAGAAAGGTCTGGTGTACCGAGGAGAGGCTGTGGCTTTTCGTAGCGATGATATTTCTATAAATACTTTTATTGGTTCTGGTTCAGCGGTGGCTGGAAATTTAAAAATTGCAGGTTTTGTAACCGTCCACGGTGACTTGGATGGAGATTTGGAAGCAAGCGGTAAAGTTATT
>JAGBXW010000108.1 GCA_017629095.1 Treponema sp. | reverse complement strand
AATAAATTCTTCAATTTTTCGAGGAGAAAATCTATGGTGTATTCAACAGAAGTGGAGCATATGTGTCCACTGGTTAAGTCCGCCTATCATGGACCAGCTCCCATTCCCCAGGAAGGAAAGTGGGTGCAGGCAAAGGAAGTGAAGGACATTTCTGGCTTTACTCATGGTGTGGGTTGGTGTGCTCCCCAGCAGGGTGCTTGTAAGTTGACTTTGAATGTTAAGGAAGGAGTCATTCAGGAAGCATTGGTAGAAACCATCGGTTGTTCTGGAATGACCCATTCTGCTGCAATGGCTTCTGAGATCCTCATCGGAAAGACTATTCTTGAGGCTCTGAACACTGACTTGGTTTGTGATGCTATCAATACTGCTATGCGCGAGCTGTTCCTGCAGATTGTATATGGTCGCAGTCAGTCTGCCTTTAGTGAGGGTGGTCTGGTAGTTGGTGCCTCTCTGGAAGACCTTGGAAAGGGTCTGCGTTCCCAGGTTGGAACCATGTTTGCCACTTTGAAGAAGGGTCCCCGCTACCTTGAGATGGCAGAAGGCTATGTTGAGCAGGTTGCCGTTGATGAGGAAGGCGCCATTATCGGATACAAGTTTATCCACTTTGGTAAGATGATGGACTTTATCAAGAAGGGCGACGATCCTGCCACAGCTATGGAAAAGGCTCGTGGTTCTTATGGCCGCACCACTCCAGAAGATGGTGCTGTGAAGCTGATTGACCCACGGCACGAGTAAGGCGGAGGTGAGAAAATGGCAGATAAGATTACATTTGAAAGCTATGAGCGCCGCATCGACAAGATCAACAAGGCGTTGAATGAAAACGGAATCGCTTCTATTGAAGAGGCTAAGGATATTTGTGACAAGGCTGGCATCAATCCCTACAAGACTGTAGAGGAAACACAGCCCATTTGTTTTGAAAATGCAAAGTGGGCCTATGTTGTTGGTGCTGCCATTGCCATCAAGAAGGGATGCAAGAACGCTGCCGATGCTGCTGAAGCAATCGGAATTGGTTTGCAGGCCTTCTGTATTCCTGGCTCTGTAGCCGAAGACCGCAAGGTTGGTTTGGGCCACGGAAACCTAGCTGCCCGTTTGCTGCGGGAAGAGACAAAGTGCTTTGCCTTCTTGGCTGGACACGAGTCCTTTGCTGCTGCTGAGGGAGCCATTAAGATTGCCGCCAAGGCAGACAAGGTACGCAAGGAGCCTCTCCGCTGTATCTTGAACGGTCTTGGAAAGGATGCCGCTCAGATTATTAGCCGTATTAACGGATTTACCTATGTACAGACCCAGTTTGACTATTACACTGGTGAGCTGAAGGTAGTAAAAGAAATTCCTTATTCTAAGGGTGATCGTTCCAAGGTAAAGTGCTATGGTGCAGACGATGTTCGTGAAGGTGTAGCCATTATGTGGCATGAGGGTGTTGATGTTTCCATTACTGGTAACTCCACTAACCCCACTCGCTTCCAGCATCCTGTTGCCGGTACCTATAAGAAGGAATGTGTAGAGAAGGGTAAAAAGTACTTCTCCGTTGCTTCTGGTGGTGGAACCGGACGTACCTTGCACCCCGACAACATGGCAGCTGGTCCTGCTTCCTACGGCATGACCGATACCATGGGAAGAATGCACTCTGACGCTCAGTTTGCAGGTTCTTCTTCCGTTCCTGCCCACGTAGAAATGATGGGCTTCTTAGGAATCGGAAACAACCCCATGGTTGGTGCCACCGTTGCCGTCGCCGTGGATGTTTCCACTGCCCTTAGCAAATAAAGCAGTTGACAAAATCACAATCCCCCGCTGAAAAGTGGGGGATTTTTATATCATAAGGATTTTAGAGTAGTATATGAAAGCAGAAAAACGAGAGGTAAAGATTCACGGAATCTATCGTCATTTTAAGAACAAGTACTACATTGTTGAAGATGTAGCTTTCCACTCAGAAACCCAAGAAGAGTATGTTGTCTATCGTCAACTTTATGGTGAGAATGATCTGTGGATTCGCGAAAAAAGTATGTTTTTGTCCCCAATAGATAAAGAGAAATATCCTGAGGTACAGCAGCACTATCGATTTGAGCTTGTAGATGAGCTTGGAATGGAGTGAGTTGAACGGGGAGGGGAGGTAAAATAAATCTTGCAGTGAGTATTTTATCTACTGACTGCAAGATTGCATTATTTTACTTGTTTTTTTTGTCTATAAAAATAAAAAAAATGATGAACTATATCTTGTAATTCGTCAAAAGAATTACATATATTATGTTTGAAATCGGCCTTGATTTTTTCAATATCTGTTGGATTATTAATCAAGTCTGTAATTTTTTGAATGACATTCATATGTTTGATTAATAAGTTGATATAAGTCATTTTTTTTCATTGATGAAAGATTTTATTCCCTTGTCTGTCTGCTGTACCATGAACAAAGATTGACCACGGGAAATTATACATTTTATCAATTATTGTGAGGTTTCTTGCTTCTTCATGTATCATTTTCATACAGTAAAAGTATATGTAAAAAAGAAAAAAATAGGTGATTTTTCTATCATTTTTTTTAAAAAATTTAGCTATTCCTCCTCAAAAAAAGTGATAGGAAATTCCCTCCTAAAACAAAATTAATTTTCATGAGATACTCCAAATGCGCTGGAGATAAACTCTTTCCAAAATAGAATGGTTATCTTCCAAAAAACGGTCAACTCTCTGTCAGTTCGTCACTATTTTATAGTACCAGAAACTTGCAAAGTTGCTGGTAAGGTTCTTTTACATGAAAAGGGAAGGAGGTTACTTAGGTTGGGCTAGGTACGTAAAAATCCACAAAAGTGGTTCGGTTTCCATATGTGAAAAGTTATCTCCAAAGGAATTCCTTGGAGAATTCGTTCTAAAATCCCTAGGAGGACACAGTGAACAAACAAATTGTTTCTATTGAAGCAGTTGGTGAAATGGCTATGGATCTTACATCTGGGGAGTATACCTTGCAGATTCAAGAAAATGGAGTTATGGAAGGAGCTGTAACGGGGCGAGAAATACTGAAGTATCTTAAAAGTACAAAATCAAATGAAGACTACGATAATTTTATGTGTAGTGTAGTGGGAACAAATGAAGCTCGCAGACTGAAGGAGTAAATGAACAACGAGTGATAAAACAGCTGGGTGTTCTTGGAGATGTATTGCGGAAGAGAAGCAACCTGCATCTTCACTTAGATTTGTCTCTTTTGTCAGTTTCCCGTTTAGAAAAAGGACTCTTTCGTAATTGTGTTGCCTTGCAGTCTGTGGTTCTCCCAAATAATTGCTGGGTGGTGGGTTCTCATTGTTTTGCTGGTTGTAAAAACCTTATCCAAGTAACCCTATCCCAAGAATTAGTTTCCTTGGGGATGTTCAGTTTTGATGCTTGTCACAAATTGGAAAAAGTAGTTTTTTCTAAAAAACTTAAGGTTATTGGAAAATATTGTTTCCGTGGCTGTACTACCTTGTCTGCTGTGGAGCTTCCTCCTTTGGTACAGAACCTGCACAATCATTGCTTTGCAGGATGTACAAAACTGACACACATCCATCTTCCAAAAAATCTTGAATTTGTTGCAGGTACTTCCTTTTTAGGCTGTACTCATCTGACTTTCTCCCTAGATAAGATGAATACCAGTTTTTCCACTGATAGCTCTGGAAAACTCCTCTTGTCTTATGATGGGAAAATTCTTCATGCTTATCCTTCTGCAACAGGTCAAGTAAAGCTTCCTTCTGGGATACAAAGAATTGGCAGTAACCTATTCCGACACTGTAAGGATATTACCGACATAGAATTACCAGAAGGCTTGGAGGTAATTGATGAGTTTGCCTTTATGGACTGCAGGGCTCTCAGATCCTTGCAGCTACCTAAAAGTATGCAAAAACTTGGTTGGAGTGCCTTCGTTGCCTGTACTGGATTGCAGGAAGTTATTCTTCTAGGTAAGCTGGAAAACCTTTCCTTTGGTCATTGTGAGGATGAGGAGGTTCTGGAAAGAATCTCACAATATCTTTCTTTGAAACAAACCAATGGCTGGAACGATGTAATAGGAGACGGAGTGAATCCCACGATTCGGGTTTTAGCTGAAGATTTCAGTGCTTAAAAATCTAGCAGTTGTAATGAGAATGGAATAACCATAGAATCTTATGAAAGTAAAAAAATGCAAGAAAATTTTATTTTTCTTGCATTTTTTGCTTGACAAAAAATCATTCATTTGCTATTATCTAATCATTGCTGGTGACCATGGTAGAGGTGCAATACCCGTTCCCATCCCGAACACGGAAGTCAAGCCCTCCAACGCCGATGATACTGCATTTGCGGGAAAGTAGGTAGTTGCCAGCTTTTTTTATTTTAAACAGTTGTTTTGCTTTATTAATTCTTGTAAACTATTTTTGTGGAAATCCTTCTTACCAATACTTTCTTTCAGGCTACCGTTTCCAGTTGTCCTTGTGCACCTGCAGTCAGGCAGGAATTTTCCCACCAACCAATCTTTGGAATTTGGTACAATATAGTATTGTTTGTTTTGTAGCTTCTTGTTAGATTTGCTTTTTTTTACGTTTTAATGTATTATTGAAGAAAATATTACATTAATTTCGATTCGGAGTAAAAGATGCAACAAGCACAGCAAGAAAATAAAATGGGAGTGATGCCAGTAAATCGGCTTATCATTACCATGTCCTTGCCCATGATTGTTTCAATGTTGGTTACAGCCTTGTACAATGTGGTGGATAGTATTTTCGTAGCCAGAATTGGAGAAAAGGCTCTGACTGCAGTATCCCTTTCCTTTCCCATTCAAAATTTGATGATTGCCATTTCAACAGGTACAGGTGTTGGTATTAATGCCCTGTTGTCCATGAATTTGGGGCGGAAGGATTTTAAGGCTGTTGGCAAGGTTGCTTCCAATGGATTGTTTTTGGCTGCTTGTAGTAGTGTTCTCTTTATTATCTTTGGATTTTTCTTTACTCCCTTCTTTTTCGAAAGTCAAACCTCAGATCTAGAAATTATACAGTATGGTTGTGATTATCTAAAAATCTGTTCAATTTTCTGTTTTGGGTTATTTTTACAAATTACCAACGACAGAATCTTGCAGGCTACTGGAAAGACTATTTACACCATGTTTACCCAAGGAACGGGAGCCATCATCAACATCATCCTAGATCCCATCTTGATTTTTGGTCTCCTTGGTTTTCCTGCCTTGGGTGTAGCAGGAGCAGCTTGGGCTACAATAATTGGGCAAATTGCAGGTATGTTTCTGTCCATTTTCTTTAATGTGACAAAAAACCACGAGGTTCAGCTTGATGTAAAGCATTTCAAACCACATTTGCAGACTATTCGTGCCATTTATGCCATCGGAGTTCCTTCTATTATCATGGCTTCCATTGTATCTGTCATGACTTTTGGTATGAACAAGATTCTGATGGTTTTCACTTCCACTGCCACGGCAGTTTTTGGTGTATATATTAAGCTCAATAGCTTTGTATTTATGCCGGTATTTGGTCTCAATAATGGCATGATTCCTATTATTTCTTATAATTATGGTGCCCAAAATAGATTAAGAATCAAAAAAACCATTATTCTTTGCATTATCTATGCCACAATGATTATGACTGTGGGATTTGCCATCTTCCAGATTTTTCCAGAGGTCTTGCTTTCTTTTTTCAAGGCTTCACCAGAAATGATTGAAATTGGAGTTCCTGCACTACGGATTATCAGCATTAGCTTTTTAATGGCAGGTTATGGAATTGTTAGTGGTTCTGTATTCCAGGCTTTGGGAAAGGGCGTGCTGAGTATGAATGTGTCTTTGGTGCGTCAGTTAACGGTGTTGCTTCCTGTGGCATGGCTCATGGCTAGAACAGGAAATCTGCACTTGGTGTGGTGGGCCTTTCCCTTAGCAGATGTAGCTGCAGTGATTCTTTGTACGATTTTTATTAAAAAAACTTATACTAAAGAGATTCGTCCCTTACCAGAGGGCAAACCTGCATAATGTAGTGAACCTCCAAAAATTTATAGTTTGGAGGTTTTTAATTTCTAAAAATTTAATTGCATTTTCAGTCTAAGAGGTTTATACTGAGAAAATAATATAAAGGCGAGATTTGTAAATTCAGCTAAAACCATACAATTCCTTGGAGGAAAGGGGTGGTTTTCTGTTGCGTGCATTCTTGTGTGTTTTAGTAGTTTTGGAGGTTATATGGCAAAGGTTTTATCGATTATTCTTGGTGGCGGAAAGGGTACCCGCTTATATCCCCTTACAAAAGAACGTTCTAAGCCTGCTGTACCATTTGGGGGACGGCATAGAATTGTTGATATTCCAATTTCAAACTGTATTAACTCAGGTTTTCGTCAGATTTATATCTTGACTCAGTTTAACTCTGCATCCTTGCACATGCATATTTCCAAGGCATACAATTTTGACCGATTTAGTCACGGTTTCGTAGAGATTTTGGCCGCAGAGCAGACTTTAGAACATTCTGGTTGGTACGAAGGTACTGCCGATGCTGTTCGTAAGAATTTCGTGCACTTTGAAACTCAAAATCCTACTCACTATATCATCCTTTCTGGAGACCAGTTGTATCGCATGGACTTGAAGGCTTTCTTGGACAAGCATATTGCTTCTGGTGCAGATATTACCATTGCCACAACTTGTGTAAATCGTGAGGATGCTTCTGGCTTTGGTATTATGAAGATAGACAGTGAGCAGCGTATCACTGCTTTTATGGAAAAACCTGCCCCAGACATGAATATTGATGACTGGAAGATTCCAGAAAATGCCCGTGATGGTTTGCCAGAAGGTAAGGATTATCTTGCTTCCATGGGTATCTATATTTTCAATGCAGATACAATGCGTGAAGCTCTGGACAATGATTTTGATGACTTTGGTAAGGAAATCATTCCTATGGCCATTAAAAAGTCAAAGGTTCAGTCTTATGTTTATACTGGTTACTGGGAAGATATTGGAACAATTCGCAGTTTCTACGAAGCTAACCTGGATCTCACTCGCATTAATCCAAAGTTCAATTTCTACGATGAAGATCAGCCTATTTACACCCATCCTCGAAACTTGCCACCTTCCCAGTTGAATAAAGCAGACATGAACTGCTCTTTGGCAACCGAAGGATGTGTTATTACCAATGCTGTAATTAATGATTCCATTATTTGTGTGCGAACCATTATTGAAAGTGGTACCGAGCTTAATGGTGTTGTTTGTATGGGTGCCGATAGCTACGAAAACGAGGAGCAAAGAAAACGAACAGAAGAGCGGGGAATTCCTCACTTGGGAATTGGTCGCAACTGTAAGATTGCCAATACAATCATAGATAAGAATGCCCGCATTGGAGATAATTGTCAAATCGGTGTCAGTGGCAAGGTGTATGAAGATGGTGAACATGGAGAATTCTACACTTCTAATGGAATTATCGTAATCCGAAAGAACGCTGTAATCCCTTCTGGAACAATTTTCTAATCTAGTGTAAAACAAAAAAACGACTCGATGTATATCGAGTCGTTTTTTTTTCAAAAAAGAAAAATCATTATCGTATCTTTCTTAAAAAGGAATCCTTAAAACCAAGGTTTTTGAATCGAGCTAAAATCGCTCCATATTCATCAACATTTAATGGCCCAATCATCATCTGTATAGCCCGTCCACTTTTAAGGGGAACCATTACAAAGGGGTACTTGCTACCATATTCATTCAACATTCTGTCAATATTTTTCTGTTCTGCAAAGGTAGCCACCTGTACATAATACTTTCCAGATTCCAGTTGAGAAAGTGACTTCATCAAAGCCCTTTGTTCTGGAGTCCCCAAGGTAGTGTAGGGGATATCTTCAATTGTAACGGCACTTTTTACAGGCTCTGGAACAATGGTTAATGGGGTTGCATCTTCTGGTTCAGGTACTGTCTCTGATGGCTCTTCTTGGGTAGATGCAGGTTCAACTGCTTCTTTTACCTCTTCTTCTGGTGGATGTTCCTCTGTTGGTACTAAGATAATGGGCGCAAAGGGATCTACCAATGAAGAATCAGCTGCTGCAAAGTATTCGTCAGCAAACATGGTATCTTCGAGAGAGGGCCATTCGTCAGATGGAGCCATTTCTGTTTCATCAGAAATTACAGCCATAGCATCTTTACTCGTTTCAGCTTCTTCTGCCTGTGTAGATTCTGAAGCCTCTGCACTTGGTTCTGCCTCAGTCTCAAATCCAGTAAAAGGATCTTCATTCAAACTTTCTACGATGTAAACAGGATCATGCTCTGACAGCACGTGGTTCATGGGAACTTCTTCTATGGCGGTAATAGCATAGTCTGGAGAAACAGCTTGTATTTCCTGTTCTGGAACAGCCTGTTCTGGAGTTGTTTCTTCTGCAGAAGGTGCCAAGGCTGAAGAGTTTTCTTCACTAGAGATTCCTTCTGTTGCTGAACTTGTTTCATTTGTAGCAGTTCCTAAGGTTTCATCCAAAGAACCTAATCGAGAATCGAGATTATTTTTCATCTGATTAGGCAAGAGTGTGTCGGTAGGAGTGTCTGCCACTAAGGTGCCTGTTCCAGAACCAGCTTCGTCCAACATACCAGTGCGTTTAGTAATCTTTACCTGGGTATTTGAATTTGGAGTGATAAAAAGTTTGTCGGCAGCTTCTGGAGAAAGAAGAATTGCAACACCAGCGGAGGGGTCAATAGAACCAAGAATCAAAACGTTGATGGTGATTCCTGTGGAGGGATTGGTAACGCTTACACTGTCTCCAGGAAGGTAACCAACTGTCTTCGCAAATAAACCTACAGGAAGTACACCCTCGTCTGCTACCACCGCTCGTCCATCTAAGGATGGTTTAGAGGTGGCAAAGGTCATGGTTGCAACAAATGAAATAATCAGCAGTGAAAAAATAAACCGTCTCATAATCTATCCTTCTTTTCTTTAGTTTTTCTTTCTTATGGCAGTATTGATAACTTTTGCTAATTGCTGTCCAAAAGTACTAATACCTTTTGCAGAATCATCTACTTCTACCAGTGGACCTGGTTTTGCTATTCCTGAATCAAGCTCTTGTCTATTCTGGACTTTTACCAAGCTCCACTGGGCTTGTTTAATGTTAGAAAGCAGGTTCAGTTCAGCAGCAGATGATTGTTTTCGGTCAAAATAAACGGTGATATAGGCAAGATAATCTGCACTTCCGTTAATAGCATCCTCTAAAGACATGATCATGCCGTTTTGAGCCTTTGTTTTATCATAAATAACTGGTGAATTTGATACGATATAGCCCTGGGAAAACATAAAATCCATAATGCTTTCTTCAACTATCAATGAAGAATCTGTTACATCGTCATGGGCATCGTCCATTTGTACAATCTGGATGGAGATTGTGGTTGCACTCAGCGGTAGTGCAACAAGACAAAGGAGGAGGGAGAGCCCCCTTATGAGTGATTTCTTTTTATTCATTCCCACCCCCGGGTAATAAAATCATTTCAAAAGTATTCCTTCTTCTTAAATTTTCAGGAAATAAGAGCGGTATACCTTGCATTTTAAAGGACACCTCTTAATATATCGACTTTTTTTTTTTAGGGATTAGAACTAGTTATAAAAGTCATGACGATTTTCCCTTCATTTCAACTAGTTTTCGTTGAAGAAATGAGGTTTGTATGGTATAGTCTTCCTATATGAATTATTATGCGGTTCAAGTGATGGGGGCTCGAGAAGAATCATTCATCCAATGGATATTGCATCACCAAGAGGAAATCTCTGCGGATATTCGTTTTTTCTTTCCTCGGCGCAGGCTCACTATCCGCAGACAGGGCAAGCATTTTCAGGAATTGTATCCTGTATTTCCAGGCTATGTTTTTGTTGAAGCTTTGGAGGTAAGCCCGCAGTTGTATAAACTTGTTCGTCGTGCTCCTTATTTTTGCCGTTTTTTGCCCAGTAATGACAATATTAATCCCTTGTGTGCAAAGGATTTGTCTGTTTTGGTGCATTTTATCGGTAGCAACGATATTGCAGAAAGTTCCAAAGTCTATTTTGATGAAAATGATCGCATTGTAGTGGTTTCTGGTCCATTAAGTGGCATGGAAGGAAATATTGTTAAGGTTGACAGAAGAAAAAAGCGGGCAAAGGTTCGACTGGATTTTGCCAACGAGGCATTTCATCTTGATTTGGCCTTTGACGTGATTGAGCGTTCTTAGGGAAAATAAGTAAAAATCTGTGTCTGGGGGAGGTTGTTGTGATTGGGCAGACTGGAAAGAAATTGTACATAATTGGGGCTGGTTTTGCAGGCCAGATGATTGCGGAAGAAATTGCCCGGAAAAAGATTTTTGGCAAGGTGGTAGCCTTTCTTGATGATGATGCCAATATAATCGGTTCCGAAATTGATGGAATTCCTGTGTTGGGGCCCATAGACAAGACTATTCCTATTTTGGGATTTGAGGATGGAGATGAGGCCATTATCGCTATGCCCAGCACTCCTAACGACAGAATCAGAACAGTGTATGATTGCTTGAGAAAACGTGGTTTTAGCCGCATCAAGATTTTACCTGCCATTTCTCAGATTGTGGACGGAAGCGCCCATTTTATCCAAACTCGAGAAATTGACCCTTTAGACATTTTAGGAAGAACACCAGTAACCATTCCCTTAAAAAAGAGCTTGTCCTATTTGCGGGGACGCCGGGTGTTAATTACTGGTGCAGGTGGTTCCATTGGCTCCGAGTTGGCCCGTCAGCTTTTGTCAGGAGGTGCCCAGCGACTCTATCTTTTGGGCCACGGAGAAAACTCCATCTACTTGATTGACCGTGAGCTGCGAACCTTGCAGCGGGAAGGGGTAGGGGAAAAGGCTACCATCATTCCCATTATTGGTGATTTGAAGGATCGTGAATATACTCGCTACATTGTTTCAAAGCTCCGCTGTGATGTGATTTTTCACTGTGCCGCCTACAAGCATGTTCCCCTGATGGAAGAAAATCCTGTGGCGGTTATTGAAAATAATGTTTTTGGAACAAAGAACCTGCTGGATGCGGCCTTGGAAAACGGAGTTCATCGTTTTGTCCTGATTTCTACCGACAAGGCGGTGTCTCCAGTTTCTGTGTACGGCGTGTCAAAGATGCTTTGCGAAAAGCTGGTGCTGGATGCTGCCAGTAAGGCACGGGTGCAGGATTCCTTTATGTTCGTTCGCTTTGGCAATGTACTGGGGTCACGGGGCTCTGTGTTGCCAGTGTTTATGGACCAGCTGAAAGCAGGCTTGCCCCTTACTGTAACCCATCCTGAGATGAAGCGCTTTTTCATGACCATTCCAGAGGCCTGTTCCTTGGTGCTAGAAACTGGTGGGGTGGGACAAAATGGTTCTACCTATCTTTTGGATATGGGTGAGCCAATAAAAATCCTTGACTTGGCTGAACAGGTGATTCGTTTTTCTGGCTATGAACCCTACAAGGACGTTGATATCATTCTTACAGGATTGCGGAAGGGGGAGCGACTGGATGAGCCTTTGTGGTTGGAAGAAGAAGATCCTACTCCCACGGAATATCCCAAAATTTTGCGATTACGGAGCACTTCCATGGGTGAAACTTTGCAGACATTGCTGGATAAATTAGCTCCAACTTGTATTTTTAATCCCGCCAAGGCAGATTTGTATCGGAACTCAGAGTATCTTGTGCAGACCCTTTGTGATGCAGTTCCCTCGTTAAAGGAGTTTTACGATGAGCAAGCTGAATGAAAGCCAGCAGTCCCTTGATTTTATTCCCTTTTCTGTGCCAGCCCTTGGACAGGAAGAAAAGGATGCGGTGCTTCGGGTAATGGATTCTGGCTGGCTTACCACCGCCAAGGAGGCTCTTGCCTTTGAGCAAGAGTTTGCCCACTTTGTTAGTGACCATCAGGATGAGAATGAAATAAAGGCACTGGCGGTAAACAGTGCTACCAGTGGCTTGCAGTTGGCTTATCATGCCTGTGGCGTAGGGGATAACTCGCTTATAGATGGTACTGGTCATTCAGGAAAACACTATTCCACACCAGGAAAAATCCTTACCACACCCTATACCTTTGTGTCCACCGCCACCGCAGCTTGCCATCTTGGTGGTGGAGTGGTGTATGCCGACGTAGAAGCTGATGGATATAACATAGATCCAGTTCAGGTGGAGCGTCGATTGGCTCAAGACAAGGATATTCGTGCGGTGGTGCCAGTGCATATTGCTGGTCTTCCCTGCAACATGGAAGAGATTTGTGCCATTGCAGCCAAATATGGAGTGCCAGTGGTAGAGGACGCTGCCCACTCCTTTCCCTCAAAAACAAAGAATGGCTTCGCAGGAACCTTAGGTGACATTGGCGTGTATTCTTTTTATGCTACCAAAACCATTACCACGGCGGAAGGAGGCATGGTCTGCACTAAAAATCCTGAATATCATAAGTTTATGTCCACTATGAGAATGCACGGCATAGATCGGCCAGTGTGGAACCGCTACACCTCGGAAAAGGCTTCTTGGGAATATGATGTGGTGGCTCCTGGCTACAAGTTTAATTTGCCAGATGTACTGGCAGCCATGGGGCGGGTTCAGCTACAAAAGGCTGATCTCCTTTTTCAGCAACGAAGGGCCATTGCCCAGCAATATAACAAAGCCTTTGCTGATTGTGACTTTTTGCAGCTACCTCCCGACGGTGACGGGAATGCTTGGCATTTATATATTTTGCGGGTGGTGCCAGAAAAATTAAGACTAACTCGCAATGAGTTTACCCAAAAGCTCCAGGAGGCAGGTTTGGGCATTTCCATGCATTTTATTCCTCATTTTCGCCTGTCCTATCTTCGTCAAACCTTTGGCCTTGATGCAGCTGACTATCCCAATGCTCAAAAACGCTTTGAAACAAGCTTTTCCCTGCCATTTTGGCCTGGCATGAGTCAAGAAATGGTGGAGCGGGTAATCGACACCGTAATAACACTGGGGCGGAACTATTATGGCAACTAAGCGGAAGTTTTCTGGAAAGCAGTTGGTAAATTTTGCCTCTTCTTTTTTTTCTGACTTTCGGCTGAATAATATGGTGTATGGGGTTTTAATTCGAAGTCCTCTGCCCAGAGGTAAAATCAGATCTATTTCCCATCCCCAGCTACCCGAAGAGTATTTTTTGTACACTGCAAAAGACATTCCTGGTGAAAAGAAATTATCTTTGTTGGGAACAGAAGTCCCCATACTGGCTGAAGATGAGGTTTCCTATCAGGGAGAACCCTTGGCAATTCTTGTGGGGCCAGATAAGTTAAAGGTAAGACAGTTGGCAAAGGAAGTGATTATTAGATTCCATCGTTTGGAGGAAGGACCAGGTCTTTCAGAAGCATTGGAAAATCAAAATATCATTGTCCAAAGAACTATCAGTGGAGAAAATGATGCGGAATTAGTTTTCGCAGAGGCCGATATCCAAGTGGAAGGAAGTTATGCCAGCAACTGCTATACTCCCCATTCTGGGGAATCTGCTGGAGGGTTAGCCCTCTATCAAGATAATCGGCTCATTTTGTACGCTCCTGTCCAGTGGTTCAGTCAAGTTCGTCGCTCCATTGCTGCTGGCCTTGGCATATCTCCAGAACAGGTAGAAATTCGCAAAACCTTGGTGGCTGGTGGTAATAACAGGTCTCAATGGTATTTTGCAATTTTATCTGCACAGCTGGCTGTAGCTGCCTATCTTTGTGGTAAACCAGTAAAGATGATGTTTTCTCGGGAAGAACAAGGTTTGTATTTTGAGCGCCCAACACCTGTTGTGGTAAGTTATCGTAGTGCAGTGTCTCCTGAGGGAAAAATCTTGGCCATGATAATTTCTATTGTTTTGGATACAGGCATCTATAATCCTTTTATTCAGGAATTGATGAATAGAATGATTGTAGCTGCTGTTGGAGTTTATAATCCTTCTGTCTACAAAATAGAAGCCTATGCAATTAAGTCCCAAACACCTCCCACCGCCTTGACTCTGCAGCGAATGGATAGCCAGATTTTCTTTGCCTTGGAATCTCATCTGTCAGAGATTGCTGCTAAGGTGGGAAAAATGCCCCATGAAGTTCGCCTGTTGAATCACGAACGTCAGCCTATAAAGCCTTTTTCCTTTAATTTTACCTATTTGGAAAAGGTGCTTAAAGCCGTTGTGGATAAAAGCAGTTTCCAAAGAAAATATTGGTCCTATAATCTTGCTCGCAAGGATTCTTGTGAAAAAAAACTGACTAGTCCTGTGCCTATCCGTGGAATTGGCATTGCCTGTGGCTTTGAGGGAAGCGGCTTTTTAGGTTCAAGCCGATACATTCAAGACCTAACCATGGAGCTTACTCTGGAAAGAGACGGAACGGTGGTAATTCATTCCTATCCCCCGTCATCCTGGGTGCAAAGCCTTTGGATAAAGATTGTTTCCAAGGAACTTGATGTAGAAGAAAAGAATATAATCATTAACGGAAACTTTGCCGTGGACTCGGAGCCCCTCTATCCTGCTGGATTTTTTGGTAATGTGGGACTGATGACCCAGCTGTTGCGTAAGGCTTGTACTGCAATCCAGAAAAAACGGTTTCAGCAGCCATTGCCCATTCATGTGTCTCGGGGCTTAACTAGTGCCCAAAAAAAACAATGGAATCCAGATACTTTTTCTGGATCCCCATTTTTTTCTACTGCTACAGGAGCTGCTGTAGTAGAAGTGGAACTAGATACCTTTACCTATAGGACTATTATTCGTGGAATTTGGGTTGCAGTGGAAGGGGGAGAAATCCTCTCTCCTGAACGGGCTGTGGCTACTATCAAGACTGCAATACGGGAAAGTATCCGGGAATTTGTTGCAGGGGAAGAAATTGAAGTTCAAGATATTTTTGTGGAGCTTCTGCCAGGAAGCAGGGAGCCCAAACAATTGGGAACCTTGATATATTCCTTGTTGCCAGCTGCCATTTCTTCTGCCATTTCCCAGGCTTGTAATAAGGCTGTTTCTACCATACCCCTTCAAACAAACTATGTGCATCAAGCATTCTTTCCCCAGTTGCCAGATAGTGGGGAAGCTTATGAGACACAGTCTCCAGATAAGGGCCAAGAGATAAACCTTGTAGAAGATGAAGAGCAGAAGGAGGAAGCAGAATGAAAATTCCTATCACTATAAACGGAGAAGTGATGGTATTGGAGGCTTCACCCTCCATGAGTCTTTTAGATGTTTTGCGTCGAGAAGGTTATATTTCTGCTAAACTCGGTTGTGCCCAAGGTCGATGTGGTGCTTGCACTGTCTTGCTCGACGGAAAAGCCATTCCCACCTGTATCATTCCCTTTGTAGTTGCCCGAGATGCTACCATCGTGACTATGGAACAATTTTCCAAAACAAAGGAATATGAATTGATTGTATCTTCTTTTGCAAAGGCAGGAGTTCATCTTTGTGGTTTTTGCAATGCAGGAAAGGTTCTTGGTACTTATAGTCTCATTTTGACTTATCATCGCCCCTCTCACCAGGTAATATATGATATGGTACGCCATTTTGATTGTAGCTGTTCTGAGCAAGACAGCCTCATACAAGGAATTGGCTATGCTGCCGTTGCTTTCCAAAACTACATGCACAAGCGGCAGGAAAAGGAAAATAAATCAAACAGGAATAGCAAAAATGGACGGAAAGGAAAGAACTAAGGACGTTTACTTTGGAACAAGCTTTGAGGATGTACTCTACGAACTGAGGAATCGATCAAACTTAAAGATTTGTGGTGGATGTACCTATCTCAAGGAATTGCCTCCAGTTTCCCTTATCATACGAAATATAAAAGATTTTCAGCTAATCGAAAAACGAGAGCGATACATAGAAATTGGTTCTGGTGTTACCCTTGCTTCTATCATGGAGTTGGGAGAAAAAAATGTCCCCCCAGTTCTATATCAAGCTCTGAACTCTATTGCCACTCCGATGGTGAGAAATATTGCCACCTTGGGAGGAAATATCTGCATTGAGCCTGTTTGTGGCACCTTGTTTGCACCCTTATTAGCCATGGATGCAAAACTTGAGTTTCGGGTTAAGTCAGATGTTATTTCCCTGCCCATGACCCAGTTTTCTACCTTTTCAGTTGATAGCTTAGTTCCTGCCGGAAGTGTCCTTACCAAGGTTCGTATTCCCCTTGATGATTGGGAGCTTTCCCTGTTCCGGAGAGTAGGGCCTTCTTGGACATTGAACGAAAATTGTGCTTCCTATGCCTTTTTGGCAAGCATCCAAAAAGAAACTCTCATGAACCTGCGGATTGCCTTTTGTGGAGCCATTCGTTTACATAGTCGAGAGCTGGAAAATAAGCTCATTGGAACAAAGCTTCCCCTGTCTCCCCGTGAAATTGAGGATATGCTAGAAGCAGCTGGTGAATATTTTGACCAGCAAGTTCAATCTTACTATTCCACTGAGAAGGAAAAGAAGTCTGTTCATGAAGATTGCTCCGTCCTTGGCCAACACCTTACTTCTTGCACTATTGCTTCTGTAGATTTTCCTTTGCTCAAAGCTCGTTTTTTAGGCTTGTTACAAGAATCCCTGAATCATTTTATTTAATTCCTTTTGGGATTTGAAATTACAAAAAAAAAGACCGGCTATCGCCGGCCATGCCATCAGGCATCCGGATGTGCAATGGGTGGGAGGGGATCTGCACATCCGATACTAAATTATCGGTGTAAATTCAAAAATCTTTAGAGGAAATTACAGAGTTTCTGTAACCTCAACCTCCAAAGACAGGTTTACAACGTAGGATCTTCCGTTCACTGCTTGGATGGTTCTTACTGTTTCATAATCTCCTACCACAAAGCGAATCATGTGTTCACCTTGAGAAATTACAAAGGCATCCTTTGTGTAGGGGATTTCAACTTCATCAAGAAAAATCTTCGTATTATCTGGTGCTATTACCTGCAAAGTTGGGGCAATATCCCGTAGCTCCACCTCCAGCTTTGTTGTCTTACCTGGTTCAACGGAAAATGTTCGTGTTTCATTGCGGTAATGATCAGACACCATGGAAATATAATGGGTTCCTGTATCAAGAATTGTCTTTTGTGCCTCCAATGTGGCCAATTGCTCATCGATAAAGACTGTGTATGGAAATTCTAATGTTTGTCCATTTTCATCTTGAGGATAAATGATGTCAAGTTCCATCCGTCCTTTATCTATGTAGACTGGCTTTACGGTTACCGTAAAGGGTTCCTTTTCATAATCTTCTGGAATGCCCTTCATAACAAGCTGGAAGCGGAAAAATAATACTGATGAATTCAAGCTATATACAGCTGGCAAAATAATGCTATAGGGTGTTTTTTTAATTGTATTTGGCTCCACCAAGGGAATGATGAGATTCAAGCTCAATCGGCCTGGAATGGTATCTATCATTTCTCTTGTGCCCGTGTAGTTGATGGTGGTGTCTGTGGGCATGGGAGTGAGGCCTGTATACAAGGAATATGCCACGGAGCCGTAATAACGAGAAAGCACCTCGGGAATCTTTATATCAAGCTCAATTCCCTGAAAAAAAGTGGTGTCTTCTGGAAGGGTAATGGCTAAGGCATCATTAATACCAGCTTGAACTGCCACGTTTCCTGTTTCGGGCATATTTACCATTACCGTTTTGTGGATTCTAAAGGTTTCCCCTATGGCCACCATGTTCAAGAGAATGAATACTGTGAAAATCAATACATTTTTTTTCATTAAGACCTCAAATAGCTGGCAAAAGTCTGCGGGGATCTTGAGCAGCACCGTTTACACGAATCTCAAAGTGTAGGTGAGGTCCTGTGGATGCTCCAGTACTGCCTACCTTTCCAATAACTGTTCCCCGTAAAACTTCTTCCCCAGTCTTTACCTCGGTGGCAGAAAGATGGGCATAGACACTCTGGGTCTTGTTTTCATGGTCAAGGATAATATAATTGCCGTAGATGTTGTCGTAACTTGCAATGGCCACTGTACCACCCTTGCAGGCGTACACCTTTGTTCCTTCTGGTGCAGCCAAGTCTATTCCCTTGTGCTGGTGCTTCAGTCCAGTGATGGGGCTTACTCGGTTTCCAAATCCAGAAGTTAAAACACTGTTATCCAAGGGCATTCTCAAATTTGTATCCAAGAAAAAGGTCAATTCTGTGGGAGTCAGCCGTTCTTGGGGAAAATACTGATAGTTCTTTCCGTCGATAGTAAATTCATTTCCCAACTCAGGGTTGTACAACCGTTTTTTTACCAAGGTTCCAATGGAAGTTGTGGGATTCAAGGGCACAAAGAGGCCTGGTGCATCGGGAAGGAGTAAGGTTTTGCCCGTTAAGTCTTCCTCTGCAGAAGTCAAATTATTCAGCAATGCAATTTCCCCATAGGGAATGGTACAACGTGCAGCTATGCTTACCAAATTTCTTACAGGCAGTGAGGTGTCATCTGCTGTGACTGTATAAAGATAAAATCCTGGCTGAAAACTTCTTCCTGCATTGATATTTTTGTAGGATTTTTCTACATTTTGCATATATTGGATAAATTCCTTGTTCCGAGAAGAGAAACTTGTAATAACTGGTAACAAGGAAGTTTCAATCATATTTTGATGTACGTGATTCATTGACGCATGTTCAGCAGAAACTGAAGTAACTGGAGCTTGGGCAAGAACAGTCACTGAAGTAAAACTTGTCAGAATGAGGAAGGTAAAAATAGAGATGTGATAATTATTTTTTTTCTTTTTTTCCAAATGCCAAAACTCCATATAAAATGATGGTAAGCAATAATATAAGCCACACCGCAAAGGTTAATTCTTGTAAGATGCAAATTACCATTGCAACGAGTCCAAGAAGAATCACAAGAATTCTTCCCAGTATATTGAAGAGGTGGTGAATGCGTTTTCTTCGTTCTTGGGGAGTGGGAAATCCTGCAGTTAAGAAATTTCTCAGGTTTTTTACTATAAAAAAAACAATTCCTACTGCAAAGAGAATAATGATTGCAGCGCTATAAACTCCAGGAGCAATGGAGGCAAATTTCCAAAGGGGTAACACTAAAACGAAAGCAAAGATTGCACAAAGCCCAATTAAAGCTAGAATTTTTACAAGTGATAAAAGGAGTTTTCCGTATCCATGAACTATTTTCTGTATCATATTCTCTTTACTAAGAAAAAAACAGGTTCAGTGGAAAGTTACACCCTCCAGCCGAACCTGTTTTTAAAAACGTAAAAGACGCTTATTCCTGGCTGATTACATCTGTGGGGCAAACGCCTGCACATGCACCGCAGTCAATACAAGTTCCTGCATCAATAATGCGAACTCCATCGCCCTCGCTGATTGCTCCAACTGGACATTCGGGTTCACAAGCACCACAGTTAACACATCCACTAGCATCAATCTTATAAGCCATTTTCACACCTCTTATAAAGTAGTATACCCTTACTATACCATAATGGTGGACTAAAGACAAGGTTTAAAATAGTCTTAAACCTTGTAAAGATATAATTCTCTCAAATTATTTCATTCTTCCCAGTTATTCTTGTAAATAATGGAAATTTAGCGTGTTAAAGCTTCTTTCAAAATTGTGGTATTGTATTCCATGGCACGCAGATATGCATCCTTATCCAGAATTCCTGTAACGGCTGGATCAAGCTGATGTACCGTTAGGCCTGTTTCCTTAGCGATAACCTCTGCGGCGGAGGATGCATAGTTCAATTCTGCAAAAAGAGCCAAGGGCTTACCATTTGCCTGAACTTCCTTAATCAAGTTGATGGTTTCCACCAATTCCTTGGCAGTGGGCTCACTGTCTGGTTCCCGTTCAATGCTTCCCTCTAGGCTAAAGTTAAACTCTTGGGCCAAGTAGGGGAAGGCTTCGTGGAAGGTAATAAGGGAAGCACCAGCAAAGGGCTGGAGTTCAGACACCATGGTGCTTCGTAAATCTTGGAGCTTGGCAATGTAGTTGGCGGCATTCTGCTGGTACAGTTGGCTGTTTGCTGCATCTAGGGCACAAAGTCCTTCAGTAATCTGCTCCACCTGATGGATGGCACCTGTAGGAGATACCCAGACGTGGGGATTTTCATCTACCAAGGGCCAATCTCCCGTGGCGGTCACGATGAATCTCGGATCCAAGGTGTCAAGAATCTTGTCCATGAATTCTTCCATGTGGGCTCCGTTCACCACCATAATGTCTGTGTCTTGAACCAGCTTCATATCGGCAGGAGACAGGTGATAGTGGTGAAGGCAACCAGTATCTGCTGGAGCCATGAGGTTGAGCTTGATGCCCGGAACATTGTCCGTAATATTCATGAGCATGACGTACAGGGGATAAAAGCTGGCGGTAATCTTGGTTTCTGTCGTTACACCATTTTTTTGTGGGGCAGTATCTTTTTTGGTGCAGCCAGAAAGAAGGAGAAGACAAAACAAGGTGAATAGGATGCCCGTGCCAGCAAGTTTTTTCAGGGTGGTAACCTTTTTCAGGTTCCATGGTGATATATTTCTTTTCATGGTGTATAATATAGTGATTTTTTATAGAGACGGCTATAGTTTTAGGAGAATGACATGAATAAAAAACAAATGGCAGCCATGATTGACCATACGATTTTGAAGGCGGTGGCAAAAAGGGATGATGTAGAAAAGCTTTGTGAGGAAGCCAAGGCCAATAACTTTGCTTCAGTTTGTGTGAATCCCATTCACGTACCCTTAGCAGCCAAGCTTTTAAAAGATTCTTCTGTGGAGGTGTGTACTGTGGTGGGATTCCCTTTGGGAGCCACCAGCCATGAGTTAAAAGCTCAGGAAGCTGCATGGACGGTGAAGGAAGGTGCTACGGAAGTTGACATGGTGATTGACGTTGGAGCTGCCAAAGAAGGGCGCTTTGATGATGTGGAGGCAGACATTGCTGGTGTAGTAGCCGCCAGTAAGCCTGCTATTGTTAAGGTGATTCTTGAGGTGTGCTATTTGACCGAGGATGAGATTGTATCTTGTTGTAAGGCTGCAGTTCGCTCTGGAGCTCACTTTGTAAAAACCTCCACGGGCTTTGGTGATAGTGGCGCCACTGTAGAAGCTGTTTCTCTTATGCGGAAAACCGTGGGACCAGACATTGGGGTAAAGGCTGCAGGTGGAATCCGCAGTGCCAAGGATGCCCTTGCCATGGTGGAAGCAGGAGCCAACAGAATCGGTTGTTCAGCAGGCCTTGCAATCATGGCAGAGCTGGAATAGGCTTTTGGAGTACTTCTTCTTTTGAAGTGCTCCCTCACCTTGTTTTTTGTATAAAAAATCCCCTCCAGGGCTTTGTTCCTTTGGAGGGGCTGTCATATTACAGAAAAATTATTTCTTTACATCAAAGAAGTCTACGGTGTAGGAGAAGCTCTTACTACCTGCCAAATTTGAAATAGTTACAGTGTATCTATCACCATCCTTGTATTCAGCACCTGGTAATTGGAAGACACAACTCTGTGCTGCTGACACAGCGTTACTCAGTGTGTATGTAAAGATTTCATATCCTTCTTCTTTTTTTGTTTCATCTGTTGACCACTTTTGGCCACGACTATTTTCGACTGTGAACACTGTAGGGGGATGAATACTTAATTGATATGTTTTAGGATTAAAATATATAGACCAGTATGCCCAATTTTTGTTGGCTTGAAATAGCCCATACCCAGTGTTCAGTGGAAAGTAGCCAGGTGCGGGCCAAGTAACAAAGTCCCAGTCAAAACTAACGGGGTTTATCCCAGGCCACATACTTTGACTTTGTACTAAACTAGGAGAAAATTGAGTGGCAGTGAATCCAAATCCTTCGTGGGCAGAGGCAACCCCAAAGCCTACCTTTTTAAGGTCTATCTGTAATATTGGAAATCGGTGGCCTAGGTTTGTAACATTCTGATCTACAAGGTAATAGTCACTAGAATCAATTAGTCGTGGTCTGTTGAATCTATTAGCAGTTGTTGTATCTTTGCCTTTGTTGTACATAGTTTGGTCCATGTCTTCTGGCTTTGGTCCAATGTCGTACTTGTCGTCTCCGTCTCCAGTGTTATAATAGGCATTAAGAAACGCATTGTGCTGAGCCTTGTCGTTCAAGGTCTCGTCAATTTCCACGGTAGGCAGGCCAGCTATGCGACGAAGGTTGTTTAGGCGTGCAAGAGCATAGGTAATGGCCTCTGGCTTGGGCTTTCCCACTGAATAGGGGGCGGTGTAGCATGGCTTTTCTAGCATAAGTGCCTCACCCTTGTTTCCATCGGCAGGAAATTTACTTGAATCGGTATCTTGAATCATCTTTTTAATTGCTTCTTTTGTCAGGAAGGGTAGTGCTTTGTTACCACTTTTTGCTGTGTCAAAGTCTAGCTTATCTATAGTTTCATAACTATCTGTAGCTGGTGGAGGTGGTAATTCGATATCCCCCCCCCCTATATTCTGTTCATTTGTATTGTTGTTTGAGCTCAAATCGCCACAACCCAACAATGCTGTTACAACAACACATCCCAAGGCAATGCCAAGGGAAGCTTTTTTCCAGTGTTTCATCATGTATTTCTCCTTAAAGTAGTGTCTGGACAAGTGTCCAAATATGATGTTCACGATCATATCAAAAAAAACAAAAAATTGGTAGTGAGTTTGAAGAAAACATCAGATATTTCTATACACTGTCTATACTTTGGTGATTTGTTTGCAGATTATTAAAAGAGCCACCTTGGGAGTTTTTGCCCAAAGGTGACCCTTTGTATGTTTTCAGTCTAGCTAGTAGTTCTTTTTTTACCAGCTAGGCAGTTTTATTTCTTACCAGCCTGTACCAGAGTAACGGCAGCAGTGGCAACGATGTCGTCGGCAGAGCAGCCTCTAGACAAGTCACTGATGGGCTTAGCAAATCCCTGAAGGAAGGGACCGTAAGCGTCAGCACCAGCAAGACGCTGTACCAGCTTGTATCCAATGTTTCCTGCACCCAAGTCAGGGAAGATGAGGGTGTTTACCTTCCCAGTGATGGGGCTACCGGGAGCCTTCTTTTCTGTTACATCAGGAATCAATGCGGCATCAGCCTGGAGTTCACCGTCCAGCAACAATTCAGGAGCCTTTTCCTTGGCAAGCTTTACAGCTTCCTGTACACGGAGCACGTTTTCGTCCTTACCACCAGAACCCTTTGTGGAGAAGGACATCATGGCTACAACTGGCTCTGCACCAATCATCTGGCGGCAAGAATCAGCTGCAGAAACAGCAATGTCAGCCAGCTGGGTAGCAGAAGGCAGGGGGATAACAGCACAGTCAGAGAAAATCATCAAGCCGTTGGCACCCCACTTGGGATTGTGTGTGTCCATAACAAAGCAGGATGAAGCAGTTGTCATGCCAGGAGCTGTTCCGATGATGGTGAGACCAGCGCGCAATACATCGGCAGTGGAAGAAAGGGCACCAGCAATCATGGCATCGGCCTTGCCCAAGCGAACCATCATGGCACCGAATCGCAGGAAGTGCTTCATGTCAGTGGCAGCCTGCTCTGGAGTCATACCCTTGTTCTTTCGCAACTCATAGTATTCATTTGCAAATTCATCGTTCCAAGGAGAATTTTCAGGATCCATCAAGGTGATTCCGTCCAAGCTCACACCCTTGCTTTCAGCAGTCTTCTTGATGTCTGCTTCCTTTCCCAACAAAATTACTTCACGAGCAATCTTTTCTTTTACGATGGCAGCAGCAGCAATAACAGTGCGTTCTTCAGCACCTTCTGGAAGTACAAGGCTATTCTGGTATTCACAGGCCTTCTTCTTCATCTCTTCAACAAAGTTCATATTCCAATCCTCACAATGAATAAAAGTTAAACTTACCTATAGAATAGACACATCTGAAGATTTAGGCAAGGGCTTTTCTCTACTTTCATGACTTGACGGAAAATCCTATTCCCATTAGAGTTAAAGCTATGTTTGAAACAAAAGATATTTCAATTCTGGATTTGGAGGAAGAAGATTTTGATACTGTTCTTGCCTCCGATATTTCTTTTTCTGGACAGATTAAATTTGCCGAGCCCTTTATGATTAAGGGAAAGGTTAGTGGACGTATAGATGCCACCAGCGACCTAGTCGTAGATACAGGAGCTGTGGTGAATGCTGATATTGTAGCCGACAGGGTACTTGTTCGCGGTTCTGTTCAGGGAAACATTGAAGCCAAGCGAATTGTTTTTGTGGCTGCTTCAGGTTCTGTAACAGGCGATATTTTTTCTGCAGAAGTTGCCCTCGAACCAGGTTGTAACTTCACAGGAAAGTGTACCATGGTGAGATAAGAGGTTGTCCTGATGAAAAATGCAATGGTAAAAATCAATAGAATTATTCTTTTTGTAGTCTTGTCCCTGTTGGTTTCAAGTTTTGCCTTTGGCCAACAAAATACCACCCAGCAAAAGGTGGATGCTCTGCAGCTTTATTATAATGGTCAGTATGCCCAAGCTATTGCTGCCTGTCAGCAGGAATTAGTGGCAAATCCCAATAATCTTGACTCCTATGTTGTTATGTGTTGGGCCTTGGTAAAAAATCGCCAGTACGCAGAGGCTGAGCAATGGGCTAATGCTGGCTTGCGGGTAAATGCCTACGACCATCGCCTCATTGAGATTTTGGGAGAGGCAAAGTTTTATCTTGGAAAGAACAGAGAGGCTCTAAATCTCTTTGAGCAGTATATTTCCTATGTTCCCAACATGGGGGGACGAGTGGGAAATGCCTATTATTTTATGGGAGAGATTTACATTCGTCAGGGAAAGTATCAGCATGCAGATATTTCTCTTACTATGGCAGTTCGACTGGAGCCACTGTTGGATTACTGGTGGATGCGGTTGGGTTATGCCCGAGAAATGGCAGGAAGTTATCGGACTGCTGTGGCAGCCTATGAAAAATCCCTTTCCTTGAATGCAGGCCAAACAGATGCTGCCCGTGGGCGGGAAAGAGCCCAGGCTCGTCTGTAACATATATTTCTTTTTTAAAAGGCTTTTCACGTGCCAGAATTTATCGTTCATTTTGAAACTCTCGGATGCAGGCTGAATCAGATTGAATCTGAGTCGGCCGCTCGTTTTTTTGCTGATGCAGGCTTTGTAGTGGACATGGAATCCATGACGGCAGCTGCACCAGTTCCTGAAAATGTGGTGCTTTCCATCATCAATACCTGTACGGTAACTGGAAAGGCAGAACAAAAGGCTCGCCGTCTTATTCGGCTTTTGTTACGAAAAATGCCTCACTCCTGTGTTTTGGTAACTGGTTGCTATGCGGAGCTGGAGGTGGAGGCAATCCAAGCCATTGACCAGCGGGTGTGTGTGTTACCAGGTTCACGGAAGGACTTGTTGGCAGATATTCCCTTGGAATTGAAAGCTCACCTTGACTCTGTTTCTGGAGTAGCCCAGATTGAAATCACTCCATTTTTGAAAAACTTGGTGATCCGTCTCTGTGCAGAAAAGCCAAAACCCACCAATATAAAAAGTCGTCACTCAGAGGATGATGGCCATGATAAAGGCAAAAATCATCATCATGTCCATGAGAGCCAGGAAAGAAAATCTCTTCTTGTTTCAGCTAAACCTTTGAAAAATAAAGATTTATCTGGATTTACTCCAGTGGCTGAGTCAAAGGAGTCTTCCATAAGTCCAGTATTTCGTCTGGCTACGGACACCTTCTTTGCCCATTCACGTTCCTCCATCAAGATTCAAGACGGATGCAATTGTGAGTGTACCTATTGTCGCATTCATCTTGCTCGAGGAAGGGCTGTGTCCCTAGATGTGACCGAGGCGGTGGGTCGTGTGCAGCAGCTAGAAGAAGCAGGTCAGCAGGAGGTGGTGCTGACGGGAGTAAATCTGTCTCAGTATCGTGGTCTGTATCAGGGGCAAGATGGTGAGGAGTATTTGAATCTTGCAGGGCTTTTGCAAAAGATTCTTGAAAATACCCGTAGCATTCGTATTCGTATTTCAAGCCTGTATCCAGAAAGCGTGGATGAAGAGCTTTGTGCCGTCATCAGCCACCAGCGGATTCAGCCCTATTTCCATCTTTCAGTTCAGTCTGGAAGTGATGCTATTTTACGGGCTATGCGTCGGCCCTATCGTTCTGCTCAAGTATATCGTGCTGTGGAATTGCTCCGTCAGGCCAAGGTCAATCCCTTCATTGCATGTGACATTATTGCTGGTTTTCCTGGAGAAACTGATGAAGATTTTGCCCTGACCCAAGCCATGTGCCAGACCTGTAATTTTGCCTGGATTCATGCCTTTCCCTTTTCTCCTCGTCCTGGAACTCCTGCTGCCACCATGAAGGGGCAAGTGACTCAATCAGTGGTAGGACAGCGGGTAAAATGGCTTACCTCCTTTGCAATCCAATCAAAATGCTCCTATATTTCAATGTGGAAGGGACAGGTTGTTTCTGCCATTACGGAGTATAACCGTCAAGATCGGAAAAATTCCTTCCACTTGGATCATGGCCAGGAAGGTCATAAAGAGGGTGGAATGGAAATGGAGCCCCACAATGGCAATCAGCACTGTACCCATGCCGTAACGGAAAACTTTATCCACTTGGAGTTGCCGGGGGCCTTTCCCCAGGGAGTCTCCATTCGGGTAAGAATCGGGGAGCCCTTGCTGGAGCGGATTCGCGCTGGCGATGAATGTGAGGCCTCCGGGGAGGCTGTGGAAGATGGAGTGCAGGAGCAGAAGATGGAGTCTACACCGTAAACCTTCGCAAGGAAGGACTTGTTTTGTTCTTTTCTTGATTTTTATCTTCTTTTTTCTCATCTCCTGCTCAAACAAAAGTATTTTTACTGGCTTAGATTATCCTGACACGGAGGAAATTTCTCGTTATTCCGGGGAGCGACTTTTATCTTCTTTAGAGGTAAATATTGAATCTCCAGCCTTTTACCGTGCTTTGACGGAGGCACAACGAGAGCGGATTCTTTCCACCTTGGATACCATGATGGCACAGGAAAAAGAAGTGCTGGTGGAAGGTTCTTATTCCCTGTCCTTATCTCGTTCTGCAAAGGCCGCAGTAACAATCCTTATTTACAGTAGTCCCTTGGTATATGACATTATCTATAACTTTGTAAATCCAGCCCTTTCGGCTCTCACGTTGTCTGGCATTTCCATGGAAGAATTGTACGTGGTGTATACTGATTCCATTAAGTATTTTTTGCTCCGTGGAATACAAGGAGCCTTGGAAGAAATAGCCTTTGCCTTCTCTAACTTGTATCGAATCAGTAATTACTATAACGAGGCAGTACAATTTGCTCCCTTTGGTGTGTATTCTGGGGGAGATTTGCAAAATTATCTCTTGTCCAGCATTCTTGGTGGCTTGATACGAAGCACTCAAAATCTTGTTTCTGATTTCCAGCAGGATTATCAGGAAATTGCAGAAGCCGTAAGCGAGATTTACTATCAGCTAGTGAATGCTGGTACTGTTGATTCCCAACTGGTGGAAAGTTTATTTAATCTTATTTCTCAAAAACTGCAAATTCCTTTGGAAGAAATTCTTTCCGGTTACAAGCTGGAACTGGACTTTGTGGCGGGGATTTTTGAGGCTATGGCAAAAAATGCAGGTTACAATTTGATGGCACAAGATACGGCTCGCACCATCAGAAGCTGGGGGAATGAAGATGAAAATTAAGATGATACTTCTCCTTTTTTTTCTGTCCATGGTATTCCTCCACTCAGAAAACCCAGTGGTTAAGTTTGCAGAACCTTCTTCCTGGCGATACACGGGAATGGGTGGGGCGGTTACGACTGTTCCAGATGGCCTCGACACCTTGATACATAATCCTGCGGGACTTACCCAAAAGCTGTTTTTCCGAGAAAAGAATTTTATCTTGGAATTTTCTGCCCAGCTTTATTTCAAGCCGCAATTTTTATTTCCCATTCTAAGTGATCTTTCCAATGTGGAAAACAAGTTGGGACAGATTCTGCTAAATGCCAAGGATTTGATCACTTCCAGCGGTTTTGGGGCAACACCAAATATTTCCTTTGGTTACCTGGGAAAAAATTGGGGAACTGGCTTTTTTATTACGGCATCTGCCTTTGTACAGGGCAGTCCCTTTCCTTTGGGAGTGGAGGGCTTTGCCATGGCGAATCTCACCCTGCCTGTAGCCTATAGCCTAAAGGTGGTGGAAGGACGATTGGTGGACATTTCCTTGGGAGCAACCTTTCATCCTAGCGTAGCCCTTTACAAGATGATAGATGGCAGCAATGTGGATGCCATTGTAGCTGGTGGTAGCGACGTGACTGAAATCCTTGATGGAATCTTGTCCACACCCTATGTGAGTTTTCCTGTAGATTTTGGAACGATGGTAGCTGCCTACGACCTACTTTATGCTGGCACTCAGCTGAGACTGGCAGCAAGCCTGAGAAACTTATTTGGAGATTACTTTGTGCCAGGTCAGTCCATGGAGCCGCTTCCTCGGGATTTGTCCTTTACCCTGGGACTGGGAGCCATCTTTCCCTTTTCTATCGGGACAATTCCTGTAGACGTTGTGATTACAGGGGAATCAAAGTCCTTGAATCAGCTTATTTCTGGTTCTCAAACCTTTTTCAAGTCTCTAGCCTTGGGTCTGGAGCTGGTAGTGGCCAAGGTGGTACGGATTTGGGGTGGGCTTTCCAGTGGCTATCCTGCAATCGGTGGTCAGCTTTCCCTAGGGATTTTCTCCTTGGGGGTCTCCTGGCAAACCATGGAAAGTGGCCGCTATGTGGGAGACAATCCCCTGTCGATTTTTCAGGTGGGTTTTGCCTTTGAATTCTAGTTGAATATCAGGTCTTGAAAAACTTTAGTGAAAATTCTAGAGTTTTTGTGGAAAAAAGTTCTAGAATAGATTATTTTATTACTAAGGATGATTTTACTAAGGAGTAGGTATGGCTTTTTTAGATAAGATGAAGGAATATCTGGACAAGGGTGTGGAAGTTTCAAAGGAAGCCCTTGCTAAAGCAGGTGATGTAGTTCAGGATTTTAGTGACAAAAGTGTTACCAAGATAGAGTCCCATCAGCTTGTTTCCCGGCAAAACAAGGAGTATCGATCCTTGGGACAGGCAGTTCTAAAATTCTTTGAAGAAAATCCTAGTTCAAGTCTTTGTGCTGACAATAGTGCCATCAACGGAATTATTGAAGAAATCCAGCGCCTAGAAAAGGAGATTGCCCTGCGGGAAGAAAGTCTCAAGGCAAAGGAGCATCATGAAGCAGCTGCATCAGCAGATGAATCCACTGATCCCTTTACCAACCAAGCTGAATCTACGGACGCTGAGTTTACTAAATCATAAGTTTACAGTGGATCTGTTTCAATGAGGTGAAGCTATTTTCACCCACTGGGGCAGCTCCATAGTCCAGTTTAAGGAACTTGCGGGTACCTCGTGATTCCAGTTGTATTCAATTTGATGAAGACGAAATACCCGTAGATTAAGACTCTGGATGGAAGTTGACAGGGAGACAAGCCTCTTTTGTATTGCTTTTTCTTCTTGCGGTGAATTTATATAGCCAAAGATAAAGCCTGTGGGAATGTGGTGGAGTGTTTGTTCTGATAAAAAGGGAAGGATTTTGTGAACAAGCTGGGACGGTAGTTCTTGCAGCCGTGTTCCAACTACTTCCACAGGGCGGAACAAAAAGCCCTCCTGTAGCTGGGGAGGCAGGATTTTGCAATGGGTAATCTGTTTTTTCAGCTCCTTTACAGGAATTGTTGATTCCACCAGACAATGACACGGGGCAACAGGATAGAGCCTGCCAATGCCAGTAATTTGAGAAAGGTTTCTGAGAATTTCTCGGTGCTGGCTTAAAAGTTGGCTCAGGGGTGTGTCGTGGGGTTGTATGATTATTCCAGAAAAACTATTCTCGGACATGGTGCAACTATAGCGTTTTTATGAAAAAAAAGGTAGTATACATTCCTATGTTAGAGAAAATCAAAAATTATGTTTCTTGTGTTTTTTTTGTGATTATGGTGACTGCGTGTTCAAGTGAAAGTCACGTTTTCTTTCAAACAAATCTCGATTTAGTCAAAAATCAATCTTTTATTGAGGATGCCCAGAGTGTAACTAATCTCTCTGAGGAAATTCTTCCCATGAAGGCCCTCAACAGTAATGGTAAGAAGGGCTCTATCCTTCATCCTGAAAAATCAGCCTATATCTATCTTGCGGTAAACCAGGAGCAGCTTCCTCAAGTAGCTCGTGCAAAGGAGCTTTGGGGTGGTCTTTCCTGTCAGATTACTCTCATGAGTCCCTCTGTTCAAAAAAAGAGTAAAAATACTCCAGCTCAGTCCATCACTGAAGGAGATCTTGCCTTTGGCTTTTTGTACCAAAGTGATTTTGATGTTTCTGGAAAATTAAAGGATTCCTTGGCAGGAAGACCTCTTGCCCGTTGTAGTACTCCAGTGGAGTTGGGGCAGCTTCCATCTGGTGAAACCATCACTTTATCCATGGTGATTCCCTCACAATCTGTCAATGACTTTAGAGGTATGCTTGTTTATTCTACGATACCTATTTCCATTGCTGCTGTAGAATTAAAGCCTCTGGAAGTTGGTTTTTCTGGCACTGATTCCTATTCCTTTTCTTCCCAGGGTGGCTTGTGGGATAGAAGCCAGGTTCCCCTGGACTTTGATTTTACCTCAGCAAAAAAAGATTTTGAGGTTGCTACAACTGACGAAAGACTTCCTCTCCTGAGCCTTTCTCTTACTCCAAGTCCTGCTATGCCAGAAAAAACTTCCCAGCAAAGTCAAGTATATTTTGAACTTGGCGGAGAAGGAATTCGGTTACGTCGCGCTCCCAACCAACAGAAGGCTTCTTTCCCTGGAAATGGCTTGGAAAATCTCTTTGGAGACTTTGCCCTCCTACAAGGTGAAGATATGGTACAAGCTGTTTCCCTGCGGCTCAAGGAATTTCCTTTGGCTCATGACGGGGCGGTGGTGGAACCTCTGACAACAGATCCCGGTATGATTCCTTTGTGGAAACAATCTAGTTGGCGTCATCAGGACTATGAGCTTTTTGAGTGGGAGCAATTTCCTGGCATCCTGTTTTTTGACACAGCTGACTACAAGGTGCAGGATGATTTTTTTAAGCGATTGGCCTTCTTTACAGAAAAGACTGGCTATATCGGCACTCTGGTTCATGACAAGGATTTAGTGGGAAAGCACGGCTTCAATGCCCACGACTACAAAAGTGAAACCTTGGCAGCCTTTTTTTCCTTGGCAGAATCAACAAATTTCCCCTTGAACGAAAAGGAAATTTTACTGAAAGATATCCTCCTTCACAATGGCATTATCAAGGCAGCTCCTGGTGGTGGCTATGAGAGTGGCTATGGAGCTATCATTTCCCTTTCCCAGGAATCAGCCATGTATTTGCGATATACCTTTGTGGCTCACGAGGGATTCCACGGTATTTTCTTTGTAGACAAGGATTTCCGTGATACAGTTTCTGTGGCATACCGGAATGCAGATCCTCAGTCTCTCCAATTTCTCCATAGTTTCTTTACGGTTCAAGATACCCTTGCCTACAATAAAGATGATACCTATCTCATGCACAATGAGTTTATGGCCTATATGCTACAACAGCCAGTTAACCGAACGGGAACTTATTTTGCAGACAATCTGGCTAAGCGAGGCTCCATGTTGCGGGCTGAACCAGAACTTTGTGCCTATGTTCAAGAGACTCAAGGAGCAGGTTTTACGGAAGCATCCCAAGTCTTAAGTAACTATGTGTTCCAGCGATGGGGGATAGAAGCCGGAAGAGTATCCTTAGTGGGGCGATAGAGAAGGTGAGTCATTACAAGGGAATCATTGATTTATAAATCGATAATTTGGAAATCAATGATTCTCATTACCAATTTCTTAGCGAAAATATTCCTTAGGTATTTCTTGAAAAGTAGAATTAAAGTTTTTTTCTGCAGCCAGGGTGGAAGGGGGGCCATGGCCTGGCATCAAGATAATATCGTCTTGTTGGGAAAGGATTTTTGTGGAGATATTTGAAATCAAGGTGCTTCGGGCATAGGTGCTGGAGGTATTGGCAATCATTCCTGCAAAAATTGTGTCTCCAGTAAAAACAATGTGACCAATCTTAAAGGCCATGGAGTCTGCTGAATGACCTGGCAAAGCCAAGTGGGTTATTTGCAATCCTGCCGCATAAATAATGCCATCTCCGTTAATGAGGGTTTCCTCTGAGGCGGCAATTTCAAAATCAGCTGCATATACCTTGGGTTTGTAAATCTTTCTTAGGGTTTCTAGTCCTCGAACGTGGCTTTTATGTTTATGGGTTATTAAAACTGCCGTTAAATCAAAGGGGCCATTTTCTATTTGCTCCAGTATTTCCTTGGTAATTTTTCCTGGGTCAATAATAAGGGCTTCCATTGTTTTTTCGTTGGTAACAACATAGCAATTTGAAAATCCGTCGATATTAAAATGAAAGTATACTTTCATAAAATCACCCCTTCTTTGTATTCAAATTCAGCTTCCCGTGTATTTGATTGCTTAAAGGAAATATTTTGTTGAATAGATTCATAAAAAATAGTCTTTTTTATGTTGCAGTTTCGGAAGGAAGTGTCGATAAGGTGTGCCTTAATAAATCGTGAGTTGTATAAATCAGAATCATCAAAAGATGATTGATATGAGGTAATTCCACAAAAATTATTGTGTACTAAATCGGAACCAGTAAACAGAACATGGGAAAAGGTGGATCCAGCAAAAGAAGAAAACTGCAAGTTTGACTTTAAGAGATTGCAGTCTACAAAAAGGGAATAATCAAAGATAGACATTCGTGCCCGAAAATATTCGGAGTGTATGTTGCTAAAGGTGCAGTTTTGGAAGCTACATCCATAAAAACGCTTGTCAGTTAAGTCTATATCAGTGAAGGCTAAACCAGATGCATTCAGCCCAACAATTTTTTGATGGTTTCTGATATATTCGTAAACAGTATTTTTCACTTCCTCAGGATTTTCTACATGCTTGATGCAGAAATAACTCATGTCAGTAAGAACTCCCTCACTGTTGATGTAGGATAAACCTGCATGGTGACATCCTGGATGACTACACGTATTAGTCACAAACATAGATACAGTTTAGGGCATTGCAACTGATTAGTCAAATGGGGTATGATGAATTCATGTGTTGGAAATGTAAAGAACCTATTGCAGAAGGTTTAGAAATCTTTAGATCCACAGAATGCTCTCGGTGTGGAGCATCGCTTCATAGTTGCGTCAATTGTCGCTTTTACCAGCCTGGTGCTCATTATGATTGCCATGAAACAATAGATGAAGAAGTACGTGATAAGGAAGCTGCCAATTTTTGCGATTATTTTTCCGTTAATCTGAATTTTCTTGCTTCAGGAAGTAAGGCGGATGAGGCAAAAAAAGCTGCCCGCAATGCCTTTGACAATCTTTTTTCCCTGTAGGAATAACAATGCATCTTGATTTTGCCTTTTTAGATTCAGGAACTGGAGGTTTGCCCTACATGGGCTATTTAAAGTCAGCCTGTCCAGAAGCTTCCTGTCTTTATCTTGCAGACACAAAAAACTTTCCCTATGGAGAAAAAACTCCTGAACAAGTTATTGCTGCCACAAAGGAAGCAGTGGAGTTAGTGCTTTCTCGTTTTTCTCCCACAGCCTTTGTTTTGGCTTGCAATACCATGTCGGTAACCGCCTTGGACACCTTGCGAAAAGATTTTCCGGGAATCCATTTTATTGGAACGGTTCCTGCCATCAAGGTGGCAGCGGCGAAAACTAAAAATAAAATCATCGGTCTTTTGGCTACAGAAGCCACCGTTCATCACCCCTATACCTTGGGCTTGATTCAAGATTTTGCTTCCACGTGTCGTGTCATCAGTCGTGGTGATGGCCAATTGATTCGTTTTATCGAACAACATCTTTTGAAGGGTGATAAAAACTTGTATCTCCAGGCAGCTCGTCCTGCTGTAGATTTTTTTCTCAGCCAAAATGTGGATACCATTGTTTTAGGTTGTACTCATTTTCTCCATATTGCTTCTGAAATTCAGCAGTTAGCAGGGGAGGGGATACAGGTGGTGGATTCTCGAGAAGGTGTTATTCGTCAGGCCCTACGGATTCGCTCTGGGGAGTCTTCTGCTTCTATTTTCCCTGCAACACCAGATGCTGGTCATAAAGGCTTTTTTGTAACGGAACTTTCCAGTCCCGACATGAGCCGTTATTATCAAGAATTATGTGTTCAATTTTCTATTCCTTGGGGAGGATTGCTCAAATAAAAAAAAGCCCAACTGAAGTCAGCTGGGCTTTTTTTTTATAACTACTCGCAAAAATCCTAGTGAGGTGTTTCTGCAAAGGTCTTGTAGGTATTGTCAAAGAGGGCTTTGATATCCAATTCAATTTCCTTGAAGGCCGCTACAATGGTAGGATCAAAAGAAATGCCACTTTCTTTGTAAATTAAATCTACAGAATCTTGGTGGGTATATTCCTTTTTGTAGGGCCGAATAGAGCGCAAGGCATCATATACGTCAATAATAGACACAATGCGACTACAAAGGGGAATTTCCTCTCCCTTCAATCCTGCTGGATAGCCACATCCATTCCATTTTTCGTGATGATAATGGGCAATATCTGCTGCCATCTCCATGGTAGGCTTACCTTTTAAAATGTCATATCCAATGGAGGTATGGGTTTTAATGATATCGAACTCTTGAGGAGTAAGTTTACGAGGAAGATGGAGAATTCCATCAGGAATACCAACCTTTCCAATATCATGCATAGGGGCAAAAAGCTCAATCTGATTTAAAAAATGTTCATCTTGGCCTAGTTTTTCAGCCAAAAGTCGTGACATTGCAGAAACTCTGGACAAATGCTGACCTGTTTCGTAATCACGTGCTTCCGCCAACTCCGTAAGAGCTTGATAACAGGCAAAACGTGTTTCATTAGCAATGGATAACTGCTTTTGTTCGTATTCAAACAAACGATAAGCTGTGTGGATTCGAGCCTTTAGTTCTGCTGGATGAAAGGGCTTTGTCAAATAATCATCTGCACCAGAATTCAATGCTTCTACGATATTTTCAGTAGAATCCTTGCTAGTAAGCATAATGATGTACTTGTAACTAGTGTCCTCTGCTTGACGGATAAGTTTGCAGGCATCAAGACCATTCATCTCTGGCATAACCCAGTCCAACAAAAAGACTGAGAAGGAAGGATCTTTTTGGTATGTTTCCCAAGCTTCCTTTCCATTGCAACAGGAGGTAACGGTATAACCCCAAGAGTGCAACAATTCCGTCAAATAGGTACGAATAGAAACGCTATCATCTGCACATAATATTTTGAAAGTCTCTTTTATCATGTTTAACCCCGAACATTCATTTGTTTTCAGTTAAAATTACAAACGCTGTGCAATGGCATCAATAAATTGCCATGAATCCAAAACCTGCTTTGCAGGAGGATTTGCAATTTTAGCCAAATCGCCAGTCATGATTCCATCTTCAATTATGTCAAGAGTTGCCTTTTCTAGTTTTTTGGCAAAATCTACTAATTCTGGAGTCTTGTCCAGTTCACCACGCTTTGCAAGAGCTCCAGTCCAAGCAAAGATAAGGGCTACTGGGTTTGTAGAAGTCTTCTCTCCCTTTAAGTATCGGTAGTAATGGCGCTGAACTGTTCCGTGGGCAGCTTCATACTCAAAATGTCCATCGGGAGAAACAAGAACGCTGGTCATCATGGCAAGACTTCCGCTGGCAGAGGCCACCATGTCACTCATAACGTCACCATCATAGTTCTTGCAGGCCCACAGGAAACCGCCAGAACTCTGCATAACACGAGCAACAGCGTCGTCAATGAGGGTATAGAAGTACTCCAAACCAGCCTTTTCAAATTCAGCCTTGAATTCCTTGTCGTATATTTGCTGGAAAATTTCCTTAAAGCGTCCATCGTAGGTCTTGCTGATGGTGTCCTTAGTGGCAAACCACACGTCAACCTTTTCAGAAAGGCCGTAGAAGAAACAGCATCGGGCAAAGCTCTCTATTGACTTATCTGTATTATGGATTCCCTGGAGAATACCAGGTCCCTTCATTTCCATAATAGTTTTACGGATTTCTGTTCCATCTGCAGCAGTAAATACCAGTTCAGCCTTTCCAGGACCGTCAACAGAAATTTCGCAATTTTTGTAAACATCTCCATAGGCATGACGACCAAGGATCAAAGGTTTTTTCCAGCAGGAAACAGTTCCCTTAATGTTATCTACAATGATGGGCTTGCGGAATACGGTACCGTCTAATTCAGCACGAATAATTCCATTGGGACTGGGAGTCAAGCCTTTGAGATTATATTCCTGTACACGAGCTGCATTGGAGGTAATAGTTGCACATTTTACACCAACACCTAATCGTTTAATGGCTTCGGCAGCCTTATAGGTGACAGCATCTTCAGAGTCATCTCGTTCCTTAAGACCCAAGTCATAATATTCCACCTTTAAATCAACAAAAGGAAGCAACAACTTGTCCTTTATAACCTTCCACAGAATACGAGTCATTTCATCGCCATCGAGCTCTGCAATGGCATTTTTCATCTGAATTTTAGACACTATCAACCTCAAAAAAAATTATATGTTTCTTAATATAATAGCCCATAATCAATAGTTTTACAAGTAGATATCTGGTATACTTGATTTTGTGAGTGTATACATAGAACAAATAATAGAAATTGCAGTACAGGCTGGTTCCCTAGTGCTGGAAAATGGAGGAGAAACCTATCGGGCAGAGGAAACCTGTGTTCGTATGGCTCGTTCTATGGGGGCACGAGCAGCTTCTGCCTTTGTGACTCCTACCTTGGTGATGGTAACAGTACAAGATAAGGACCATCGCAGTCATACTGCTATGCGTCGCATTACTGCACGTACCGTCAATTTACGTAAAATTGCTCTTGTAAATGATTTATCTCGCAGGCTTGTTCAACGGGGCTTCAATTCAGATTTAGCCCTAGTTTCCCGTATGCTGGAGCGAATCGACCATTCTCCCGACCATAGTTTTTGGAGCTTAGTGGTAATGGGCGGTTTTACTGGCTTTTTCTTTGGACTCATGTTTGGCTGTAGCCTTCCGCAAGCAATCTGTGCTTTTGTGGTGGGATTTTTGTTGCGTATGTTTTTGCTCTGGATTGGAAAATTCAATTTGAATTCCTTTATCCTTTCTGTTATGAGCGGAGGTTTTATTTCCATTGCTTGCCAGCTTATCTATGTTTTAGGAATTGTTCCCCAGTCGGTACAGATGATGACGGCGGCCTTAATGCAGGTGGTGCCTGGTCTTGCCTTGGTGAATGCCATCCGTGACTTGATTGCTGGTGATTTAATGGCTGGTACGGCTCGCTTGGTGGATGCCTTTATGGTGGCAACTGGTTTGTCAGTAGGCTCCGTTGTTGGATTGTTGGTGTTTTCTCATGTTGTGGTATAAATTATTGTTGGCAGCCTTATGGGGAGGGGGAGCTGCTGCCGCCCTGTCCTATTGTCTCAATATCAGTCGCTATAATATTCTATGGGGAGCCTTGGTGGGGGGGCTGGGATGGGCCATCTACACTGCCTTCCTTCCTGCTAGCGGTGTGGCAGATAACCGAGCTTATTTCTTTGGAGCCCTGATAGTGGCCATTTTTTCTGAACTTCTTGCACGGGTGCAAAAAAAGCCCGCCACCATTTATCTGGTGCCTGGTCTTCTTCCATTAGTGCCTGGGGGTGGTATGTTTGAGACCATGGAAGCCACGGTACAGGGCAATTTAGAAGAGGCTCTGCTACTGGGATTTTCTACACTGACTTCTGCGGGAGCCATTGCCCTTGCCATAGCCTTGGCTACTTCTGGCAATCGAATCGTGGTGGCTATAATTCGCCATGTGCGAAGAAAGGTGTGAGAGGAAGGGGAGAGTCATGACTTCTACCTTGACTTTTGCCCTATTTAACTTTATTATTACTTAACTATTTTACATATAATTAATTTTTAACGAGGAAAATTATGGGAAAGACCATTGCCCAAAAGATTTTTGATGCCCATGTGGCAGAGAAACCTTTTGCCGATACCTGGGTTCTCAAACTTGACCGGGTTTTTTGTCATGAAATCACCACACCTGTGGCTATTGCGGACTTGGTGGAAAAACAGAAGGACAGGGTTTTTGATCCCTCCAAAATCAAGGTGGTAATTGACCACGTAACTCCCGCTAAGGATTCCAAGACAGCCCTGCAAGGCAAGATGCTCCGTGATTGGGCCCATCGCAATAAGATTCGGGACTTCTTTGATATTGGTTCTAATGGTGTTTGCCATGCAATCTTTCCCGAAAAGGGCTTTGTTCGTCCCGGTTACACCATCATCATGGGAGATAGTCATACCTGTACCCACGGTGCCTTTGGTGCCTTTGCTGCTGGTGTTGGTACCACTGACTTGGAAGTAGGCTTGCTGAAGGGTGTGTGTTCTTTCAAGGAGCCTAAGACTATTAAGTTCCAGCTGGAAGGAAAGCTTGCTGAGGGTGTTTATGCCAAGGATGTTATCCTGTTCATTATTTCCAAAATTGGAGTGAACGGAGCTACCAACTGCGTTATGGAATTTGCTGGTCCCATTGTGGATGCCATGTCCATGGAAGCTCGTATGACCATCTGTAACATGGCTGTTGAAGCTGGTGCCACCAGTGGTATCTGTAAGCCTGATATGACAACTGTGGAATACTTGTGGCCCTTCATTAAGGATGAGTTTGAGTCCAAGGAAGCAGCCTTAAAAGAATATAGCCAGTGGGTTTCTGATGATGATGCCCAGTACGAAAAGGTTTATACCTTTGACCTTTCCAGCTTGGAGCCTGTAGCCACCTTTGGATACAAGCCAGACCAGGTAAAGCCTGTGAAGGAGTTTGCCGGAACAAAGGTTGACCAAGTGTATATCGGTTCATGTACTAATGGTCGTATTGAAGACCTGCGGGTTGCAGCTGCTGTATTGAAGCAGGCCCTTGATGAAGGCAAAACTATGGCTTTTGGTGTTCGTGGAATTCTTTCTCCTGCATCTACTTCCATCTATCAGCAGGCTCTTGATGAGGGCTTGATTTCCATCTTCATGAAATTCGGCTTCTGCGTTACCAATCCCACCTGTGGTGCCTGTCTTGGTATGAGTAACGGTGTTCTTGCAGAAAATGAGGTGTGTGCCTCCACTACCAACCGAAACTTTAACGGTCGTATGGGTAAGGGGGGTATGGTTCACCTGATGAGTCCTGCTAGTGCCGCTGCTGCCGCTGTAACAGGTACTATTACCAATTCACCATTGTACAAGGAGTGCTAAGATGAAGCAGTTTGGAGGACAGGTTCTTTTTTTAGATCGATCTGACATCAATACCGACGAGATTATTCCTGCCAAGTATTTGACAGAAATCTCAAAGCAAGCCCTCAAACCCTACTTGCTGGAGGATTTAAAGTTAGATGGTTTTGATCCCAAGGCCGATGTTCCTGGAAAGAAGGTTATTATCACTCGAGAGAACTTCGGTTGTGGTTCTTCTCGTGAGCATGCTCCGTGGGCCTTGGAAGTAAACGGAATCAACGTGGTAGTTGCTCCTAACTTTGCCCGTATCTTCCGCCAGAATATGTATAACTGCGGAATGCTGGCTGTTGAGTTGCCTGCTCGTGACATTGAAGACATCTTCCACACCTTTGCAGACAAGGATACAGAGTGTGCCATTATCATTAACGATGATGATACCGCCAAGGTAAAGTTGATTTCCGGCAGTCTTTCTAAAAGCTACATCTTCCGATTGGCTGGCTTTGAAAAGGCGCTGATAGAAAATGATGGTTGGTTAGGTTACGCCGACAGCAAATACTAGAATCATTTGGGCCATCCTGGAAGGGGTGGCTTATTTTTTGGAGGCATTATGATTTCAGCAGAACCTGCTTTAACACCACACGTGACACCAGATAAAATTCAGCAGATTTTTAATTTTTCTGCAGTAAAGAATTTCCCAAAGAAGCTCCAGCAGCAGATGATTTTTATTGCAGAAGTAGATAAGGTAAAGAATATTTTTCGTAGAACCCTCCTTACAGACGGCTGTCGAAGGGAAAATGATGCAGAACATTCCTGGCATTTGGCTCTCATGGCCATTGTTCTGGAAGAGTATGCTCCAGAACCAGTGAATCTTGGGCGAGTCTTGGCCATGGTAACTGTCCATGACCTGATTGAGATTTATGCAGGAGATACTTTTGCCTTTGATGTTAGTGCCAACCAAGATAAGGCCCAACGAGAACAGGCTGCTGCAGAAAAGTTATTTGGCATGTTGGACAAGGAACAGGGACAGGAGTTGCGTCAGTTATGGGAGGAATTTGATGCCATGAACACTGCTGATTCTCGGTTTGCCGCTAGCCTTGACCGAATCCAACCCTTTATGCATAACGTATTGACAGACGGCCATACTTGGAAGCTAGGTACCGTTACCAAGGAACAGGTATACCGACGCATGGCACCAGTTAAAACAGGAACTCCTGCATTGTGGCCTTGGCTGGAATCCCAGGTTGCTGCAGCTATAGAAAAAGGCTGGATTAAAGAACAATAGATTTGAGTTGTAAGTATTGCCTGCGAGGAGCATAATAAAAAGCCCTGAGATTTTCTCAGGGCTTTTCATTTATATGTGACTAAAAGCTTTAAGCTAAAATTTCCAAGCCAACACCTTGTATTGCTTGGTTGATGGATTCTTCTACACCAGCTACCGTTTCATCATAATCTACAAGAACTTGTGCCTTCATGGCACTGGCTACACATGAGGTGACACCAGCAACCGCTGTCACGGCTTGATTTACAGATTGCTCTCCCTGTTCATCAATCAGTCCCGCAACGTAAATCTTTTTCTGCATGGTTACTCCCCTTGTTTAAGTATAATTAAAGGTACTGTATTTTGTCTTTTTTTTCAAGACTCAGTCTTTCCTAATTGACCACAAGCTCCACCGATTTTTCGTCCTCGTCGATGGCGAAGGGTTACGTTTACCCCAGCATTTTCTAGTTGACGAATAAAATCCTTGCATTCCTTGGCAGAAGGCTCTTGAAAAGGTAAGCCTTCCACTGGATTCCAAGGAATGAGGTTGACGTGACAATTCAAATCACGGGCAAAATCTATCAGTTGTTTTGCACTTTCTCGTCCAGTATTTTTTCCAGCCAGCAAAGCTGCTTCCAAGGTACAACGGCGACCAGTTTTTTTGATGTAGTAGGAAATAGCCTCTTTGAGCTTAGGCAGGGGATTACCCGCCGTCACTGGCATCAATTGTTGACGTAGCTCTTCATCAGCGGTGGTGAGGGATACTGCAAGGCGAAGGGCAGGGCCGTTGTCTGCTAAATCATAGATTCCAGAAATAATTCCGCAGGTAGAAAGAGTAATGCGACGGCCAGAAAGATTCCTGCCCTCAGGATGAGTAAGCACTGCTACAGCCTTACGAACGGCTGATAGGTTCAGCAATGGTTCTCCCATACCCATGAATACGATATTATCTAGTTTACCTACTGTTTCTTCCAAAAATTGGAATTGCTCTACTATTTCTACTGCCTCTAAATTGCGACTAAAGCCCAACCGTCCTGTTTGACAAAAGGCACAGGCCATACCGCAACCCACCTGACAGGAAACGCAGGCAGTTTTTCTGCCATCCTTGTCGGTAAGGAGTACTGTTTCCACGCACTTTCCATCATGGAGGGTCAACTGCAACTTTACCGTTCCATCTGGATCAACTAATTTTTTGCTTATGAAAGATGAGCGAATGCAACAGTCTTCTTCTAGTTGCTGTCGCAAACTTTTGGGAAGATTTTGCATTTGCGAAAAGGAAGTTACTCCAGAAGCAATCCATTTAAACAACTGCTTTCCACGAAAAGCTGGCTGTACTCCTGGTAATTGTAGAAATTCCTCTGGCAAAAAACCAGCCAGAGGAATTTTTTCTTGAGATTTTTGTAAGCTTGGAAGGTTGCACCCTTGTTGAGGGATTTCACAACCTTCTGGCTTAAGGTAATCGTTCATATTAATTAATATTGGTTGGAAAGGATTCTATCCAACATTTCGTTTACAGATTGACTTCTGATTCCCTGACGTTGGAAATTTTCAAGAACCTCGATAGCTTGGGTACGTCTGTTCATCTTCATGTAACAGTCGGCCAAGTCAATATAGAAGCGATAGTTTCTAGGATCCGACTGAATTAGGCGAGACAAGCTGTTGGCTGCATCTTCGTATTTCCCAGTACTCTTGCTGATAAGGGCAAGTCCAAGAACGGCATACAAGTCAAACTCAATGTCCAAGGCCTTATTATAGTATTCAACAGCCCGCTCGTAGTCTCCAGTACTGCGATATGCATCACCAGCACGGGTCAGAATAACCTTATTGTTGGAATCCTTCTCCAAAATCTTGTTCCAGTATTCAATCGAACGGAACTGTTGGTTCATTCCACGGTAACAATCAGCCAAACCAAAGAGGGCATAAAAGTTTCCTGATTCTACTTCCAAGGCCCGCTCAAAATAATAAACACCCTTTTCAAAGGTTTTCAGCTTGCGATGACAGTTTCCGATGGAAGTCAATACACGAATGTCTGCATTTTTCTCATTCAACTCAAACATTCTTGTCCAATAGTATAGAGCGTCACGATATTCCTTGAAATCATAGTGAAGGTGCCCTAAACCGATAAGGGCATAGGCATTGTTTTCTTCCATGTCAAGTACACGTAGATAAAGCTGCTTTGATTTCTTAAATTCACGAATTTTGCGATAAGCATCTGCTACACGAGTCAAAACTGTGATATTTCGGTCATCGTGAATAAGATACTGTTCCCAAATATCAATAGCTTTATGATATTGGTTCAAGGCCTTGTAACAATCGGCCAAACCAAAGAGGGCATAGTTATTGGAGGCGTGATAGTTCAAACACTGGGTATAGTATTTGATTGCCTCTCGGAAATGATTTTGCTTTCGTTCTGCATCACCAAGTCCCACCAAAGCATAGTTATTGTTTTCTTCTAAACTAAGAATGGTCTGGAAAGCTTCATTTGCTTCGTCAATTCTATTGTCCTTTAGAAGGTGGTATCCCCTCTTGGACAATTCTGCAATTTCAGCAGCTTTTGAATCCTGTGGTGCATGATCGTGATGCATCATTGGGCTGTGAAAATCTTCTGGTACAACAGTTGTGGGGGAAATATTTTCCATACTTTAACTATTCCTTTATTCTATGATGAGTTTTGAAATCAAAGAAGCAATTTTTTCTAAAAGAATCTCTGATTTCCTCTTATTATGGGCTAGGATATAAAGTTTAAGTGCATCTAACTCTCTATTTTGGTCTACATAGACATCGGCGACTCGAGTAAGTCCATCTGAATACCCTGTAGTTAAAAAAATTCTACGTGCTTGCTCAATATCTCCCTGATTGAACAACACGTTACCTTTTCTATTTAGGCTAACTTTTTGTTCAGAAGTGAGGGAAAAAGCAGGTTTATCAGTAGTTTTTATAAAACCTAGGGTTCCTTGTGTTTGAAACTTTCCAAAGACCTTTTCTAAATCTTTCTCCATAACAGAGTGCCTTTTACACGTCTTCCATTCTAGCAGATTTCATTATTTTGTCAAGATTTACTTATGACTTATTAAAATAAAAATCCACGATAGAACGACCGTATTCCCTTCTGTCTCCTAATTCTAGTTGAAGGACTGCATCTGGCATTTCCTTTTCTTTGGGACGATGAATAAGAACAACTCCACCGGGATTGAGTAATTCTCCCTTTGCAACCATTTCAACTAAGCTTTTGTGGTACTTGTAGGGGAATGGTGGGTCAAAAAAGATGATGTCGAATTTATTTTTGCATCGTTTGAGGAAAAGCTCCACCGCCATAAAATGACAGTGAATTTTTTGTCCCATTTCCTTTTCTGTGATAGACACATTGTCTAGCACCGTTTGGATTTTGATTTTGTCTTTTTCCACCAATTCTACGTGGCTTGCCCCACGGGAAACAGCTTCTATTGCAATGGTTCCAGAACCAGAAAATAAATCAAGAAAGGATCTACCAGATAAATCACCTAAAATTGAAAAAAGAGACTCACGCATTCTGTCCATGGCAGGACGGATAACTCCATCGGGACACTTGATGGTTCTTCCTCTCAATTCTCCACCTGTAATTCTCATATTTCCCCCTGTGATTTTCTAGTTGCAATATTTTTCTGCTAATTTGGTGGCTATGGTCAACAGTTGCTGCCGATTGTTCTGACTGGGATCATCCAGCACTGTTTCTAAAAGCTGGTTCAAGATGGTTCCCAGCTGCTTTCCTGCAGGAATTCCTGCTGCCATTAAGTCCTTGCCGTTAATAGCTAAATCTTTAAGACCTAAAACCTGCTGTTGGCTAGATAATTCGGTAATCCTATCTTTGAGCTCCAACAAATTGCTGCTCCAAGGGCCTTCTTTGAGAACTGGTGCACTGCGAGTCATTCCGTATACATCTGCCATACGGAGGTCGAACAAGTCTTCCAAGGCGTCTGGGGTGACTCGAAACAAAAAGCGACGGACAGCTGCATCTGACCAGTTGCTTTCGTAGTGGAACATGTGGTTTTTCACCAGATGACATACGATGGCTGTTTCTGCCTTGGAAAATTTGAGACGAGTCATAAGGTTTTGGCTCATTTCCTCGGAGTATTTTTCGTGGTTGTAAAAGGTGATGGTGGGCCGTCCGTCTGGCAGGCTCCCTGATCGCTTTGCCTTAGGTTTGCCAATATCGTGGAGGAGGGCAGCAAGACGAACCAATTCCTTGTGGGCTGGAGCTCCGTCGCAGGCGTAAAAAAGGTGGTCCAGCACATCAAACTGATGGAAGCCACGGCAATCTGCTTGCTCCACCTTTCTGCAGGTGGCTAGTTCTGGGATAAAGAGCTGGAGAATGCCCGTTTCCTCTAAAAGCTTGAGACCCACAGAGGGTTCTGGTGATTTTAATATTTTGATGAACTCTTCACGAAATCGCTCCACAGAAATTGATGAAGTTTTTTCCAAGGAAGCTGGAATTGCAGCCATAGTTTCTGGGGTAATGGAAAAGTCCAGCTGGGTGGCAAAGCGAATGGCACGGATAGGTCGCAGGCCATCTTCGTTGAATCTGTCGTAGGGATTTCCCACGGTGCGAATGGTTTTACTCTTTATATCTTCTTGTCCTGCAAAGGGATCCACTAAATGGCCATCTTCCAGTGACGCTGCAATGGCATTCATGGTGAAGTCTCTGCGAGACAGATCTTCTTCTATGGTACCTGCAAAACTCACCGCATCGGGGTGGCGACCATCGCTGTAGTCTGCTTCGGTGCGGTAGGTGGTAACTTCTATGGAATGACCCATGAACAAGACTGTGACAGTGCCGTGGGCAATTCCTGTGGGAATGACCTTACGGAAAATCTTTACTACCTGTTCAGGTTGGGCATTGGTGGCTACATCCCAGTCAGATGCTTCCTTACCACGAATCATGTCACGAACAGCCCCTCCCACTAAATAGGCTTCGTAGCCATTGGCTTGAAAAATTTCATTCATTTTTTTGAGGGGCTGGGGAATTTTGAGATTTTTCACAGAATAAAATCCTTACATGCCATAGATTAGTGCTTCTGCAGCTTGCGGTCCAAAAAGATCCATGCGAGCATTTTGTAGTGCAGCCCATTCGGAACTTCCTTCTCCCACAACTTCGATAACAGTGTGGAACAATTCTTTTCCGGTTTTCATTTCAAGGCAGGTAATGTCTCCAATCAAAGGTGTGTAAAATACTCCATCTTTTTCAGTAACTTCTCCATTGTACTTTACGGTTCCATAAATGAGAAAGTTGGAATTATTTCCAATGAGGTTGTATGCTGCTTGGTATATCTTTGCTTTGTCTCCAGAGTGGATTTCGTTTACAAAATCCACATTTCCAATGGAAGAAAAACCGTTTCTAATGAGGGCAGTCAAAAGGGCAGATGCAGAACGGCTATTGTCTCGAATGGGTTTGCCGGTAAGGCCGTAGTCCACAATGGCAATATTTCCACCCTTGTTGTGGCGATTTGTCTTTACAATGTAAGGAATTGAAGTTGTTTTGTTCCCATCCTTTGACTTCACAGTGAAAGTTATTTTGCTGTTGCAGGTAAAACTGGTGTCTGGAGGAGTAAAGGAAACAATGCCTTCTTCGTTGGTGGTTAATTCTGTGGTAGCAAAGGAAATTTCAGTTGTATCTTTGCTAGCAGGATAGGTTACCGTAACAGTAATTCCAGATTCAGCTGATTCTGTTTCTTGATTTATAACAGTTGCGGTAAAATTTGTTGTAAAGTTTTGTCCCACTCTGATTGCAGTGGGAGTTTTTCCTGCTTTAAGACTGAGGTTTGGCACTGGAGGAGGAGGAGGAAACTCTGGTTCAAGAGGGATCTCTGTTTCTTCAGCTGCTGTAGAGGTATTTTCACTCATATTGTCTAAGGAAACTTCTTCCTGCTGTTGTGGTGTAGATGAGTCACCACTTTCTTTTGTGGTCAAGCAAGAAGAAAACAACAGACAAACTACTACGACCATACTAATAAAACTGATTTTAAACATTATTCAATCTCCAATGTATAGATTTGTATCATTGTAATACCCTAGCGAGTTTTATACAATACTTATTGATAAGAAAATAATGAATCAGTATGATGGTTACACTATGAGAGCAACATTTGCCAACGTATACATGGGAAATTTACGTAATAATATAGAACAAGTTCGAAACCAGTTGAGCTCTGGTGTGAAGCTGTGCATTCCAGTAAAGGCTGATGCCTATGGCCATGGAGCAGTTCCTGTGGCCCACATGGCGGTGGAATGTGGTGCTGACTATTTGGCGGTGGCAGCTGTTTCTGAAGGGGTGGAGTTGCGAAAAGCGGGAATCACCATTCCTATTTTAGTTTTGAGCTTGCCTCAACCCTCGGAGTTTATTGAAATTATTGAAAATCATCTGACTCCTTCTTTGTGTGATTCAGAATTGATACGAATGCTGAATGTAACGGCTACTGCCATGGGACGAAAGGTTCCCGTTCATCTGAAGGTGGATACTGGTATGGGGCGCATTGGGTGTACTCCCGATGAAGCTGCTGATTTGGCCCAGCTCATTGCTAATTCTCAGGGAGTGAGCCTTGATGGTGTTTTTACCCACTTTGCCGTTTCTGATTCTTTGGTGCCAGAGGATGTGGCCTACACAAAAAAGCAGATTGAAATTTTTAAACAGGTGGTAGACAATATTCGTCAGTTGGGAATTGATCCAGGATTATGCCATGCCGCCAACTCCTCTGCTGTCTTTGAATATCCAGAATCTCACTTTGACATGGTGCGGCCTGGGCTGGTGATTTATGGCTATTATCCAGGAGATATTACAGAAAGCTACTTGAACGGAGAGGGGGCTAAAGTTAAAACTCCGGTACACTTGAAACCCCTGATGGATGTGAGAAGTAGTATTGTGGCTATAAAGCAGGTGAAGAAGGGAGAAAGCATTTCCTATGGCCGCCAGTGGGTGGCTCAAGAAGATTGCCAGGTGGGAGTGATTCCTGCAGGTTATGGAGATGGGCTTCTTCGCCGTTATGGGGAAAAGCTTGAGGTAACCATTAACGGAAAACTCTATCCTGTGTGCGGTAGGATTTGCATGGACCAGTGTATGATTTATCTTGGAGTAGATAGCAAGGTGTCCCGCTGGGATGAGGTAATTATCTTTGGCCCCGCAGAACACGGTGCTTTGCAATCTGCCCAGGACATTGCCCATGCGGCAGGAACTATTTCCTATGAAATTACCTGTGGCATTGCCCAACGGGTGCCACGGGTGTATAAGGATGAGTAGTTAGGGGGATGACAACCCTCTACTGGTCAGCGGGGGCAAGGGGGCTACAATGTCTTGCCCCTTGTTCTCCTAAAACCCCATCCTTTACTAGAAACTTCGCACTGTTGTGCTTGCTGCGGGGTTTTACATCTTTGATAAGAATGGAGATATACTGAGAAAGAATTCTTATTGTAAAGGTACTAAAAGACGGAGAGTTTCAGCCCTGGAGTAAGGGATGGTGCAGGAGATTAATTCCCTCCTACACCATGAATTATTTATTGAATATAAAATCCACTTTTGGGATACTTGTTAAAATCTGTATCAAAAGTGCCTTCATATTTCCAATCGTGAGGACCACCGCAGTTACAAACATTATCTCCCGCCGTTGAACTGGGAGTAGAGCCCACATCTACATAACCCTCACAAGAACCATCTGTGTTTGCACAAGAATACCAATCCATTTCCATAAAAATCTCCTTTACCTTTAATGTTATCTTTTATAAAATTATAAACCTAATAAGTATTAAATTTAAGATAAAATTTACCTTAAATGTAAAATTAAATCTAAAAGTATACCTTTTAAGTTCTTGGATTATTGATACAATCACCTATCATTAAAGAATGAATGTGAAGAAGATTTTTGGGATGAATGTTCATTCATATAGAAAATTAAAAAAACTTTCCCAAGAACAGTTGGCAGAGATATTAGATATTTCTGTAAAACATGTGAGTACTATAGAAACTGGCAAGGTTTTTGCTTCTGCAGAATTAATAGAGAAAATTGCTGAAACTCTAAATGTATCTCTTTCTGCTTTATTTTATACTCCAGAAGAAAAGTCTTTGGATGATAGTGATTTAAAAAAAATTGAACAAATCATAGAAGAAGAAACTCAAAATGCAATCCAATTGATAAAAAAAAGAATTCATACAGATTAACCCCCTCTTACACCACCTTCTTTCTCCAAGGGGCTCACTTGTAGTGGAGGAAGAACAAAATAGATGTAATCACCTAGGTTACAGGATAGCTCATTATTTACGTGGGAATTTTCCGAAAACCAGCCCCTCTGCTTTTTTCCTTTTCAAATTAGGGATTTTCTGGTATCATATTCAGATACAGTGCAATCAAGAGTCTGTATCGTAAAAATCAGTTTAATCGGAGGATAAGATGAAAAAGACTGCCGCCGTAATCACTCCCCGCTGTCCCTACAGTGCTGAGCGTCTTTATGGTATCCGCATAGAAAAGCGGGGAAACACCTGGGTTAAAACCTGGAGTTTTTCTCTCAAAGAAGAGGTGGCTCAGCGGGAGCATTTTTCCTCCCAGATTGAAATAGAAAATTTTGTAGATGACCAAGAATACCCTGGGTGTCCCTTCTGTTCCTCCCACGAACTGGCCCAGTGCGGTAACTGCCAGAAAATTTATTGCTACAAGGACGAATCCCAAGTGCGTTGCCCCTGGTGTGGGAGCGAAAGCGAAGTAGTCTTTGGCCAGTGGGAACGAGTTTCTGGAGGTGGTTACTGATGCCCAGCCTAAAACGGGGTGCCACTCTAAAAACCTTGGAGGGAGAAAGCCTTCAGGTGGTGGACATACTGGGAGAAGGAGGCCAGGGTATCATCTACCGAGTTCGGTTCAGGCAAGAATACTATGCCCTCAAGTGGTATAAAAAGATTGAGTCCCAGCGTTTTTACGACAACCTAAAGGAAAATGTAGCTCGTGGTTCCCCAGCCTCCACCTTTTTGTGGCCCTTGGCGGTAACAGAAAAGGATGAAAAGGGTGGATTTGGCTATGTGATGCAGGTAAAGCCCGACTGCTACAAGGATTTTTCCCTTTTTATCTTGAATCGAGTGAAATTTTCCAGCTTTGCTGCGGTAATCAATGCGGCATTACAAATCACCGCTAGTTTTAAAACCTTGCACAACAAGGGTTTAAGCTATCAGGATTTGAACGATGGCAACTTTTTTATCAATCCAGAGTCGGGAGATGTGTTGATTGGAGATAACGACAATGTGGCCCACGACGGAGAGAACCTTGGCATTCAGGGAAAGCCTCGCTATGTGGCACCAGAAGTAGTACTGAGCCAGCACAAGCCCGACACCTTCAGTGACCGCTTTTCTCTGGCGGTAATTCTGTTCTTGCTTTTGTTCCGCAATCATCCCTTGGCTGGGATACGGGATCAGGACGGGGACGACCCTGACGAGAACGAGCTGAATCTGTATTGCAAGAATCCTGTGTTTATCTT
>JAGBXW010000107.1 GCA_017629095.1 Treponema sp. | reverse complement strand
TTCAGGGAGTGTACTGTGGAAAAGGCATTTGTCAAGAGAGATTCCGCATTACTTGAAAGATTTTGTGTGTCTGAAACCATGTTTACTCCGTGTTATTTACTTGTACAATGCAGAACCAACTTAGATGACTACCGTATTTTTGTTTACTTTGAAAGAATTGTCAAGGTTCTGGAGGGAGGATTTTCGTTTTTTATTGCCACAGGTCTTCGGAAAATCTACGATTTTCCTAGGTGCGGGAGGTTCTTTTGCGTCTGCCTGTCTTTACAGGTCACTGTCTCTTTCCTGTACAGGTCACTGCCCCTGACCAAAGGTGAGTGGCCTTAGCCATAAGCAAAGATCTGTGACCTCCATCCCAGGAAACAGGGGAACCCTCCCCAGTTTCCCAAAATAATTTTTGTGGGTGTTCCCCACCACTCTGGCTACTATTCGTGGGGTTCCCCTGCTCCCCACCTGTTGCTGGCGGGGCTTTACAAAATTATTCTTTAATTTCATCACTATTATCTTCAGCCTTATTCCCAGAAATCGTGCCATTATTTTTAAATTCTCCGACATAACGAGCCAAACCACCACCTTCATATGAAGCATAATTGTTTGTAATTATTCCATTGTTTTCCAAATGCGGCATAGCATTCAGATCATCATTCCGAAGGGCAATACCACCACCATCTATAGCAGTATTGTTCATTATACTTACATCTGGTCCTATAGTGACGTTACCATATTCCAAACAAATTCCACCCCCCTCAAAATTAGCGGTATTAGAAATGATAGTAGAGCCTTGAATTGTTATATCGCCACCCGAAATAAACAAACCACCACCGAAAACCGCAAACACAAGGATTCCCTCTTTGTAGATTATTTTTCCAAGGACAGGGACTGGAAACAGCATTTTTTGTCTTTGTACAACGCCCTTCACGGTACCAACCTACAAGTGGAAACCACCAAACTGGAACGAGTGAATCTAGAACAGGTGCTCTACATGGATTACTACAACGACATTGCCGTCATGGTAAACGACCAATTTATTCTCATGATTGAACATCAGTTTACCATCAACCTAAACATGCCGTTGCGATTACTGGAATACGTGACTCGAATCTACAGCAACAGAATAGATTCTAAAACAAAGTTTTCAAATCAACTCATCCCCTTGGCCAAGCCTGAGTTCTTTGTCTTTTACACTGGCAACCAAGACCTACCCTCAGAAAGCTACTTGTACCTGTCTGATGCCTTCCCAAAAGACCCATCCGAGAACCAGCTCTCGGATTCAGAACTCACCCTTGAACTGAAAGTGAAAGTGTGTAAAATTAAGGGTGAAGAGCCGAGTCACATAGTACAGAATTGTCCTGACTTGGAGCAATACGTGCAATTTCTCAAGCTCATAGATGAGGCAAAATCGGATGGACAAGCACAGCCCCTCACAAGAGCTATTCGAGAGGCGGTACGTCACAACATCTTAAGAGATTACTTGGAACGTAAAGGAGGAGAGACTTTGAGTATCCTAACAGCAGAATATGACTTTGATACAGCTATGGCAGTAAAACAGGAAGAAGCTTATGCGGAAGGCATTTCCATCGGACTGGAACAAGGGCTAGAACGTGGAGCCTACCAGAAGGCACTGGAAACAGCGAAAAAACTTCTTTTACGAGGTTATTCTTCTGAAGACATTGCAGATTTATCTGGTCTCACATTGTCCCAAGTACAAGAGTTACTTAACTTATAAATGACACCGTCAACCAAGACCATCCCTGTACATCTCCTTTCCCGCCCCTTTCACTATTATTTTCCCTATGATATACTGCCACCATGAAAAAGAAATCCTTGCTGGCGGCGGGAGCCCAGCTTTCCTTCTTGACCCTTATTTCCCGTATTTTGGGGCTTATCCGAGAAGCCACCAAGGCCGCCTTCCTTGGCACCTCTGACTTAGCAGATGCCTTTGGTATTGCCTTTATGATTCCCAACCTGTTCCGCCGCCTCTTTGCAGAAAATAGCATTTCCGTAGCCTTTATTCCCACCTTCAAAGCCTACCTAGAAGGCTCCGACACTCCAGAGGGACGACAGGAAACCCAAGACTTTGTTAATGCCACCTGTACCCTGGTTACCTTTTTAACAACCATAGTGGTAGTGCTGGGGATTTGCCTCACCCCCCTGATTATTCCCCTTTTTTACAAGGAAGGAAACGTAAGCGTTCTTCAGGAAACAACCTTATTAACAAGAATTATGTTTCCCTATCTGCTGGTAATTTCTGTGGCAGCCTTTTTCCAGGGTATTCTCAACGGACTAAAAATCTTTGCTCCATCGGGATTTACACCCATTCTATTCAACATCATCGTTATTGCCGCCACCTATCTCCTTTCTCCCCTGATGGAAAATCCTGCCAGAGCCATGGCCCTGGGTGTCATGACTGGTGGAATTGTACAGGCGGCATTTCAACTGCCCTTTGTGTTGAAGGGGGGCTGGAAGGTGTCCCTCACCTCATTGAAAAAGGCTTTTTCAAACCCTGGCACAAAAAAGGTGCTGGCCTTGGTGGGGCCCACTGTTATCGGAATGGCTGCCTACCAGCTAAATGACGTGGTATCAACCTCCTTGGCAGGACGGGCAGGAACAGGTGTTGTTTCTAGCCTTCAGTATTCATTGCGTCTTCAGGAATTGATTTTGGGAATCTTTGCCGTTTCCATTGGCACCGTCATTCTGCCCGACATGGCAGGCCTAGCAAAGCGGCAAGAATGGGAAGAATTTTCTGCCATGCTGACCCAGTCAGTAAAAATCATTGCCCTTATCACCATTCCCATTACCTTCTTTTCCCTCATTACTGGAGAAAATATCATTGCCTTGGTGTACAAGTCCAAAAGCTTTGACACCAATTCCGTAGCCCTTACCCTAGAAGCCTTTACCTTCCACATTACAGGGCTTTTCTTCATTGCCGTAAACCGCATTATCTCCCCAGCCTTCTATGCTCAGGGCAACACAAAATCCCCAGCTACCGCAGGTATCTTGGGCTTTGCAGTAAATATCCTCTTGGCCCTGCTATTGGTGAGCTCCATGAAAGGTGGCGGTATTGCCCTAGCCCTTACCTTAGCAAGCCTTGCAAACACCATCTTCCTCCTTATCTTTTTGCAAAGAACAAAGCGATTTGCCATGGGTACCGTGGTAAAGGGCATGATAGGCTATGCACTAAAAATGGTGGTACTTTCCCTCATTGCATCCATCCCTTTACTACTGCTGAAAGATACAATCTTTGGCCTTTTCAGCTTTAACAATCGCATTTTGCAAGAGGGCCTTCCCTTGATTATTGCAGCCCTCTTGTTTGCTACAGTGGGAATACTCTTGTTAATCATTACACGAGATTCCTTGATTCAAATAATTGTGAAAAAACTAAGGAGACGAATATGAATTCCATGAATTTAGCTGAATACAATCGACAACGACAACGCTCTTTTGCCCAGATTTTACGGGATAAAAAGATTGATGTGGCATTTTTTGAAGACACAGAAGGAAGACGAGATCCTTCCCTCCGTTATTTTACTGGCCAGCCCTCCGATGCACTACTGATTCTCACTGCCGAGGGACAATCCATCCTCATTCCCTGGGACGTGAACATGGCTCAAGAAATGGCCACTGTTGACTCCATCCTTCCTTACACTGATTTTGGTCGCACTGCCACCAACGCCCTTTCTCAAGTCTTGAAGCAGCTAGAGCTTCCTAGCACCGTCACCATCGAGCTGCCTCCCAGCCTGCCCTACCCCATCTACGAAAAATATCAGCAGGTTATTAATCAGGCTCTGGGCACTTCAAAGGAGATTCACCTTTTATGCCGAGAAAATGGCGTCCACCAGGATGCGGTAAATATGCGTGCCATTAAGGACCAGTACGAAATCAACTGCATCAAGCGGGCTTCTGCCATTACCGACAATCTCATTCTGCTCCTGGAAGAAGGAGTTCATTCGGGAGCCATTACCACAGAAATGGATGCCGCCCTGCTGATTGAAGGAGAGTGTCGAAAAGCTGGTTGTGAAGGCACTGGCTTTGACACCCTAGCAGCAGGACCTGAGCGAAGCTTTGGTATTCACTGCTTTCCTCCCTACACCGCAGGGGCCTTTCCTGCAACGGGCCTTTCCATTTTGGACTTTGGCGTGGTGGTGGAAGGCTACACCAGCGATGTTACCCTCACCTTTGCAAAGGGGCCCCTCTCGCCAGAGCAGGAAAAACAGCTGGAACTGGTACAACAAGCCTACAATGCAGCCCTAGAAAAATACAAGAATGGCCTGCCCATAAAAGATGCAGCCCAAATTGTAGATGATATTTTTGCCCAAGCTGGTCGTACCATGCCCCATTCTCTGGGACACGGCTATGGTCTTGAAGCCCACGAGTGGCCCACTGTCCGCACTACCCAGCCACCAGAGGCTCTCTTCCGCCCTGGCATGGTGGTAACCCTAGAGCCCGGCCTTTACGACACAAAACTTGGTGGTTGCCGATTGGAAAACGACATCCTCATTACCCCAGAGGGAAATGAAGTCCTCACAAAGGCCAGAATCATCCGTTTGTAGGAATGCAATAAAAAAGAGCGAGGGAAACCTCGCTCTTTTTTGTTTATACGTCAAAAGCTGTACTAGAATTAAATCTTAGACAATCGATCCAGCAAATGCTGCAAGGAATCATCCAAAGAAACAGAGTTCTCCTTGTCGGGAAGCTGCTGAACCAAGGACCGCATTACATTCATCACTCGAGCGGAAGCTGTCGTTTCGTGAAAACGCTTTACAATATCGTATCGTTCAACAGGCACTTCCACCAAGCCCTTTTCCCGAATATTTTCTGCCAATGCCATCAATCCAGGCTTTCCAGCCAATCTGCTGATAATATACTCCATTTGCAGAGGTTTCATGCTGGCATTAAAGTCTTCTTTTTCTTCTTCAGGAAGATACTGGCACAATCCTTTGAGAGCCTGAAAAAGAGCCACAAGGTGGGTATTATCTTCTGGCTGAGAAAGACTGTCCATAAGACTACCAATTTCTTGTGATGCATCATGAGGCTCTTCTGTCTCTTGAGAAACATCCATCTCTTGAGGGATTTCTTCCTCCAAGGGCTCTTCCTCCTCACAAGGAAACAACTCATCTAAGGAAGAATCCTCTTCATACACTTCTTCTAAGGGGTCTTCAAGAGGGAATTCTTCTGGGAGTTCCTCTAAAGGCACCAAATCTTCATCAATTTCTTCTATGGGTTCCGCAAAGGGAATGTCTTCATCATCTTCCATCTGCAGGGAATCATCAGTAAAATCCCTCGGTATGGCCATATCATTAGCAGGATGCTGAGGTCGCCATGGGTCAGGATAATTCTGAGGATAGTTCTGCCGTGGCATAGCTGGCCAACGGTCAAAGAAATCTGAAGCAGGAGCCAACTGAGGCATTTCTTCCCGTAAGAAAATTTCCTCTGGTTTTTGATTTACACTATCAAAAATCTCATCTTCCTCATCTTGGAACTTCAGCTCATCATTGGGAGAAAACAAGGGGTCATAATCCACTGGTCCATCGTCATGACTCAGGGCTTCAAGAGTTGGTGTATTTTGATGATACAGCTCATCTCCAGGAGCGAGAGCTGCAGAATCAGATGCTTCTATTTTCAATGGATCATAGTGTTCCAGACTTCGTTTCTTTCCAGTAATTCTTCTTGGCTGCAACAACAAGCTATCAGTAGATTCTTCTCGGTAATGCTCCTCGTCAATCAGCTGTTTCAAATCCCCTAAAAAGTGCTTTTGATCAAAACTGACATTTTTTCCCTTTGATTTATTATTATAAATATCTCTCAAAGGGAAATTTCTTCGAGACTTAGTAGATTCCAGCAGTTCTCGTTCAACTTCGTCATCATGAGCATAAAGAGAGATTCTCTCCACCGCTTTTTGTAAATAACTATTGTCAGCGTCGCAATTCAATGCCTGTTGATAAAATCGCATGGCATCTCCATACTGGCTACATTGCTCATAACAAGAAGCAAGAGCAGTCAAAGCCACAGGATCATTGGGCAGATGTTGCAAATATTCTACTAAATAGGTCTGAGCCTGTTCAAAATTACCGATTTGACGGAATCGAAGGGCAATATCCAAAAAATGGAGGAAGTAACTGGGATCTAACTCATCCAGTTTATCCAGTGTTTGCTGGAGTCGTTCCTGGTCATCACAACAGGCAAAATATTCTGACAAAAGATGCAGTACACTGACATCGAAGTTGTATTCCTGCACCAAATTTTTTATCAAATCCCCAGCTTCGTGAAATTGATGGGCGTTTAGCAAGGTACGAACAAATTGTAACTGTATTCCCTTATTTTTTTCTTGAACTGGCTCCACTTTTTGCAACAAGTCCATAGAGTCATCATTCCGGCCTTGCTGGATATATACATCGGCCAATCCCATTAAAGCCCGAAAATCATCCTCATCCTGTTCCAAAACAGTCTCAAATCGTCGCCCTGCATCTTGATATTCATTTCGTTTTAATTGCACTATTCCCATGGAACACTGCAAATCAAGATTTTCAGGAGTAACTGCAATTCCTTGAGAAAGAATAGTATAGGCTTCTTTATTCAAATTATGGGACATCAAAAAGAGGGCATAGCCATTGATGGCCTCACTCCACCCTGGCTTAGCTCGCAGGGTAGCCTCATATTCTTCCATTACCTCATCAAAATAACCTAGCTTTTCATATTCCTGAGCAAGATTGTAGTGGAGAATGGGATGATTTGCATCCAACTGCAAGCCTCGTTGATAAGATGCAATGGCATTCTTGCTGTCCCCACGCATAGAATAAATGCTTCCCAAATGGTTGTAGGCCAGAATATCCCCAGGCTCTTGACTAATCACCTGGTCAAAACACTCAAGGGCATCATCAAAACGCCCCATCTGCTTGTAGGTAAAGCCTAAGGTATAGTACGTTTGGACACTATTTCCATCAAGAGCCAAAGCCCGCTCCAAAACACTCACGGACTCTTCATATTTTCCCAGACGACGATAAATTCCACCTAAACCAATCAAGGCACTAAAATCATTCCTATCTCTTTGCAAGATTTTCTGATATAGTGCTAAAGCTTGTTCATCATTCCCACTGCGGACATAGGTTGCAGCTAACTCCTGCTGCAATCCGACTTCATCTGGAAATTCTTGAGTTAATCGTTTAAAAAGTCGAATCGCCAAATCATAATCACGGGCAAGAGCAGCTGATTTTGCTCTATACAATGTATTTTTGTGAGCCGATGAAAATTTTAATGTCATACCATTTCCTTACCAATGAAAATCATGATCACCGGGATTGAATAGTAGGTCGTGCATGAACCTCTTGAGATAGGGGGCCTATCTGTTCATTATATTCAGAAGCAATGGCAAAATAATAAATTCGACCGTTTTTTAAGCCTGTTAACCGAACGGAATTTTCGTGCCCCACTTTCACAGGAGAATTGCCTTCCAAAGCAACACGTCCAAGATACTCCCCAGGTCGTTCACCATAGTATACACAGTAATTGGTGGCCTTATCTATAGTGTGAGACCAAATTAAGTCAACATAGCCGTTGCCAGCAGTAGCCTTCACATAAAAAGGGGGTAACGGTGGTTCTTGTTCCTCGTAATGGAGGGAAAGAGAGGCTATAGAAGGAGTACTTGTTCCGGCTCCATCAGGATACAGTTTTACCATTACCTGAAAGTATTTGCCTTCCAAGTCAGAAAGCTGTTTTCCAGGAGGAGCAGGAATCCACTCAGGACTTGTTTGATCCCAACTATAAAAGTTATCTCCAGCTCTTACAAAGAATTCAATTCCCGTTTCCTCAGGCACAATGGTACTGGCTTCAAGATGGGTCAAATGACTTCCCACGGGAACTTCCAAGGGCTTGCTAATAAAACTTCCCCCGTCAACAGTGTAGCGTACAGCAGTCCAACCCCTTTGATAATTCTCCTGATTTTGATAGAAAAAATCCTCTGTGTTAGAAATGGCATTTCTCAATACTCTAAAGTCGTCAATCTTACCAGCATATGAAGGTGATATTTCCAAAACAGCAGGATTTCCCAACATTAAAGGATATACACCACCCCGCTCACGACCAGTAATGGTGATATACTTTAAATCTTCTACAAGACCATTTACTCGATATTCTAAAAGACCAGTTTCAGAATCATATGACAGAATGTGGTGAGACCACTTATTGGGAATAACACTTTTTGTACCAGAAAGAGTAATCTCTCCGTTATTCTCGACATAGCCAGTAAAGAGATTAGTACAATTCCATTGCAAGTGATTTTTTACAAAGGTTGCCTCTAAAATCTGATACAGGGGATAGCCGTCCACATTGCGACTGGAACGCCAAGACAGAATTGTTTCTCCGTTGTCAACCACAGCGGGACAAAGCCAGAATTCAATGGAAAAAGAACCTGTCCAGTTTAAGGTAGAAAAAATAGAACCAGGCACTCCAGTTACAGAAAAACCACTGCCATTACCTACAGAAAGCCCTGATTGCTTTCCCATGGCAGCATCTTCTACTACCCGCACATTGGAACTCACCACCTGAAATCTGCCGGCATCATCCTGAAAAGAGTCTCCCTCAAAGGAAAAAAGCATTTCCGTGTCATGGGAAACAGTACGAGAAGCAGTGGCCAACTCTAAAGAGATTTGACCATATTTACCAGGCCCAGTTGTAATACCACTTGTGGAAGAAATCTGGGACCAGCCATGTTCTCCCCCCAAAGTAATAACCTTTTCTATTGAAAAGACTGATTGAAGAGAAAAAACTAGTAGACAAAAGAGGGTAAAACAGGGTATGAGTTTTCTATTAGATTTTGAAGACATGAAAACAGATACAAGAGAACGACGACAACAACTCCAGGACACAGCTCACAAAGCTCCTTCTACAAGCGGCGTCTACTTCTGGAAGGACGAAGCAGGCACCGTGATTTACGTGGGAAAGGCCAAGAACTTGAAGAACCGCCTTTCCTCTTATTTTTCTGGCCGCAAGGACATCAAGACTCAGATTCTTGTATCCCGGGCAAGTTCCATCGAATATATCACCACAGCCAACGAGTACGAGGCCTTTATCTTAGAAAACAACATGATAAAGGAACACAATCCCCGCTACAACATTAACCTGAAGGACGGCAAGTCCTACCCAGTGCTGCGGATTACCAACGAGCCCTTTCCAAGGCTCTTCAAAACAAGGCGTATCCTTCAGGATGGCTCCAAATATTTTGGGCCCTTTCCCGATGTGGGAGCCTTGGACACCTTTATTGAAACCCTCCAGCGGCTCTATCCCCTGAGACGTTGCAAAATACTGCGGAAGCGGGAATCTCCCTGTATGTATTACCATATCGGAAGATGCGGCGCCCCATGCTGTGATCGGGAATCAGAACACACCTATAACGAGTATATCGGTGAGATTGAAAGGATTCTTGAGGGTAAAGGCCCCGACACCGAGGCACGACTTACAGCCGAAATGAAGCAAGCCGCCAAGGAGCTAAAGTTTGAAAAGGCAGCCCGACTACGAGATGGCATTGCAGCCCTGAGGGTTCTCAGAAGCCAAAACGTGGTGGAGGACTTTGACCCAGAAGACCGAGACTACATTGCCTACTTTACCGAAGGAGAGCTAGTGAGCTTTACGGTGCTGAAAATGCGACAAGGAAAACTTTTGGGCAGGGACAATTACCGCACCGTCAGCTTAAATGAAACGGAGGAGTTGCTGGGAGAATTCCTTACAGCCTATTACACTGAAGCCGCCATGATTCCCCCTAAAATCTTTGTGCCTACCACCACGGGCCTTGATATTTGCCATCAGTGGTTTGCCACCGCCTTGCAAGCCCAGCCTGACATTTATGTGGTGAAAGAAGATGGCGAATCCACCACGCCAAATTACAAACGCCACCTCGCTGCCATGAACATGGCCTTTCAAAATGCTCGAGAAGACATTATCCGCCGTGTTCGAGAGAGAGGAGATATGCCGGCCATGGAGGAATTGCAAAAGCTATTGGGCTTGCCCCATCTTCCTGTCCGTATTGAAGGCTTTGACATTGCCCACATTGGGGGACGACTCCCTGTGGCCAGTCTTATTAGCTTTTACAACGGAAATCCCGACAAGAAAAACTACCGCTACTTCCGCCTGAAAACCACCGATGGCATTATCGATGACTTCGCTTCCATGCGGGAAGCCGTGGCCCGTCGTTATACACGCCTTTTAAACGAACAAGCTGACCTACCAGACTTAATTCTCATAGACGGTGGTATTGGCCAGGTGAATGCAGTGCAAGCCGTGCTTTCTGCATTGCAGCTAGATATTCCTGTGGCAGGATTGGCAAAGCGGGATGAGGAGATTTATCGTCCCGGCAACAGCACCCCCATGAGCTTGCCTAAACGCAGCGATGCGTTACGGCTTTTGCAACGGGTGCGAGATGAAACCCACCGTTTTGCCACCAGCAGAAACCAACGGCTGAGAACAAAGGAAAACACCGTCAGCATCTTTGCAGGAATGCCCCATGTAGGAGATAAACGAGCCAGAAGCCTTATGCTCACCTTTACCAGTCCCCAACAGCTGGTGGCAGATTGTCAGTCATACCTGCAAGAGGCTCAAGCCACCCAAGCAGCCACAGGAAAAATACTTCTCCCTAAAGCTGAGACCATAAAGGACGGAAAAAACAAGGCAAATCCTGACATTAAAACCTCTGCGGGAAAAATCACTCTACCAGCAGGGCCAGACGAAAAGGAGATTTATGAAGCAGCTCCCATTGCAGCCCTCCTCCACATTCCAAGAAGTCAGGCAGAGGACATTTTGGCTGCCTGTAAGGAATTTGTGGCAGAACAAGAAGCTGCAAAAGCTCGGTTGAATAAGAGCCTGAACAAAACTTCTTCATCAAGGGACATGGACGACACCACTCCTCCTGGCGCAAATTCTGCCACCGCTCAGTTGGCTGCCCAGCTCTTTGATGAAAACGAATATGATTTTATTGAAGAAAGTGAATCCTTTGCCGCAGAAGATGAAATAGAATACGGCGAAAAAAAATAACCTGAAGCTCCACCTTGCAAGCTACATTTGTAAAAACTACCAAATGTGGCTTACAAGGGAAATTCAAGTTAGCAGTAAATTAAGGATGGTTTTAATCAACTACAGCCAGAGTCTCAGCCTAAAAGCTGGCCGCCAGTTAAGGTTTTCCACAATTCCCGAAGGATAATCATGTGGGCAGCCTCATTAGGATGGATTCTATCTGGGGAAAAGTTGCAGGTGTAGCGACGAGAAAGGGCATCATCAAAGGCTGCCTGCAAATCCACAAAGGGCAGATTGAATTCCGCTGCCACTTCCCGAGCTGCAGAAGCATATTCACGAACCATCTTTCCCAAAGGATCTTCCTTGTTCAACTCCAGCATAAAGGGAGAGAGAATGCACATTCCAGCCCCGCAGTCCAAGCCAGAGCGAATCATCTTGCGACAATTTTCCTTGTAGCCAGCCACATCAATAAGCTCGTTCAAGCCAGCGTGTCCGTCAAAGTGGCGCCAAGCATCATTTACCCCAATCAAGATGGAAATGAAGTCAGGCTTCCATTCCAGCACATCCTCCTGCCATCGCTCCAACAGCTGGGCAGAAGTGTCACCACCAACGCCACGGTTAATAACCTGCACATTCAACTCTGGACAAAAACCAGTAAGAGCTGCTTGCAAAAAATACGCATAACCATTTCCAAGGGCCTCACTTTTCCAAGTGGGAGCCAAAAAGTCACGGTCACAATCAGTAACAGAATCACCTGCCACCACAAAAATCGAATTCTTTTTCAAAACCATGGAAACCTCAAAAAATAAGGGCGACCTTTGTCGCCCCGTAATATAAAATTATAAAACTTACTCTTTAGCTGAACTTGCTTCTTCTTCCTTCTTGGCCTCATTCTTGTCCTTCAAGTCGGCAATACCGATGAAAACAGAAATCAATCCAACAAAGGCGGCCACAACAGGAGAAGCTCCCTTCAAAAACGAAATGATTTCAGCACCCCAAGACAAACCCCCAGGAAGAGCTGCAAAAACAGTAAATGCAATAAGAACAAGTCCCACAATAATCGCTACCATAGGAAAACCTCCATCCTCATTATCACATATTTCCCCGGTTGTTGCAAGATTCCTTCTTTTAATATGAAACCATGCAGGCCACTGGCAAATGGTCTGAGTAGCCCTCATCCTTCCACAGGGCGTAGCGGAAGGGAATGAGATTCCCCGATTCATCTAGCTGCACCCAGGGGCCATTAGACAGGGCTTCAAAGTGGAGAATCTCCAAGTTCCCCACCGTAAACACGTGGTCGATTCGCTCCCACTGCTGCTGGTACCAATAGCTCCCTGCACTGGTGGTATTCTGATGAAGCCAACCGCTGTCAGCTTCCACGGAGCCCAGCATCACCCTTTCTGAATCCTTTCCCAAAGTCGTAAATTCCCCAAGCTCTCGATTAAAATCCCCACAGACAATGGCCCTGGGAGAATCGGTTCCAGAAAGCACCCGACGTAGCTGCCAGTCCAACAATGTTTCCTGCTGAGCTTGCCAAAAGGCAGCCTCTTCTTCTCCGCTTGACTTTGATTTCCAGTGGCACACAAAGAGATTCACAGATTGAAGATTTTCCCCTTCCTCCAGCAACACCTCAACCTCCAGTAAAGGCCGTAGCTGAGGCTGCTCCCCATGAGTCCTGTAATCTAGCTGGTGTACCCGCTTTGGCCCCAAGGGGAAGCGAGAGAACACCCCGCAGCCAATGGCACTGCCCTCCTCTACCTCAAAGCACATCCAGCCATAGGCATCGGAGCCCCGCAAACGACCTGCAAGCCCATTGGAAATGTCATACATTACCGCCATATTTTCGATTTCCTGCAGCACCAAAACGTCTGCATCAATCTCTTCGATAGCATCTAGTAATCGCTCCAGTCGATGTTCATACAACTGCTGACTCCAGATGCTCTTGCTACCACGAAACTCAGCATATTCCAAGCCAGAGGTTTGGGCATCAAAAAAGGTCTGCACATTCCAGCTCACCACATACAGCTGATTTTCACCAGATGCAGCAACTAAACCTGTATCACGATCCTCCAACTTACAGGAAAACAACAGCAGTGCAAGACTCACTATCCACAAACATGACCACAATCCCTTCATTACAACCTCCACAACAACAAGGCTCGCCACAAACAAGCTCCATATATATTGTATGGTTGAAGGAGGCAAAATTTGACAAAATCTCGGATTTTTTTTAGAAAATGTGAAATTATTTTATTAATGGAGAAGCTCCAGATCTATTACATCGATATCGAGAATCTTTTTATAATTTAAGAAATCCTTATCAAGGGTGAGAGAATAGATCTCATCTTTGTCTCATTTTCTTGTAGTCATACTCAGGATCATATTCAATAGAGCCAAACAGCTGAATCAAATCCTCAGATTTTCTCCGTTGAATAAATTCTTTCAAAGCCGTGTTTACTGTTTCTTTTTTTGTAGCATAGCCACCAATTTCATAGGCAAGCTCCAATAGTTGTGGATTGATTGCTAAGTTTGTTGCCATAACACCACCTTATATCCTAGTTTACACATAACTATGTGTAAAATCAATATAACAGAGTGTTACCCATAAGCTTCAATACATTGGGTAGAAGAAAGTAAAAAAAGACAGCCTGCATTTGCAAGCTCCCGTCACACATCATGCCAACCGTTCTAGCTAGACAACTTCCCGTTTCCTTACATGAAATTCTTCGTGACAAATAAGGAAATTTTGAATTTCATGTAAGGAAATTCTTCGTGACAAACAAGGAAATTTTAAATTTCATGCAAAGGTATCTTGTATTTCCTATTTATAAAAAAATCCCCCTCGCCCGGCACTTCAACCAAGACAAGGGGGAACTAGCTTACACGTTAAACTTAAAGAAGATTATATCCCCATCTTGAACGATGTATTCTTTGCCTTCCATGCGGTATTTTCCAGCAGCCTTGATTCCAGCCTCGCTACCGTACTCCACCAAGTCATCATAGCCATACACCTCAGCCTTGATAAAGCCCCGCTCAAAGTCAGTGTGGATAACACCTGCTGCCTTAGGAGCTGTATCTCCCACCTTAATTGTCCAAGCGCGGCACTCCTGCTCTCCTGCGGTAAAGTAGGTGCGCAAGCCCATCAAGTGGTAGGCAGCACGAGCCAGAGTGGCTAGTCCAGATTCCTTAAGGCCGATTTCAGCCAGGAATTCAGCTCGCTCTTCGGCACTATCCATTTCTGCCAAGTCAGCCTCGAACTTACCACAGATAACCACCACGTCGCTACCCTGTTGTTCAGCAATTTTTTTCACGGCCTCCACGTAGGGGCTTCCATTCTGAATGCCATCCTCGTCCACATTGCACACGTACATCATGGGCTTCATGGTAATCAGGTGGCAGTCGTAAAGGGCAAGTTTTTCGTCATCGGTTAAGTCTGCAGTGCGGGCAGCCTCGCCGTTTTCCAACAAGGGCTTTACCTTATTCAAGGCAGAAAGCACAGCAGCAGCCTTTTTCTGATCATCTTTGCCCATAACACGAGCATTTCGCTCAGCCTTTTCAATTCGCTTGTTCACGGTGTCTAAGTCAGCAAAGGCCAGCTCCATGTTAATTGTTTCAATATCATCCACTGGGTCAATCTTGTTGTTTACGTGAATAATGTCGCTATTTTCAAAACAACGCACAACATGGGCAATCACACCCACCTCACGGATATGGGCCAAAAACTGGTTTCCCAAGCCCTCTCCTTTGGAAGCACCCTTTACCAAGCCTGCAATGTCCACAAACTCAACGGTGGCAGGCACTTGTCGTTTTGTCTGAAACTTTTGAGAAAGAAAGTCCAAGCGAGCGTCTGGTAAATCTACAATTCCCACGTTGGGATTGATTGTACAGAAGGGATAGTTGGCTGCCTCTGCAGGGGCAGCAGTCAATGCAGAAAAAATGGTGGACTTTCCCACGTTGGGTAGTCCTACAATACCACAGTTAATAGCCATGATTCAGCCTCGTAATGAAAAATTAATCTCCCCCACTATACCACGGAAAAAAGCCTCGGTGCAAGTTCTTGGATAAGTGGCTGCAAGGTGCTGGGATTTGAGTTTGCAAGTTGCAGGGAAAAGTGATTGCAAGTTGAAAGCCCTTAACAATAAAAACGAATTTCCCCAAAGTATTGTTTCCATAAAGAAACAATTTCAAAGGCACGAGCTTCTATTGTTTTCATAATGTAATTAAGCTTGTGAGATGGAATATTTGATTTATTATGGGCAAGCAAGGTTTTCATCTCCTTAGTTATCCATATTTTAGTTGCATTTTCAGAGGGTACACCTTCACAAACATGAACGTGAATCGGTTCTAAGGGATTGGATTCTGCATACCAAATGAAAACTACATATCCACCAATTCTAAAAACCTGAGGCATTATCAAAACCTCCAGCTCGTGCCAACTGGATTATGATATGAGCGGTACTTTCCAAAAATTCTTGAAAATAGTTCATTTGTGCTTCAGAAAAACCATTGCTTCCTGTCCATGAATATGATGGAAGCCAACACTCAGCCCAATTAAAGCCATTTTCAACAGGCTGTTCAAAATAAACCTTAACTGTTTCCTTGCCATTACGCTCAAGTATTTCTGAATGGGCAATTCCCGTGCCGTCGTTCAAGGTCATGTAGTTGTACATCATAGAAAACCTCCTGCCACAACAGTCTCTCTAAAACTATACCACGGAAAAAAGCCTCGGTGCAAGTTGCTGGGATCTGTGTGTGCAAGGTGCTGGGATAGGGGTCAAAGCTACTGAAATAAGCCTTACAATCTGCTCATAGTTCACTGGGCACAAGAATATAAAACTTTTTCCCAGCTAAAACAGAATCTTCCAAATCACCTAAAACTCTACAGCTGTCTACAACTAAAAGTATCTATAAAAAATGTTATTTATAACTTGACCACTATTTTATTCTATTTTAGAATGCAAGCATGAAAACCAACACATTCAAGGGCGGAATTCATCCGCCAGAGTTCAAAGAGCTGACAGAAGAAATGAAGCTTAAAGCTGTCAGTCCTTCTACAAAAACGGTTTCAATTCCTGTTACCCAGGGTGGTGCCCCAAATACTCCCTGTGTAAAGGTTGGAGACAGCGTAGCCCGAGGCCAGATGATTGCCAATGGTACCAGTCCCATGTCTGTACCTGTTCACGCATCTATTGCTGGAACAGTAAAAAAGATTGAAACTCGTATGGTTTCAGGAAACTTAGAGGTTCCCTGTATCCTTATCCAGTCTGACGATAGTGACAGAACTGAATTCATGCCTCCACTGGATCCTTTCAAGTGCAGCAAGGAAGATGCCTTGGCTCGCATTCGTGATGCAGGAATAGTGGGAATGGGTGGTGCTGGATTCCCTACTCACATCAAGTTTAATCCACCTGCTGGTAAAACCATCGAATACGTATTGGCCAATGCCGCAGAATGTGAGCCATACTTAACTGTAGACTATCGTGCCATGGCTGAGACTCCCGACAGATTCATCGACGGTCTTGCCATTGCCATGAAGATTACTGGTGCTCAAAAGGGAATCATCGTATTGGAGGATAATAAGAAGCAGCTTTGCGATGTTCTCCAAAAGGCTATCGAAAACAACCTCCACGGTAGTCCCATCTCCATCTGCCTGTGTAAGACAAAGTATCCTCAGGGTGGAGAAAAGAGTGTTACTATGGCAGCCCTCAAAAAGGAAATTCCCGCAGGTGGACTTCCTGCTGACATTGGTTGTTGTATCAGCAATGTTACAACTCTTTGTGCCATCGCAGATGCCTTCCGTGAAGGAAAGCCTGTTATTGACCGCTCTGTAACTATTTCTGGAAAGGCTTGTCAGAATCCCCAGAACCTGCTGTTGCCCATTGGAACAGTAATTTCTGACTTGATTCCAGATGAAATCAGCCTTGCAGACAATGTAACAAAGATTATCTCTGGTGGCCCCATGATGGGTATGGCCATGACCAGTGCCAATTTCCCTGTTTCCAAGACAACCTCTGGTGTACTCTTCCTTACTAAGAAAGAAACCTTCTTGGTAGACGAAGATCCCTGTATTGGTTGCGGAAGCTGTATTTCCCACTGTCCCTATCGTCTGTCCCCTGTATTGATGGTTCGCTCCATGGCTGCAGATGATTACAACGAAGCAAAACGCTACGGTCTTATGGATTGTGTAGAATGTGGTACCTGTTCCTACGTTTGTCCTTCCCAGATTCGCTTGGTACAGCGCTTCAAGGTTGGTAAGGCTATCGTAAGAGAGCAAATGGCAAAAGAAAAGGCTAAGGCCGAAAAGGAGAAGAGCAATGGCTAGTCCATCCGATACAAATACAATTTACCTCTCCCCAGGACCCCACGTAAGTTCTCGGAGAAACACACAGAATATCCTGCTCTTTGTCATCATTGCATTGCTGCCCCTCTGTATTTGCGGTGTAGTAGTGTTCGGCATGCCAGCCTTGGTGACATTGATTGTGTCTGTGGCTTCCACAGTAATTTTTGAAATGCTGTTCCAGAAGCTTACCAAGCAGCCTGTCCGTATCAAGGACTTGTCCGCTGTGGTAACTGGAATCATGCTGGCTCTGGTACTGCCTCCCGCCATCCCCGTGTGGATGACCATTCTCGGTGGCTTGTTCGCCATCGTTGTAGCAAAGGGATTCTTTGGTGGAATCGGTGCCAACGTATTTAACCCAGCCTTAACTGGTCGTGCATTCTTGTTCACCAGCTTCCCTGTAGCCCTGTCTACCTGGACCTTGCCCTTTGACACCGTAACTGGTGCCACCGTATTGAGCGAGATGAAAAATGGCGTATTCATTGCAGACAGCGAAGTATACACCAGCTTCTTCTTGGGAGCTCGTGCAGGTTGTATCGGTGAAACAAGCGTTCTCTTGATTCTTGTAGCCTTCATCTTCTTGTTGGTAACAAAAATCATTGACTGGCGTGCTCCCGTTGCCATGGTTGCAGTAACTGTTGGTGCTACTGCATTGGCTGGTGGAGACCCCTTAATGGCCCTCATGTCCGGTGGTTTGATGTTTGGTGCCGTATTCATGGTAACAGACTATGCTACCACACCAGTAACTGGTGCTGGCCGCTTGATTTTCGGAGCTGGAGCAGGTCTTATCACCTTCTTGATTCGTCAGTTTGGTGGGTATCCAGAAGGTGTTATGTTCAGTATCTTGATCATGAACGTACTTACACCCTTCTTGAACAAGATTATTCCTACAAAATATGGCTATAAGGGCAAAGGAGCAGGAGCAAAATGAAAAATATGTTAAAACTCGGCTTATCCTTGGCCATCTACGCCAGCGTGGCCTGTGTCTGTTTGTCATTGGTAAACATGGTTACAGCCCCTGCCATTGCTGCCGCTAAAGAGCGGGAACTCAATGCAGGTTTGGCTGTGGTATTCCCAGATGCAGATAGCTTTGAAGCAGCTCCAGGATTTACTTCCGACACAGAAACCTCTGTTAAGGTAACAAACCTCTACTTGGCCAAGAAAGCTGGACAAGTAATGGGTGCCGTTGTTCAGGCAAATGGTCCCACCTACGACAAGGCAGAAATGCTTATCGGTATAACTCTCGATCGCTCCATTACAGGAATCCAGTTCTTGAGCCTTACCGACACTCCTGGCTTTGGACAGAAGGCTGCTGAACCAGAATTCGCTGGTCAGTTTGCTGGAAAATCCATTGATGATGCCTTTAGTGCTGGAGATGACGTAGACATGATTGGTGGTGCCACCATCACTACAAAGGGTGTTTCCCAGTTGATTAAGTATGCAGCTTACGTTGCAGGTGAATTCCTAGCAGCAAACTACGGTGGAGCTGCAGGAACTGGAGAAGCTCCTGTTATTGCAGAGGCTGCAACTCCCTTTACCTTTGACGAAGCTTGTGCATCCCTCTTCCCTGTAGAGGAATACGGTGAAGTAACTGTTACTGATGTAGCAGAAGGGATTGGTAACATCGTACGTAACATGATTGTTGAGGAAAAAGCTTATGTTACTGCTGGTAACAAGACAATTGCTGCCATGGTGGCTGTTCGTGGACAGACCTACAAGTATGGCGGTGTTGTTTTAACTGCCGTTAGAGCTGACGGAAACATCATCGGTGCCCGCATCCTTGAGTTGAACGATGATCAGAACCAAGGTCAGCTCACTCTGGAAGAACGGTATTACAACCAGTTTACTGGCCTGTCTGCTGCCCAAACAATCCTCAATGGTGAAGGTAAGTATGACGCCATCACAGGTGCCACCATCACTTCTGACTGCATTGCAGACATGGTAAAGGTTGGTGCTGTAGAAGCTGTAAACATGCTGGCTGCTGAAGGACTTGGTATTACAGCCATTGACCAGACAAGCTACCAGCTCAATGAAAATTATTTGGAGGAGTAGGAGCAAAATGAAAAATTATTGGTCTATTTTCACCAACGGTCTTGTAAAGGAAAACCCTCTGCTGGTGTTGATGATTGGTCTTTGTTCCTCACTGGCCGTTACCACTAGCTTTAGCAATGGATTGGGAATGGGCTTGGCCATGACCTTCGTTCTTTTGATGAGTGAAATCATCATTAGCTTGTTCCGCAAGTTGATTCCTGATTCAATCCGTATTCCGGTGTTCATCATCGTTATCGCCACCTTCGTAACCATCGTAGACCTTTTGATGCAGGCCTATGTTCCCGCATTGTCAAAGTCTATGGGTGTGTTCATCCCCTTGATCGTAGTAAACTGTATCATCATGGGACGTGTAGAATCCTTTGCATCAAAAAGAACAGTAGCAGAAGCTGCCTTTGACGCTTTGGGAATGGGTCTGGGATACCTGTGGGTTCTCTGCGGTATTTCCATTGTCCGTGAATTGCTGGGTGGTGGAACTTTCTTAGGTATGGAAGTAATTCCAGAAGCTTACCGAATTGGATTCTTTACCGGTGCTCCTGGTGGATTCTTCGTCTTTGCTATGTTCATTTCTTTGAACTTTGTTTTGAAGAAAATTGTTGAAAAGAAATCTGGAGGAGCAGCGTAATGAACGAATACCTTAAAATCTTCCTTTCTTCCATGTTGATTGACAACGTGGTTTTGATTCAGTTCTTGGCCCTCTGCCCCTTTATTGGTATGACCTCGGACACAGGAAAAGCCATTGGTATGGGTATTGCCACCTCCTTTGTAATGGTTTTGGCAACAATCGCCACTTGGCCCCTGTACTACTACGTACTGGCTCCCTTGGGACTCACCTTCCTCCAGACACTGGTATTCATCTTGGTGATTGCTAGCTTGGTTCAGTTGGTAGAATTCTACCTGAAAAAATCTGCACCAGCCCTCTATAGCTCCATGGGTGTGTACCTTGCACTGATTACCACAAACTGCGCCATTCTTGCCGTTACCCTGAACTGTATCAGCAAGGAATACAACTTTGTGGAATCCATTGTATATGCTTTGGGTACAGCTGGAGGCTTCCTTTTGGCCATGACCTTGATGTCTGGTATTCGCCAGAGAATCAAGATTGCCCCAGTTCCCAACTTCTTGAAGGGAACACCAGTACTTTTCGTAGCTGCTGGTCTTTTGTCCATGGCCTTTGGCGGATTTGCAGGATTGATTAAATAAGGAGAGGAAATGAATACTGTATTGATTACATTGGGCGTTTCCTTTGGTATCGCCTTCTTGTTGGGTGTACTTCTTGGATTTTTCAAGAAGGTATTCCATGTTCCAGTAGATCCTACTGTAGAAAAGGTACGTGAGGTATTGCCCAGTGCCAACTGTGGTGCTTGTGGATACCCTGGATGTGACGGTTTTGCCGCTGCTGTAGCTGCAGGAGAAGCTCCTGTAACTGGTTGTACTGCTGGTGGACCTGCCACTGCAGAAGCTGTTGGTAAGGTATTGGGTGTTGCTGCAGATGCTGTGGCTAAGGTTGCAATCTTGGCTTGTCAGGGTTGTACCGAAACTGCCAAATCACGAGGAAATTATACTGGTGTTAAGTCCTGTAAGGCTGCAAAAATCAGCGTAAACGGAACAAAATTGTGCCAGTTTGGTTGTATCGGCTTTGGAGACTGTTGCGATGTTTGTAACTTTAATGCATTGGAAATGGGTGATGACGGACTGCCCCACGTAAACTATGCCAATTGTACTGGTTGTAGTATGTGTGCTCAGGTTTGTCCTCAGAGCTTGTTCTCCATGACTCCTGCTTCACAAAAGGGAACTATTGCCCTGTGTTCTAACCGTGGTGAGCTTTCTCCCAAGTTAAAGCAAAACTGCGACACCGCTTGTATTAAGTGTAAAAAATGTGAAAAGGTTTGTCCTGACAAGTGCATCGTTGTTACTAACGGTATCCCTGTGGTAGACTACAGCTTGTGTACTTCTTGCAAGAAGTGTATCGAAGGCTGCCCCACCAAGGTACTGGTACTGATTCAAGATAAGGTTGCTGTAAATGCATAAATCTAAGGGCTAGTCCTGTTGGTTTGCTAGCCTCAGCAACAAAAAGCCGTGGAATCCCTATTCCACGGCTTTTTTTTCATATAAAAAAAACTTTTACAAAAAAATCGATTTTGTGCCCCAAAAAAAGACAAATTCATTCAGTTTAAAGCGAATAATATATATGTAACACTTTTAGAAAAGTAGGAGAACACAATGAAACCAATTGAAGAACTCACCTTTACCGATGACTACATGTTCGGATACGTTATGCGAAACGAGGAGAT
>JAGBXW010000106.1 GCA_017629095.1 Treponema sp. | reverse complement strand
TGGGGGTATAACCCCCCTGAAGACCCCGGACAGACCATCCGGTTGATAGGTCGCAGGTATAAGCATAGTAATGTGTTCAGCCGAGCGATACTAATAGGTCGTGAGGCTTGACCATATTATCGTTTCCATAGATAATCCTTTATACGTAGTTTCCCTGATATGGTTCTATGATGAAGATAGCCGGACAGCTTGTCCGGTTTTTTTTTGTAATTTTATTCAATTAGGATTAAGGGTAAGTATCGGTAGTATGTTGTACTTTCTTTCTTATTCTGATATGCTATAATAATGTTAAAGCGTTTAGATGAATTATCACAGCGGTATGTAGTTGTGGAGGAAATGGTTCAGGAACCAGACCTTGTTAAAGATCCCAAAAAATACAAAGAGGTTATGCGAGAGCACTCATATTTGAGTGAATTGATGTCTGCCTATCAGGAATACAAAAAATTATTACAGGATATTAAGGGGAATCAGGAGCTAATTGCAGAAGAAGATGACCCTGATATGAAGGAAATGGCTCGTGAAGAATTGAAAGAACTCGAAGCTAAGCAGCCAGAGATGGAGTCGAAGTTAAAGATGATGCTTATTCCACTTGACCCACTGGAAGAAAAGAATATTATTATGGAAATTCGAGGTGGAACTGGTGGGGATGAGGCTTCTTTGTTTGCTGCAGATTTGTTTAGAATGTATACACGTTATGCAGAGTCAAAGGGATGGAAATATGAAATTATGGATGCCAGTGAAACCGAAGTTGGCGGATATAAAGAAATTTCCCTTTCAATAAGTGGTAAGTTTGTATACGGTAGTTTGCGTTGGGAGGCTGGGGTTCATCGTGTTCAACGGGTACCAGAAACTGAAGCTCAAGGACGCATTCATACAAGTGCAGTGACTGTGGCTGTGTTGCCAGAGGCTGAGGAAACAGAAATTGAGATCCGGCAAGAAGATTTACGGATTGATGTAATGCGTGCAGGTGGTTGTGGTGGACAGTGTGTTAATACCACTGACTCTGCTGTTCGTTTGACTCATATTCCTACTGGATTAGTTGTTATTCAGCAAGATGAAAAGAGTCAGTTGCGAAATAAAGAAAAGGCTATGCGTGTATTGCGTGCACGTTTATTTGATTTAGAGGAGTCCAAAAAGCATGCTGAACGATCTGCTGCACGAAAGAGTATGGTCGGTTCTGGTGATCGTTCTGAACGTATCCGAACATATAACTTTCCTCAAAATCGTGTAACTGATCACAGAATCAACTTGACCTTGTATAAGTTGGATCAGTTTATGCAAGGAACTATTGAAGAAATGGTGGAAGCACTGAATATTTCTGCAAAAGAAGCGGCTTTGAAGGGTACCACTAGTACGATTGAATAGTATGGAGGTGCTACATCACTGTAGCTGAAGTTCGTAAGTTTGCAATTGAAAAGTTCAACAAGGTAAATCAAGACAAGGCTTGGATTGAAGATGATTTTTCTAGAAAACTCATCTCAACTCCAAGTCTTGATTGTGATTGCATTCTTTCTCAGGTCTTAAGAATTTCTAGGAGTGTAATTTTTTCTCATCCAGAACGGGTTCTTTCTGAACAGGAAACAGAGGATTTTATTAAAAAAGTTGATTTACGTTGTACAGGATTTCCTGTGGCCTACATTACTGAAAGAAAAGAGTTTTATGGCAGGGATTTTATTGTAAATCCTTCGGTATTAATTCCAAAGCCAGATACGGAAATTCTTGTTTATCGGGGAATTGAGATTATTTCTAAAAAATTACAGGAAAACTTACAGGTAAAATTTGTAGATCTCTGTACCGGAAGCGGTTGTGTGGCCGTTTCTTTGTGGAAAGAATTGGAGTCTTCCTTTGATGTAGATAAGATGATTTTTTTTGCAACAGATATTTCTCCAGATGCATTGTCGATAGCAAAACAAAATTGCTCTTTTCATCAGTGTGATATTGAATTCTTATTGTGTGACTTGCTCCAAGCAAAAGAATTGGTGGGGTTAGATGGAATTATTTCTAATCCACCCTATGTACCAAATGAAATTGCCACAAAGCTGTTGAAAGATGGTCGTTCAGAACCATTGCTGGCTTTAGATGGTGATTGTAATGGAAGTGTTGACGGAACAGGTTTAATTGCAAGACTTTTGTCCCAAGGATTTGAGAAATTGAATCCAGGTGGATTTATTTTGCTGGAAACTGGGGAGTACAATGCGGAGTTAACGGCCAAATTAATGGAACAAAATGGCTTTGCTGATATAAGAATTCATGCTGATTTAAGTGGAATGCTTCGAGTTGTGGAGGGATGGAAACCTCATGAATTATGATAGTATAATCAAGGATGCTGGAAATAAAGATTGCAATAAATTACTCGATTACTTTTTGGCGCACTTTAATCATTACTCTGCTGCAGAGATTGAGTCCATTCGAGTTGCTTGGTTATACTTGTGTCAGGTGTCTAAAGATAAATTTGATTCTCAAAATCAACCTTATTATATTCACGCTTTGCGGGTGGCTTGTATTCTTGCAGAACGGGATTTGGATTGGCAATGCATTGTGGCAGGATTATTGCATAATGTGCTTTCTTTTGAAAACTCCAATGAGAATGAGATTCGGGAAAAATTTGGCCCAACTATTTTGAAGTTAATTGGAGGGACCACCCGCATTACCAATTTAAAGATCAAGAATAAGAACCAGCATGAGGCAGATTCTGTGCGTAAGATGCTTTTCGCTATGGTGGAAGATATTCGGGTGATTTTGGTAATGTTAGCAGATCGACTTGACAGAATTAGAAATCTTTCCCATGAGACAAAATTAGTTCAAAAGCAAGTTGCCCAGGAAACTATTGATATTTGGGCTCCCTTGGCCAACCGGCTGGGTATGTCCTCGGTAAAATCTGAGTTGGAGGATTTGAGCCTGAAGTATTCCAATCCTGATGCCTACGGACAAATAAAGAAGGTAGTGGCGGCAAAAAAGCATGAGCGTGCTGATTATTTAAGCAAGGCACAGCAAGAAATTTATAAGGCTGCTAATAGGGCCAGACTTGAGGTAACGATATCAAGCCGTGCAAAGCATTTTTATTCAATTTATCAGAAAATGCGGAAGCGGAATAAGACCGTGGACGAACTTTTTGACCTACTGGCGCTACGTATTCTTTGTGAAACCAGCGGAGATTGCTATGTTTTGGTAGGTCTTGTTCACGGTTTGTGGAAGCCACTTGAAGGCAGGTTTAAGGATTATATCGCCATGCCAAAGGCTAACGGATATCAAAGCCTTCATACAACAGTGATGTGCGAGGGGAGACCACTGGAAATTCAGATTCGTACAAAGGAAATGCATTCTGTAGCAGAATACGGCGTGGCAAGCCATCTTTTGTACAAGCAACAGTTGGGGGGCTCTGACAAGGTGGGGTTGGAAAACCTTTCCATCATCAATCAGTTAAAAAAGCTGAAAGGTGATCAGTTGGCCGATGAAAACTTGTTTAATGAGATTAAAGAGGAATTGCTGGGGGATTCTATCTTTGTGTTTACTCCGAAGGGTGATGTGATTGAGCTTCCTGCAGGAGCTACGGCGGTGGATTTTGCGTATCACATTCACTCTGCGGTGGGAGAAAAAATTATTGGTGCAAAGGCTGATGGTCACATTATTCCTCTTTCCAAGCCTTTGAAAAATACCCAGATTGTGGACATCCTCACTTCCCAACAGGCCCATCCTACCCAGAACCAGCTTCAGTTTGTTCGTACCGCCAAGGCTCGCAGCAAGATTCGCAGTTGGTTGACTCAGCATGATCCCACTTTTGACACCCCCTTTGCCAAAACGACGGGAGAGGGGCTACAGGGTGGAAAGTCCAATGGTGATGCTAATGCCTGTCATATTGGTGGGGCTCCTCGTAGTCATAAAAAAGGACTGGGTAATCCTCATGCTGGAGCAATGGAGATTGCTTCTGGAAGTGGCAAAATCAGGGTCGGAGATACCACCAATTTTCTGATTTCACGAGCTCATTGCTGTAACCCGCAGTATGGAGATGAGATTGTAGGCTATGTGTCTAGGGGGCGGGGAATCATTATTCATCGTATGGACTGCCATGTTTTTAATTTGACTCCAAATCGCCAAGAGCGGACACTAGAGGTGGAGTGGGATAGGGACAAAGAGTGTCGGTAAAACTTTCTGTTGCATGATTTGCGATTGATGAAAAAAAAGCTGAGGCCTGTTGACCTCAGCTTTTTTTTATACACGGTTACGTACTAACATACCATGTGATAGGGGTAAGTGGGTATAAATGAGACAGGGATGGCCATGACAAACCCATTCCATAAGCTCGCCCGTGGCAGGATTTACCAGCTGATAGTCCGCCTCTGTTGCAGTGAGGGCAACGGTATCTGGAGCGATAAATTGCAACTCTGTTTCTTTCTCTGCTTTGTTTCTAGACTTTGAAGTGGAAATCTTGTTCATGGAATCATACACAAAGAAGTTCCATCCTTCCTTGGACTGAACCACAGGAGGACATTTTTCTGGATGGGCGGCATAGTCAGCCTCACGTGCAGCTCGTGCTGCAGGATGCATGGCTTCCAGTTCTTGTTGGCGTGTAGTGAGGGTTTGTGCTGCTTGATGAAGCATTTGTGTTGCGTCCACCTGTTCTCCCACTGCGGCACAGAGGTCGTAGGGGCTACTTGTAGCGCCCGTTGTAGTTTCGTTAGCATCATTTGGGCCGTAGTAAAAGCCTGTGCCAAAGGCTCGGTGACTGGTGTTGTACAACTCCTGTATAAAGGGGGAAGCTGCTTCTTGGCTGATTCGGCCTTCCAAAGCATCAATGGCCTTGCGATAGGCTCGTGTTACCAGGGACACGTAATAAATACTTTTCATACGGCCTTCCACCTTGATGGAATCAACACCAGCGGCCTTCATGTCCTCCAAATGGTCAATCATGCACAGGTCTTTGGAGGAAAGAATGGCAGTAAAGTCATCGCCCTCAAACACAGGGAAGAATTCTCCCGGTCGTTTTTTTTCTTCCAGAACGAGGGTACCAGACTGAGCCAATTCCTTGTCCACCACAGGGCCTCCGAGAAAATTCACCGCAGGCTCCGTAGGCTGTGGTTTTGCTGCTGCGTGAACGAAATCGCTTTTGGAAGTAAGCAAGTTATAATCCCAACGGCAGGAATGGGAGCAAGCTCCACCATTGGCACTGCGGCCTGTCATGTAGGAGCTTAAAAGACAGCGACCAGAGTAGGCAATACACATGGCTCCGTGTCCAAAGGCTTCCAGTTCCATATCTGGTACTGCATCCTTGATTTCCTTGATTTCAGCCAGAGAAGCCTCTCTCCCCAGAACAACCCGCTTGAATCCGAGCTGACGATAGAGCTTTACGGCCTCCCGATTGATGCAGTTTGCTTGGGTACTCAGGTGAAGATTTGCCTGAGGAAAGTGCTTCTGGATAAGGTTTACCATACCAATATCCTGGATAATGAAGGAATCAATGGGGTAGCTTCTAAAATAGTCAAGCTCACTTAAAAACTTGTCTATGTCACGATTGTGAAAGGTGATGTTCAAGGCACAAAAGAGCTTTTTCTGTGGATATTGCTCTTTGAGCTTGATAATCTTTTCGTATTCTTGTTCATAAAAATTGTCAGCCTTTACTCGAAGTGAAAAATTCTTTAATCCGATGTAGGCTGCATCCGCTCCGTAGGTGTAAGCATAGTACAATTTGTCGTAGTTACCAGCTGGTGCCACAAGTTCCATTATTCTGTTTCCTGTTCAAGAGATTTGTTGAGATTTTGAATATATAAACCAATCCGTTGGATGGCTAAATGTGCTTGGGGAAGATGTTCGTGGGCCATTTGAAAGAGAAACATCATTTCTGGCCAAATGTCCAAAATGCAAGGAATATTATTTTCCTCTAGTTTGCTTTTAAAAGCCTTTACTCCATCGAGAATGATTTCATCTCCTCCACATTGAATGTATACTGGTGGAAAACTTTTTAAGTTAAAGGATTCCACATACAGGGGAGAAATTAAGGGCTTTTTGAGATTTTCTTCATCGGTATAATATTTTCCACATCGCAACAGTGTTTCTGTCGATAAAACACCGTCATCATCGATTCGATTTACCAAAAATTCTGACTGCGGATTCATATCTATCCAAGGAGAGAGAAGAACGATTGATTTAATTTTTTGTCGTAATTCCTCCGTCAAGGTCTGAACAAGGGCAAGGGCTAATGAAGCACCTGAACCATCTGCTGCCAGAATCAACTGAGCTTCATCGTTATGAGGACGAATTTTTCTTTCGAGAATTTCGCGGAAAACGATTTGTATGTCATCCAGAGCTGCAGGATAGGAATGCTGGGGAGCCAGTTTGTATTCAGGTAAAATCAACTGAGCAGAAGCCTCTGCGGCAAAGGAGGAACAGAAACTTTTCCATGAGGAACGTGAGCCCGCAATAAATCCTCCTCCATGGATATAGAGGATGAGTCTATTGGAAGCGATAACTTCTGGAGAAAGGATATCACAAAAAATTCCTCCAAATGACTTTTCCCGACAGTCAACACCGGCAGGAGTCCGAGGAGTAGAGAGCATTTGTTCGAGTTTTATATTGAAGGTTTCTGGTTCCATTTTAGGGGACAAAACCAATGCTTTCAGCTTTTTTATTGCTTTTCGCTTGTCAACTTTACCTGCTCCACCACCATTTTCTGCACTATAGGTAGAGAATCTCATAGGGGGAGTATAGCAAATTTCAAGATTCTATGCTATACTCATCAAGCTATGCCTATCAAGATACAGTCTGATTTACCAGCCTGCTCTGTGCTGGAACAAGAGAATATATTTGTCATGACGGAGCAGCGTGCCGCTCATCAGGATATTCGTCCCCTAAAGATTGCTATTGTAAATCTCATGCCTACAAAAATCGCTACAGAAACACAATTGTTGCGGCTTTTGGGAAACTCTCCCTTGCAGGTGGAAATATCCTTAGTACACATGGAAGCTCATCAGGCTCGTCACGTAGGTAGCGACCATCTTGATCGTTTTTATATCCCTTCAAAGGATGTGCTGAAATCTCGCTATGACGGAATGATTATTACTGGGGCTCCCGTGGAACAAATTCCCTTTGAGCAGGTAGATTATTGGAGCGAACTCTGCGACATTATGGATTTTGCCAAAGAGAATGTGTTTAGCACCCTCTACATTTGTTGGGGAGCTCAAGCTGGCTTATATCATCATTATGGTGTAAACAAGTATCCTTTGGACAAAAAAATGTTCGGTGTGTTCCCTCATCACCGTACGACTCACGCTGAACCCTTGTTGCGAGGATTCGATGATGTTTTCCCAGTACCACAGTCTCGTCATACTACGGTCCGAAAAGAAGATATTGTGCAAAAGCCCCAGCTAAATATCTTGGCCGAATCAGATGAAGCTGGTGTGTTGCTGGTAAAATCCCAGTCTAACCGAGAAATCTTTATGACTGGTCACTTGGAATACGACACTGGTACCTTAGCCCAGGAATATTTCCGAGATGTGGATAAGGGCTTGCCCATCCAGATGCCCGTAAATTACTTTCCCGGAAATAACAGCAAAAATGAGCCTGTTTCCACTTGGAGAAGTACAGCCCATTTGTTCTATTCAAACTGGCTTAACTATTACGTTTATCAAGAAACACCATTTAACTTAACTGACATTCACTAGCTATCTCTTGCAGTATTGGAATAAGTTTTTACTGACAGTGAATCCAGGTAAGTTCATGCTTGTTGTAGTGCAGGTGAAAGATTCTACTATTGGGAATAGCTTCAAATTCTTGAATGAGTTTCCAGTCAATCTCTCCCTGCATCTTGATGGTGCACACCATATTTTTACACAGGCCACTATCCAGCCAGCGGTGAATCCACTCTAACAGTCGCTCTGGATAGCAAATCACATCAGAAAAAATCCAATCAAAGGCTCCCAATTCCTCAGGTGGTAGGGTAAAGGCATCATGCTTGTGGAATTCCACCAGTTGGTTCTTCATGAGTCGCTCATCCAAGGGACTTCTATCTACAGCATAAACGGTACAGCCTTGTTGTACCAACACCCAGGTCCAGCCTCCAGGACAGGCTCCTGCATCAAAGCAACGCTGGCCTGCTTGGGGCATGGTTCCAAAAGTGGCTTGGCATTGGGTTAAGGCTTCCTGTAGCTTGAGATATGCCCGGCTCGGAGGATTTTCGTGGTCCTCTATAAACTGAATGAGGCCGGCAGGAAAGGTACTAGTGGTTTTTCCCGAGGCTAGCAGGGTGTTTTTGTCAAGGAGCGTATATAATCCCGCTGTGGAAGCTGGCACCGCAAAGGGAAATTGTCGTGGCTTTAAGTTCATGTAGGGGAGCTTTTCTTGAATTAGTTGGCCACGACGAAAGGCCGTGATAAAATAAGGGGCCCAATTCCGTTGCATTGCCTTCAATGCATTGGTGGCCTCGCCAATTGAATCAAAATTGATGATTTGTGGTTCCAACAAAATGGTACTGCACCAGTACGGCTGTGGCAAGGTTTGTGAATCACGGAAATTGTCCGGCAAATGGTGTGGCTCAAAGATAAAAAGATTTTCGTATCGATAAGCTTGTGCAAGATTCTGACTGGTAAATTGAAATCTCTTTTCTAGTTCTGAAAGCAAGAATGCTGCTTGATTGGGAAATGCAAGGTAACCAATAGACCCAGCTGGAAGTGCAGTTGGAATGGAAAAAGCTTTTTCCTGAAACTTTTCCTCTGAGATTTCATGGGAAAATACCGTTTTTTTCTTTGACGGAATTTTATTCCCTTTTGAAAATTTACTGGAATGAAAATCTTTTCGGTGTGCCATAAGTTACCGTACTATAAATTGATTACTAGGGAAAGTCAAGGCAAGTGTAATTCTGGAGATTTGAACACTATTGACATGAAATATTTCTTCTGTTAGATTGTAAGAACAAGTTAGTTTAATTCAATATTTTGTATTATTTCCTGATGAATAAACCAAATCATTTACATACGGAGAGTTTTAATGGCACCGATTCAAAGGCGTCGTTTTTTAGACACGTCAGAAAATCCGCCTCAGAGCGACCAGCCAGAGTTAGAGTTTGAGTCAACTGAAGCCGATTCTCATTTGCCCCCTGAACAAGAACCATTTGAAAGCAAGGTAGAAACTACAGAAACTGCCATTCCTGCAGAAAACCAACCCATTAGTGAACCGTCTATTTCAGAAGAAAATCAAACGATATCTGCCGAATCAGCTCCAGTTCCTCGTGAACGAGTAGTTGTTCGTCGAGCTGTACGAAAACCCTCTCCCAGAAGTTACGGAGAAGGAGATCATGGACCACGTAGCCGTAATTCTGGTGATTTTTCTCCTAATCCTCGTGGGCGCAATTCTTTTGGTGATTCTGAGTACACCCCTCGTGGCCGAGGACGGAATAATACAGGGTTTAGACCCTCTTACAATAGAAATAATTCTGGTTCAAACTACGAAAGAAATCTTCAGTTGAATGCAGAAATGGAAGAAGCTCGGGCCTCAGCAATGGCGGAGGATGCCAGCAACGATTCCAAGCCACGACTTTTAATTAATGATTTAACATGTATGGGAATGCCAGGCTTGCGTGATATGGCAAGTCAGTATGGATTTTCCAACGAAGATCTAGCTCCCATGAAAAAGCAGGAGTTGATTTTTGTTATCCTGAAAGCCCATACAGAGCATGGGGGAATTATTTTTGCCAGTGGTGCTTTGGAAATCCTGCCTGATGGCTACGGTTTCCTTCGCTCTCCCCAAAATAGTTATTTGCCTGGGCCAGATGATATTTACATCTCTCCCAGTCAGATTCGCCTGTTCAATCTTAAGACAGGAGACACTATTTACGGTCAGATTCGTTCACCCAAAGAAGGTGAGCGGTTCTTTGCCCTTCTTCGTATCGAAACAGTAAACTTTGATGAAACACGGGTTGCCCAGACTCGTATTCCTTTTGAAAATCTTACCCCACTTTATCCCAACGAAAAGCTTAAACTAGAAACAGTTACTGATGAGATTTCCACCAGAGTCATGGACTTGTTCAGTCCTATTGGTAAAGGACAGCGTTCCTTGATTGTGGCCCCACCCAAGGCTGGTAAAACCATCCTGATGCAAAAGATTGCTAATGCCATCACCGCAAACCATCCTGAGGTGTACCTTATTGTGCTGCTGATTGACGAGCGTCCTGAAGAAGTGACCGAAATGGAGCGTTCTATCCAGGCGGAAGTTATTTCTTCTACCTTTGACGAGCAGGCAACACGCCACGTGCAGGTTGCAGAAATGGTTCTGGAAAAAGCAAAGCGATTGGTGGAGCATAAGCGGGATGTAGTTATCTTCTTGGATTCCATCACTCGATTGGCTCGTGCCTATAACCAGACTGTTCCTACCTCTGGTAAGGTGCTTTCTGGTGGTGTTGACTCCAATGCTCTCCACAAACCCAAGCGATTTTTTGGTGCTGCTCGTAACGTAGAGGAGGGGGGAAGTCTCACCATCATTTCCACCGCTTTGATTGAAACAGGTAGCCGCATGGATGAGGTTATCTTTGAAGAATTCAAGGGAACTGGTAACATGGAAATCAATCTTGATCGCAAATTGGCAGATCGTCGTCTCTTTCCTGCTATCAATATTAAGAAATCTGGTACCCGAAAGGAAGAATTGTTGCTGACAGAAGAAGAGCTTCAGAAGGTTTGGGTATTGCGGAAGGTCATTAACCCTATGGATGATGGAGAAATAATCGAACTTCTGCTTGACAAAATGAAGAAAACAAAGAATAATGAAGCGTTCTTGAAGTCCATGAATAGCATGGGTGGAGAGTAACAAATTTATTTTTGAGACTTGTCATCTTGTGGGTGCAGAAGATTAATGTCCCTGCATCAGGGCAAGGTGATTATCATAATGATTTTATGGAGGATAGAATGAAAGAGGGAATTCACCCCAACTACCAGTTGACAAAGATTACTTGTGCTTGTGGTAACGTAATCGAGACACGTTCAACAGTTAAGGACATTAACGTTGAAATTTGTTCTGCTTGCCACCCTTTCTTTACTGGTAAGCAGAAGTTGGTTGACACAGCTGGTCGTATTGAACGCTTTAATAAGCGCTTTAAGATTAACCAGAACTAGTTGGTATGAGGCCAGACAAAAGTCTGGCCTTTTTTATTTTAAATCTTACAATCAAATTAGGCTTTACAGTAATTTTCAGTATGTTCACTGATGCAGTGAATGGGGATTTAAGCTAATTTTGTTACGTCAATCCATTGAATAAAATGTGAATATTTTTCTAATTCAGCAATACTGAGTTCGATGGCACTATTACTGCTGCCACAAGCAGGAAAAACAGTGGCAAATCGTTTCAGTGACTCATCAAGATATACTGTTACTCCCTCATTTATTCCAAAGGGACAAACTCCACCAACAACATGACCCACCAGCATTTCAGCTTCTTCTGGAGAGAGCATCTTTGCCTTTGTGTTGAACTGGGCCTTGTACTTGGAATTATCGATCTTTACATCTCCTGCTGCTACAATGAGGATTGGTTTTTCCTCTACCATAAATGATAAGGTTTTTGCAATGCGGCAAGGCTCACAGTTGAGGGCTTGGGCTGCCAACTGTACAGTGGCGCTAGAAACTTCAAATTCTTGGATTCTGTCTGCTATACCTTGTTCCTTAAAAAATGAACGAACCCGTTCTATTGCCATAATATTCTCCTTTTGTTCCTTGAAAGCGTGGAACTATCAACAAAAAAGAAAAACCTTCCGATGAAAACTCAATCGGAAGGTTCTTATTGTAAAGCTAATGCTTATTTCTTCAAGTTAGCTTCAAGCTTGTCCAATTCGGCTGCCAATTCCTTGGGCAGGTGGGCACCAAACTTGGGATAGTGGTTGTTACGGATATCATCGATTTCCTTGAGCCATCCTTCCTTGTCTACGGAAGTAATAGCAGGAATGTTCTCCTTGTAAATATCCTCAAGACCATCCAAGTTCAAGGCACCTTCCTTAGGCATGTAACCGATGGCTGTTTCTACACAGTTGTCCTTGCCGTCGCAGCGGTCAAAGATCCATGCCAATACGCGGCTGTTGTCGCCGTAACCAGGCCACATGAATCCACCGGGCAATTTTTCGTTAGCCTCGTCCTTGCGGAACCAGTTAACATAGAAAATCTTTGGCAACTTGTCTGCATCAGTTTTCTTACCGATGTTGATCCAGTGCTGGAAGTAATCTCCCATGTTGTATCCACAGAAGGGTAACATAGCAAAGGGGTCACGGCGAACCTGTCCAACTTGATCGGAAATAACGGCTGCGGTAACCTCGGAGCCAACGATGGAGCCCAAGAATACACCATGGTTCCAGTCACGGCTCTGGTGTACCAGAGGTACAGTTGTTGCACGGCGACCACCAAAGAGGAATGCACTGATAGGTACACCTTTGGGATCTTCCCACTCAGAGGCAATGCAGGGGCACTGGTTTGCAGGAGCGGTAAAGCGAGCGTTGGGATGAGCGATTTCCTCTCCCTTGGGGCTCTTGTCCTTTGCAGGAGCGGTCTTCTTGTTTCCGTGCCAGTCCACCAGCTCTCCAGAAGCAGGATAACCGATTCCTTCCCACCAAATGTCTCCGTCTTCGGTAAGACCACAGTTGGTAAAGATGGTGTTTTCCTTGATGGATTCCATTGCATTCTTGTTGGAGCTATCACTGGTTCCAGGTGCAACACCAAAGAATCCGTTTTCGGGGTTGATGGCATACAGACGTCCGTCCTCACCGAATTTCATCCAAGCAATGTCGTCACCAATGGTTTCAACCTTCCATCCTGGGATGGTGGGAATAAGCATGGCCAAGTTTGTCTTTCCACAAGCTGAGGGGAAGGCACCTGTTACATACTTTACCTTTCCTTCTGGGTTGGTGAGCTTCAGGATAAGCATGTGTTCAGCAAGCCATCCCTCATCACGAGCCAGTACGGAGGCAATACGCAATGCAAAGCATTTCTTTCCCAACAGTGCATTTCCACCGTAACCTGAACCATAGGACCAGATGGTGCGCTCTTCGGGGAAGTGGGAGATATACTTGTTCTCCATGTCTGCACAGGGCCATTCTCCATTGTCGCTTTCGCCAGCAGCAAGGGGCTTTCCAACAGAGTGGAGACAGGGAACGAATTCTCCGTCAGTACCCAGAACGTCAAGAACCTTTGTTCCTACGCGGGTCATAATATCCATGTTACATACAACGTATGCAGAGTCGGTAATTTCAATACCATTTTTAGCAATATTTGAACCTACAGGTCCCATGGAGAAGGGGATAACGTACATGGTGCGTCCCTTCATACAACCTGTGTAAAGACCAGTCATGGTAGCCTTCAGTTCTTTGGGATCAATCCAGTGGTTGGTGGGGCCAGCATCGTCTTCTTTTACGCTGGCAATGTAGGTGCGTCCCTCAACACGGGCAACATCTGAAGGCTGTGAGCGGAACAGAACGCTGTTGGGGCGCTTCTTCAGAGGAGTTGCAAGTCCTGACTTGATCATGTCCTGCATCAAGCGGTCGTATTCTTCCTTTGAACCGTCACAAACATATACGTCATCAGGCTGGCACATCTTTGCGACTTCTTCAACCCAAGCTTTGATTTTGGGATGTTTGATGTCATTGATTGTCATAAAAACTCCTTTTTTAAGGTAGACTCCCAAGGTGGAACCTACTCTTGACTAGTCTGAAAAAAAATATACCCCTTTTCTTGCTTTTATTCAACCAGAAAAGGGGTTTTGAAGGATTATTAAAAGAAAAATTTATCGGAATGCTGTCCTACAATTTCGTCAATCCTGGTTATACTGCTATGCTGAAAATGGCTCCTGGTTGTACAGATACCGCAGGTACAGCAAGAATAGTAGACTCAGCTTGGGAAATTGAGGCCTTAATCTGCTCTGAAAAATCTCTAATTAAGGTATCAACATATTTTTCATCTACAATCTCGTTGATAAACTCCTGTGAAGGAGTTTGTTTTGCAGTTGTAAGATGGTGAATCAAGCTATTAAGAACTTGAATCTTATTGATGTTGATTCCCTTCTGGTTTGGTCTTGCCGCTACTCCAGAGATATGTTCTAGCTGTGAAAATACTACGAATCTTGGCTGAACAGGCAACTTTAACTTGCCATGAGCTCCGGCGGAAGAAGAGTACGAAAAAATATTGAAGTTATTAATATTGGATACCATATCGTCCCCCTAAATTCCTTATCGGATGAGAAAAAAATCAGTTTAGAAAAATCTCGGAATAAGGGGGATAATATTGTGTTTAATGGTACTGCTTTGACCAGGTAGTAAGCAGTTGGTTGAGACTTGAGATGGTCTTGATGTTATCAGTAGAAACAGCTTGGGAAAGCCAAGGAATAATCACCCTTGTTTTAATGCTTTCCCACCGTGGCAATAAGGCAGTTGGCGGGGTAATATATTGAGCTGCAGGAAGATTATCCAGCAGTGTTTTATAATACAGGGGGAAGGTTTGCTCTGTTACGCTTTGGAGGGCAGAAAAACCTCCTGCGATACCAAATGAATTTACATTTAAATTCATGAGGGTGGAACGCTCCAACAGTTGGTGCTGGGTAGTTTCTGTCATAAACCAAGAGAGAAATGCTTCCGCCCCTTCTTTATTGCGAGCTTTTTCGAAAATTCCCATAAAAATCATGTCATCTTTGACAGGAATTTTATTATCTTGATGAATCCAACGGAATCCAATTTCCTGCAAGAGGTTTTGCGGTGTAGAAAAAAGTTCATCGCTGGGAAGATAGGCAAAAAGACAGGAACCTGCCAAAACGTGACGTGTTTCTGGGGTATACAAGTATTTGAAGGAAAAATCTTGTTCTTCTTGGACGGAATCGTTGGCGGTTTTTGTCCAGTGATGGAAATAATCCATGGTCAATTCTAGCTGTTCTTGACTCCAAGCCAGGGTTCCGTTGATGCCCCTAAAATTAGTGCCTCTGAGCTGGGCCACCGTGTAGAGGAATTCAGGACTCCAACTGGGAGCAAATCCCATGGCAGTGTGAATCTGTGATTTGTTTTTTTTGTTGAAGGCTGCTGCCATATCCCGGATTTGGTCGGGGGTAACCAGGTGGTTTTCCGTAATTAATTTGGTATTTTTTGTAGCAAAAATCATTGCTGGCAAATTAAAACTTACTGGCAAAAGATATTGCTTATTCTGTACGTTTCCATATGCTAAAAGCTGAGGATAGAAAACTTCTGGATTAATTCTTCGTTCTGTAAAGAGATAATTTAATGGACGAAATTGTTTGATGGTTGTATCATTTCTGAGCCAAGAGCCAATGACAATGTCGGGGGACAATTCATCTTTAGCAGGGGGAAGTGCAGTAACTGGATCTGCTTTATATACCACTATCACCTGAACTTCATCCTGGATAACGTTGAATAACTCCACGTAGGAAGCAAATTCTTGACGATTTGTCCAAATGACAACAGGTTCTTTGGTGGTGTTGGAGCAAGAAAAAAGAAGTGTCAGGAGAAGAACGATAGAAGCTCCTCTCCTGAATATGGTTTTAATGCTTGGCAAGTTCATCAGCAGTGGTATAAATCGCTTCATAAACCTGGTGAATCAGTTCCACATCGATACTGGAAAAGGCTACCCGAAGGGTCTTTTCGTCAATGGATACGGTTCCGATGCCTTTTTCATGCAATAAGTGCTGGCGGAGTTCTTCTGCGTTGATGCCATTGCAATGGAGACTCATAAAATAGCCTGAATTGAAGGGCATGGGCTGAAGCACTGGATGCTCCCGCTTTGTTTCCAAGAAAGCACGAACCTTGTGGTAGCGTTCTTCCAGCATATCACGATAGGCCTTCTTTTCTGACTCTAGTGAAGGCTCATTGAATGCACGCAACAGAATGGACTGAGGTGGTGTGGAACAGCAGGAAACAGAAGAGCGGATGTCTCCCATCAGCTTGGTAACCAAGGCATCATAGTGCTGGTCGGTAAGGCCCTTTCCTGCGAAGGTGATAAAGCCACAGCGGAATCCCCACACGAAATCTTCTTTTGTGGGACCATCAATCTTGGCGGCAAAGACATTTTCGTGGATGTCTGCAAGGTAAGCGAACAGGGATTCCTGCTCGATGTTTTCCTCATAATCCAAGCCAAAGTAGGCATCATCACACCAAACCATAATCTTGCAACCCTTTTCGGCTACTTCTTTGATTGCTTGGCAGATTTCTGCAGCTTCTTTTTGGGTGGGAGAATAGCCTGAGGGATTTTGGGGAAAATTCAATAACAGGCAGATTCGGCCATCTGTTGCATATTTTTCTAAAGCTGTACGTAAATTTGCTACACTAAAGCCATGGTCTAATCCCATTCCAGTAAACAAGTTAAACTGATGGTAGCTGGCTTGTCGACGCTGGGTCATGAGGGTGTAATTGTCCCAAGATGGATCTCCTGCCAAAAGAACTTCGTCAGCATCAAGGAAAAGGTCGCACAAGTAGGATAAACCAGCAGTGAGTCCAGGAACTACTACAGGTAAAGAAAAATTTTTTCCTTTGAGACTGGGATTTTTTTGCAGGAGCTTGTCCTTCCACAATTTGCGGAGTTCAAGATTTCCTGCAGTAGGTGCATAAGCTACTAACTCCTGTGGAGTCAGGTCTGGAGTCTGTTTTTGGATGCAGGGAAGCACCACAGGTTTTCCCTCGTGGACTGTCATGCCAATAGTTGCATTTGCTACCTTTCCCAACTGCTTTGCTTCATTACTCTGGGCAATGATTCCCTTGGGAAAATACATTCTACGGCCAAAATCCGACAACAACTGTCCTGGGGTGGTACCTTCCAGAACCTGGTTCAATTCTTGTGCTAAACAGTGTAACATGATAGAGTGTATTATCCTGAAAGCTGGTTTTTGTGTCAATGCTCACTTTTTAAAAGTTCTGCTGACCTTTATTCTCTGATGAGAGGCTGTCTGAGGGAATCCAATTGAAAGAAAATATAAAGGAATTGTATATGGCTCAAGAAAATACCCAATCTCCTGAATTCCAAAAGGTTATGGGCTTACTGAATGCCTGTAAGGAAGAAGTTTCCAAGCGTGTGGTGGGTCAAAAGGACGTGGTGGAAGGCATCCTAGTGTCTTTGTTGGTGGGGGGCCACGTATTGCTGGAAGGTGTTCCGGGATTGGCAAAAACACTTTTAATCAAGACCATCTCTGATATCTCAGGTTTAAGTTTTAAGCGAATTCAGTTTACTCCCGACCTCTTGCCTGCCGATGTGACGGGAACTCTGGTGTATCAGCAGGGAACAGGAAGCTTTTCCGTGCGGAAGGGCCCTGTCTTTGCTAACTTGGTACTGGCGGACGAAATTAACCGTGCTCCAGCCAAGGTGCAGTCTGCCCTGCTGGAAGCTATGGCTGAAGGTCAGGTGACCATTGGTGAGGAAACGTACAAGTTGCCGGCTCCCTTCTTTGTGCTGGCAACCCAGAACCCCATCGAGCAGGAGGGAACCTACAATTTGCCAGAAGCAGAGCTTGATCGCTTTTTAATGAAGCTTTTGGTGTCTTATCCTTCTGTGCAGGAGGAGGTGCGGATTATTCAAGGCGGAGGAAAGCAGGGGAACACTCCAGTGGCACAGCTTTTGACTGGGGAGTGGCTTGCCTATTGTCGCCAGCTTTTGGAACAGGTGGCCTGCGATGAAAAAATTGTGGAATATATCGTGTCCATTGTTGCTGCCACTCGGCCTGCAGGTAAGGGGGCTCCAAGTTTTACAGGAAATGGGATTGGGAAAGCTGGGGCTGGTAGGAACTTGGCCAAGGGTGGAAAAGAAGAAGCCTTGCATCGGTATATTTCCTTTGGTGCCTCTCCTAGAGCTGGGATTGCATTGTTTCATTGCGCTAAGGCTCAGGCCCTCCTTTCTGGCCGTGATTTTGTGCTGCCAGAGGATGTAAAGTCTATGGCAATTCCTGTTTTGCGTCATCGTCTGGTGTTGTCCTATGAGGCTGCTGCAGAAGGTGTTACCACCGATGATTTGATTGCCCGCATTCTGTCATTGTTGCCACTACCGTGAGTTAAATAATTATGGAAAGAAATACCCTTGATGGAAGGGGATTGCATAGCCAGTCTCTGGTGAAGCGGGCCAGTAGCCTCCATGTTGTTTCTCGTACCTTGTTTGAAAGTCTCCGTTCTGGTTCCTTTAAGTCAATTTATAAGGGAAGGGGCATTGAATTCAGTGGGGTGCGAGAATATTTTCTTGGAGATGATGTGCGTTCTATTGACTGGAACGTAACAGCTCGCATGGGGCGTCCCTTTGTGAAGCAGTTTGAAGAAGATCGGGAGCTGGTGCTGTTTGTGGTGGTGGATGCGTCTCTGTCCATGACAACTGGCGGTGGCAAGTTGGCTGGAAACAGGCTTCATGCTGGCTGTGAGGTGGCTGCATTGATGGCCTTGGCTGCAAGCCTGGGTGGGGGCTCTGTTGGTGGTGTGATCTTTGATGGTGATATTCGTTATTCTCACAAGCCGAGAGCTGGAAACAATCAGGCTCTCATGTTTTTGAACCAGCTAGATGGAGTGCTGAAGTCTGTTGGAGAGGATGGCCTTGTTGATAATGGTGCCAATGTTTCTGCAACTGAAAAGGGAAGGAATCAGCTTTCAGATCCTTCTCTTGGCTCCAATCTCCACAAGGCATTACGTGGTGCCGCTTCTTTATTAAAAAAGCGTTCTCTTGTTTTGGTGATATCCGACTTTCGTACTGCTGGCTATCAGCAGGACTTGGCAGTTTTAGCTTCTCGCCATGATGTGGTGGCGGTGCGGATTGCCGACCCTGTAGACAGCCAGTTGGAAGGTGTAGGAAGTCTTCCCTTTGTGGACCCGGAATCTGGCTATCGGCAGATTTTGCCCACCTCAAGCTCCAGTTTTCAGCAGGAATGGAAGGATGCTGATAAAAAGCGGATGGAGCGATGGAAGGCTGAATGCTATCGTCGAGGTGCTTGGCCTCTAACAATTTCCACCCAGGAGGATGTGGCGGTGGCCTTGCAACGCTTCTTTTCTGGGAGGGAAATGTAATGACTGTAGGGTTAAAGAAAGATTTTTCCTGTTTTTTTCTAATTATTCTGTTGGGAAGCGGATTTCTTCCCTCACTTTTTGCTCAAAATACACCGTTGCCTCAAAATCTAGGAGTTATTTCACCTAAAGAATGGGTTTTGTTACCAAAGGAAGCCTATGTAGGAGATCAGGTGGAGTTGCGACTCACCATTGCTCCTGGAATTGAGCTTTTGCCTCAAGATGCAGATTTTGTATCAAAGGAATTTGAGGCAGAGGAAGTGTGGGGGAGTCGTGATTTTGCCTTTCGTCACAAGCTCCTTGCTCAGCAGGGTAATGCTCCCATGAGCTTGCACCGTGTTGCCTTGCAGCGGGTAGATGGGGGCTATTCCCTGAGTCTGGTGGTGACTCCCTGGGTTCCGCAAGAAATTGATGGTGGCTATTTCAATCTTTTTTCCTTGCCAGAGGTGCAAGCCTTTGTGGCAGGTGCTGGTGTTCAGTTTTTTTTGGTGCAGTTGCCTAAAATAGAAATCGCTTCTTTGGCACAAAAGGTTGGAGCTACACAGTTGCGGCCTGTGGCTCCTCCGGTGCTAGTGCCAGGCTCCATCTACGTGGTTTATGGGCTAGCTATTGGGGCCTTGTTGCTTTTTATTGCCTTGATTTTTGTGTTGGCTCGATTCCGCCAGGTAAAACTGTTTGTTAAAGGTGTGATGGCACGGATTCGACTTTCCCGCAATTATAAGTGGGTGCTCCGTCAGTTGAAAAAATTGCAGGGACAACAGCTAAAGGGCAAGGAATTGGCAGCAGGACTTGAAAACATTACCAGAACCTATTTGGAAGGTCGATTCGGTGGCTCATTTAAATCTGCTGCCACCTCGGAGATTATGTTTTTGCTAGATGAGATTTTTGTGGGGATGCTTTCTGATGAGCAATTGAACGTGGTGGAGGGGCTTTGTAACTTGCTGCGTCGTTGCGATTATCTGCGATACGCTCCCGCCGCCGTTTTATCCTCTGGAGAACAGGAGCAATTGATTAGTCAATTGAAGGAATATATCGATTTTATGGAGGGAAAGGAATGACAGATAGCCTAATCAAATGGCAGGGAAGAAGATAATGCCAGTTTTTCAGCAACCCTTGGCATTTTTATTGGTACTCTGTATTCCTCTGCTTTTTCTGTTCCGCAAACTAGGGATTTTTTCTGCTCCCTCATTTCCCCTTATTCTCAAAGACTGGGAAGGAGAGACTTTTGTGTGGAAGTCTCCGGTGCGAAAAATTGCTAGCGCCCTTTCTGTCCTTTTGTTTGCAGCTGGTTTTTTATGTTTGGTGGTGAGCCTTGCAGAGCCTGTTCGCCTTCAGCAGGAAAAAATCTACACCTCCCGAGGCACCGACATTGTGTTTGTGCTTGATACTAGCCCTTCCATGATGGCCCGTGATATTGCTGGCATGAGCCGCCTAGATGCTGCTCGTCAAGCCATTGCTTCCTTAGCACCACAAACTCCTGGGACGGGCTACGGGTTGGTGGCCATGGCTTCGGAGGCGGCCTTGGTGGTGCCTCCCACTATGGATCGTGATGAATTTTTTACTCGCTTGACCTCCTTGGAAAGCGGGGGCCTGGGAGATGGCACGGCCTTGGGCTCTGGTCTGAGTACGGCGGTGTATCACTTGAGTGGGGCAGCTGCTCCCAAAAAATGCATTGTGCTGATTACCGATGGTGAAAACAATAGTGGGGCTATTCACCCAGAAACTGCTGCTCAGCTTGCAAAGGATAAAAATATCACCCTCTATGTTTTAGGCCTGGGAACTCGAGGCACTGTTCCTTTGGAGTACGTGGATCCTGCCACCGGCAAGGTGTATTCAGGTTTTATTGACTCCCAGTTTGATTCCCAGTCTCTGGAGCAAATTGCGGCCATTGGTGGTGGGCGGTATTTTGGTGTAGAGTCTAGCGGTGCCTTGGCAGAAGCCCTATCTCTTGTGGCCAGTCAGGAACAGACGGTCATGAGTTTTTATCTCAAGACAAAGGAAGAGGCTTTGTATCACTATTTTCTGTTTGCCAGTGTTCTGTGTTTTGTTTTCACCTGGCTGATTCGCCGCTGGTATTTGGGGGTATTTCTATGATGGTATTGTGCCAGCGTCCCTGGGTATTCTGGGGCATTCTGTTGCTGATTCCAAGTCTACTGCTCTTTGGCCTGTGGTACCGGAGAATTATTCGGGCCAATCTTGGTAATGGAAGAATGATGGCTCGATTAAAGATTGTTTTGCCAGTGCGGGGCTTTTGCTGGAGCTTTGGGTGGATTTTATTGCTGGTGGCCCTCAGTGGGCTTTCTTGGGGAAGTCATTTGGTGCCAATTCAGCAGACTGGTAGTTCTCTTTCCCTCGTGTTTGACATTTCCTGGAGCATGATGGCTCAAGATGTGGAGTACCACAAAAATCGTGGGATAAGTCGATTGGAAGCTGCTGCCAGTTACGGCGAAGCCCTATTGGAGCATCTTGATTCCACCGATGTTTCCGTGGTAATTGCAAAGGGTGAAGGTGTTGTGGCAATTCCCCTTACAAAGGATTTTAATGCGATTCGAGCCTTGTTTCCCGCCCTGTCTCCCCGATTGATTACTACTACTGGTTCCAGCTTGGGAAGTGGATTGCAAAAGGCTGCCTCCTCGTTTCCTGTGCTGTCGGTGGCAAAAAAGACCGTGGTGGTGCTTACCGATGGAGAGGAAACTGATGGTACCTTGGAAGCAGAAACTCTTCGGTTAGTTTCCGCTGGAATTGATGTGATTTTTCTTGGCTTTGGTTCCCCATCTGGTACGGAAATCTTTGCTGGAGACGGTAAAACGGTGGTGCATTCATCCTTGCAAGAGGAAGCACTTAAAAGCTTGGTGGATTCCGTGGAAGAAAAGCTCTCCACAGAAGGAAATAGAAGTAGCGGTAAGGTTATGTATCTTCCCGCCCAAAGTCTTGGTTCAGCCCACAAGATCTTGGCTACAGTCACTGGAGTGGGGCTGGAATCTCTGTTGCGGAAACCTGGGGAGCAGGTGGCGGAGCAATGGACTGGTACGGCCTATCAGCTGGAAAAAAAGGAGCGGTGGCAGATTTTTGCTAACTTGGCCATGGTTTTTCTTTTGGCAGGCTTTCTTTGTGGGGAGTTGAATCTGGCCTTTTTCAAAAAAATCCTCCGTTCATCAGCTGGTGGAAAGAATTTGTTGTTGGTGTTGGTGGCAGTAGGAAGCCTCTTCTTTCAGGGGTGTACAAAGCAGTGGCAGGGAGCAGCTGGGGTGTTGGAAGGTGCTTTTTTCTGGCATCAGGGAAAATACCAAAAGGCAATTTCTGGATTTATGGAAGCCATGGACATTGCCACTGCCACATCCCAGGAAGACTTGCTTCAATACAGCACCTATGGCTTGGCCTCCACCTATATCATGCAGGGGGAGACGGATGCAGCATTGAACCGCTTGCAAGAACTTTCTCCCGATGCCCCCAGTAGCCTTACCTTTTCTGCCCTGTATAATACTGGGATAATTTCTTATAACCAAGGGAAATACCAAGAGGCTGCCACCTTGTTCAGAAAGGCCTTGGAAATTGATTCCTCAAATCTTGATGCAAAGATAAATCTTGAGCTGTCCCTCGGTCAGAATGCACGTCAAAGTACGGCTTCTTCCCAGGAATTGATTCCCGTACAGGAACAAGCTGTTGACGACATTGCCGGGGCAACCCTCTTTTCTTTGATTCGGGAACAAGAGCAAAATCGCTGGAAAAACCAGCAGAATCAAGATGATGAGCCCTCTGGAGACGATTATTGATGAAGAATTTTTTTTGTAAAAAAAATAAATTGGTGGGATGTTTCATCCTTGCCTTTTTTGTGTGTCTTCCTGTAGTGCTGGCTCAGGGAGAAGGTGATTTTTCTGTTCCTGCTTTTGAAAAACAGTTGGAGTTCGGATTAGCAGATGGCAGTTCCTGGTGTCTTACAGACACGGAGTGTAGCTTTACCCTCGTGTTGCCAGATATTGTTCCTTCCCAGGTGCGCTTTGAAAATCCCACTGGGATTCCCGGCGTCACCTTGCTTTCTGCCACGAAAAATTTGTGGGTGGAAGGGCTAAACTCTGGTACAAGTATTGAGCTGGTTTTTAGTTTTTCCCAAAGTGGTCAGCTAGAACTGCCTCCCCTTGCAGTCCAAATTGATGGTGTTCCCTATGCCATCCCCTTTGCTTCGGTGGAGGTGTTTCCAAATCCCAAAAGCCTCAAGCCCCAGGTGCAGCTGATTTTTCAAGATGAGCAGGGGAATGAGCGTTTCTTGTTCCAAGAGGAGGCTTTACAGGGAAATCATCATAGGCAGGATGGCTCCCTGTTGCAGGTTATAGCAGGAGAGCCCCTTGTGGTTACCCTTTCCCTTCGCTATGGTTCCGCACTCATGGGCCTTACTTGGGACTTGTCTCCTGAGGCTCTCTTTCAGCAACTTGCAAGTTACCAGGAAAACTGGAATCAAGGAGCTACAGAGCTTTCCCATGAATTCCAACCTGTGGCTCAGTTTCGCTATATTCCTCTCAAAACGGGCAGTGTGGAATTTCCCTCCATTACCCTTGAAGTTCAAGGCTATGATGAACAATCACATACCCTGGGCTTGGGAAATTTTCCAGTACTCTCTTTGCCGCCACAGGCAACTCACGATGCTTCTGATAACCAGGATGCTGAGGCTCTGGAAGCCTTGGCCTTGGCCTTCAGTCCCCCAGCTCAGGTAGAAGAATCACCTGCTGTCAAAGTTCAGCCAGAAATCGCCCAAGAACTTGCAGCTTTACGGTGGAAGGAGAGGATGAGTTTTCCTTGGTCTTCTGTGCATGAGCAACGACAAAAACTGGAACAGGAGCTGGGGTTATCCTCCAGCAAGGGGGAAGCTTCATTGCTTCTTGGTTGGCTTGGAGTAGGAATAGTTCTTGCAACCTTGGTTATAACAGTGATTTTTATTTTCCGAAAAAAGGGATTTTTAAGTATAGTTTTAGGTTTCTTCTGTATCCTTGTGTTTGTTTTGACAATGGTGTATCTTAAGCCTTCGTTTCAAAGCTCTGGTATTCTTGCTGCCAACAATTTAAGCAGGATTCCAGAACCTGTAGCAACACATCTTTTTCCTGTGCCCCCCTATTCGGTGGTGCGGATTCAGGATGAGGTTTTGGGATGGTATTATGTAGAGGCCGCAGGTTTGGAAGGATGGATTCCCAAGGAAATGGTAATTCCCATTCACGGAAAAATTAAGTAGGAGAAGGCGTTTTCATGGATTTTGGAGATATATTGAATCAGTGGGATGACTTGTGTCGCCAAGAAGAGGCTGAAAAAAAAGCAAAGGCTCGTGGAACAAATAAACCTCGACCTCGCTTGCCAAATGCCCCCAGCCTGACGAAAGATACAGATTCTGAAAACGTGGATGTTTCTCCAGACTTGGGTTCCAGTGCAGGTACTAAAAAAGCTGCTTCTGAAAAAAAAGAGCCTGAACTTCCTCGTGTTAATCCCATGGACTTGTGGCTCCGTCGCTATGGGGTGGTAGACAAGGATTCTCTTGCTCAAGAGGTGGCGGAGCGGGAGCGGGGCCAGAACCGAGAATACTTGAAGAAGTTGCCCTTTGGTGCCAAGATTGATTTACATGGTCTTACTCGTGATGAAGCTTGGGAACGCCTCGATGCCTTTATTGGTGATTGTTCTCGTCGTGGCATCCAAAAGGTGTTGATTGTCCACGGTAAGGGCCACCATGCCAAGGAAAAATCTGATGTCTCTATTCTGTCTGCCATGGTGCGAACCTTTGTAGAGTTGGATAGACGTCTCGGTGCCTCTGGTCATCCTGACAAAAAACTTGGAGGCAATGGGGCTACTTGGGTAATTATCAAAAAAAATAGATAAAATCTTGTAACACAGAAGAAAATTGATTATTTTATATCAGAGAGGTTGGAGCAATGGACGATTTATATGCTGTACTGGGAGTTCCTAAGACAGCCACTGCAGATGAGATTAAAAAAGCATATCGAGATGCCGCTTTTCGTTATCATCCCGACAGAAACGGAGGTGATGCAACTGCAGAAGAAAAATTCAAGCAGATAAATGCTGCCTATGCTGTTTTAAGTGATCCAGCAAAACGCAGGGATTACGATCTCTATGGTTCTACTGGTCAGCAGACACGTTCAACAAACCAACAGTATGGCCAATGGAATCAAGGAACAGAGGGATATGATCCTTTCTGGGAAATGTTTGGAAACGGCAGGACATATAATCAGCAGTCTAACCAAACCTATACTTGGTCAACTCAGAAAAAACGAGATCCATCTCGTGGTGAGGCTTTTTCCTCCTTGTTGGGTGGTGCCGTTACCTGCTTTCTGGGCTTAACCTTTTTTAAAATTTCTTTGATATTTTTTCCCATTGGGCCAATCTTGTCCCTGTGGGCAATTGTAGGTGGAGCCTCAAAGGCTCTTGGATCAATTAAGTATATTATTAAGCCAGGTGCAAAAACAGGAGGTGGGAAGGAGTAAAACATGGAGGGCTGGGCCACACCATGTTTTATCGTTTTACCGTTCGCGGAAAATGATACGGCCTCGGTTTAAGTCGTAGGGAGAAAGGGCAACCTTTACACTGTCTCCAGGCACAATTCTGATGTAGTGTTTGCGCATCTTTCCTGACAAGTGAGCAAGAATGATGTGCTTGTTCTGCAATTCAACCCTGAACATTGTATTTGGCAATGCTTCCCGAACAATTCCTTCGACTTCAATAGCTTCTTCTTTAGCCACAGTTCCTCCAGATAAGAAAAGAAAAAAGCAAAAAAAAGTTGTTTTTTTTGCAATTCACACTTATAATTTTATGAGTAATTCATA
>JAGBXW010000105.1 GCA_017629095.1 Treponema sp. | reverse complement strand
TATTCATTCTTGCTTGGTAGCCATGGTAGAGGTGTCACACCCGTTCCCATCCCGAACACGGAAGTTAAGCCCTCCAACGCCGATGATACTGCATTCGCGGGAAAGTAGGTAGCAGCCAGGCTTTTTTTTTGCCCTTTTCATATAATTGTGAAAATAACCCCGCCTCAATAGAGTTTTGCAAGAGTTTAAATCAATTTTAAATCAATTTATAGCATTTGCTTTTAGCAGAACTGGCAACTATCGTTTACTGTAGCTTTACAAAAAAGGAGTTTTCCTGTGAAAAGACTACTGTGGATAGTTGCTATTTTTTTTGTAGTGGGGATGGGCAGTCAGGCTTTTTCTCAAACCTATGAGGTATACAACAAGTTCGGTACCGAAGGACTTTACGAACTTCAGGACAATGGACAGAACACTGGGGAAAAGTCAAGTGGCTTTGGTGGTTTGTATAATACCGCCTTTGGTCTTATCAACATGACTTATTTTGGAGCCCAAGCAGAATATCGGCTGGATTTAGCCAACGACTATCAGTATAAAGATTACACCTTGGTGGGGAGCCCGGTTAAGGCCAATGTGTGGTTTCGGCCCAACAAGCATGTGGAAATGGTTTTTGGTAATAATTTTTATATGGCCTTGCCTGCTTCATTTATGAACGTGTTCAACGAGTTTACTCCCAATGGCTGGTATGGAAAAAAATATTTTGGCACTAGCTTTGTGTGGGGCCCCGTTACCCTTGGGGTAAATGTGCCTCAGCTTGGGGTAGAGAATGGAGATATTTCCCTTAAAATGAACTTTGGTGCCAACGTAAATATGGATAGCTTTAATGTTGGGCTTAATTACAAGGGGGATGCTTCTTCCTTCAGCATATTTGCTAGCTTTGTTGGGGTGGAAAATCTCTACATTAGCGGAGGCTACACCTACAATGGTTATGCCATTGGGACGGCTAATGGTTATGGGGACTGGCGAAAAATCCTGAGTAATCCTATTGTTCAGTGGAATGACCGTTACGACACCAGCCATATCATCAATTTTAGTGGAACATATCGACTGTGGCGCTTTACCTTTGGAGCTGATTTAGAAGCTGCCTTGTACCATTCTGAGCAAAATCCTTTTTATGCAGGTGGCGTGGTTATCTTTGAAATCGTTGAAGATCTGGACTTTAAGATTGACCTAAAATATTTTACCGAATTCCTCAATGAAGATGACTGGCGAAATCCTTGGAACCTCACTATTCATCCTCGTTTTATCTTTGAGAACGAAAAACATCAGATTATCGCCGGCGTGAGGATTGATCTGCACCAATGGCTCACCTCCACCTCTGTAGCCGCTCTTCGTTCCACCTATCTAGCAATTCCCCTGTCTTGGAAATATAAGTTTTAGGGGGAGGGATTAGGATACTATTTGCTTACAGAATTGTATTTACAAATAAGTATTGCTATTATATACTTAGGTAGTGACTGTTTATAGTTCTGATGATTGCTGTGAATGGGACAGTGAAAAGGACATTCTCAACAAAAATAAGCATCATCTTAGTTTTGAGACAGCCTCCAAGGTGTTTCATGATCCTTGGTTTGTTGAAATTCCTGATGAAAGTCATTCAACCTTGGAAGAAGAACGTTTTCAAGGTTTTGGAACAATCAACGGTATTGCTATTGTCACTGTTTTTTATACGGAGCGATGTTCTGATGGAAAACTGAGGCATCGACTCATTTCCGCTCGGGGACTTGATCCTTTGGAGAAAAAGGCTTATGAAAACTACTTGCAAACTTTCCGATGAACAACTTCAGGAACTGAAGGATTTGAATTCTTATCCTGTTGACTACACTGATATTCCCCAGACTACAGATTTTTCTAAGGCTCGACTTAAATATTATACGGTGAAGCCTGTGAAACAAAGTGTTACTATTCGTATTGATGCTGATTTACTAGCTGTTTTAAAAAACTATGGCAAAGGATATCAAGTTAAGATAAATGATATACTGAGAGCTGTGGTGATGGAACATCGTATGCCCGTCTTGGATTGATTTTTCCATAAAATCTTAGTGAATTAAACCTTGTTGATAAAATCATACCTCTCATTTAACTGTCCTCCTCATGTTCTCTCTTTTTTGATCTAAATTGTTGTGAGTTCAAATTATATGTGTTACAATCTAAACTGCTATAAAGTTGTGCTCGATGTGTATTTCATTTTCATGGAGAATTGTTAGGGAGGGAGAATGAAAAAGTTCTGTTGTTTTTTGTTGCTTGTATTTAGTTTTTGCTTGATAGCTTGTAACAATGTTCAGCTCATGGAAAACAAGGTGGGAAGTGTTTCCTTTACACTGGGGGAGGTTCTAGCCAAGGAGATTCGCAGTGTTGCTTCTTTTAGAAGTATCACTAGTGGAACAAGCTATACTGTAACAGGCGTTTTATCTGGAGATTATTCTACGGACACCAGTGTTACAGTAGATTCTGGTGCTTTGGCAAAGGCAACCTTTTCTTTTGAAAATATTCCGGTAGGTATTTCTGTTACGTTACATTTGACGGTTCAAGCAGGAAACAACCTTGTGTGGATTGGCAATTCGGAAAGTCACGAAGTTGTGGCAGGTAATAATAGCCTAACTGTAGCCCTAGGCAGAGTAAGTGGCGTACTGATGTGGGATAATTCTAGTGTAAACATTGCTCCCTATGGGAATTATGAGGCAAAAACTTCATTGCTCACAACGGAGTGGCCATATCCAGTATGGTGTTTTGATAACTTGGGAAACGTATATTGGTATACTGATGGGCAAAACGGAGCTTCTCGTTATGATTTACAACCTGATGGTTCCTATATTTCATCTGAAATCTTTTATAATGCTCCTCCTTTCTATGCTTTTTCTTATGATGATGTTACTGATATTTTATATGGAATTGGTGATGGTGGTTCTGTAAAATATTGGTCTGATACAGAAAGTGATCCTAAAGATATTATGGATAGTGAAGCTAATGTACTTTTTGCTGGAGAGTCTTTGGGGTTTGCTGTACATGATAATATTGCATATATTGCAAATTATGCAGAAACTCAAGATGGGGGAGAAGATGCACCTATTCTAGGTGTTGTACAATTTTCTAGTTACAAGTTGGAAGATACTTCCAATGGAACGAAAAATGCTACGCTGTTTCTTGATAATAAAACATTTACGTTGCCTGAGATATTTGGTTCTAATCCTCCCTCAAGTCAAATGATTTACCACGAAGGTTCTTTGTATTTACTCCTGAGTAGAGTATCAATAGATACGATGTATGATACGAGTGTTCCTACAGAGTCGTATAGTTTAGGTGCTGTATTAAAAATCAATCCTGATACCCTAGCTTTAGATACAAGTTTTGGCTCTCAGGGGTATTTAGGACTTGCTGACACAAGTCAAACAATTTCAGGTATCAATGCTACCGACGCTGTAACAGATGGAACTGTTGAGTACTCTGGCCCAGATTCTAGCAATGACGCAAGTGTCTTTTATGGACCACAGGGGTTTGTTGCCATTATGCCTAAAAAACTGGTGATAGCAGATGCCGGTTTTACAATGAGCAAAGATGGCGTTCAAGCAAAAATTACAAAGAAATCTCGCATTATTACGGTAGATTTGGAAACACTTGCTTTTGAAACGGTAGATGTGAATGGCTCTTATTATCAGCCATCCATAACTTCTACTGGTTCTGGATATGAGTACATAAAACAAGAAGAAACTTCCTCATGATCCCCGCCATTTCCGTCTGTATTCCGGTGTATGGCACAGAATCAATCTTGCTGAACTGCCTCCAAAGTGTGGCGGTTCAGCAGGGCTTGGAGTCTGCGGGGCTGGAAATTATCGTAGTAGATGATGCCAGTCCTGCTTCCTGTGCCACAAAATTCCAGGAGAACCAGCTTAGTTCAGCACAAATTGTCTCTCAATTCCAGCAAACAAGTCGCTGGCCAGTGCGTCATATTCTGCATGAAGAAAATCTTGGGCTAGTAGAAGCTCGCCGTACTGCTGTGGAGGCAGCCAGTGGAGACTATATCTTTTGCCTTGATAGTGACGATAGTATTCCTTCCGCGGCCCTAGCCACCTTGTACCAGAGGGCACTGGAGCTTGAGGCAGATATTGTTCACGGTTCAGCTCAGGTGATTCTTGCTCAAGAGGGCTGCCAGCTAGAGGGGGCCGCCTTGGAAAAGGTGTTGGAAGCAAATCGGCGGCGGGTACAGAATGTGTTTGTGGGAACCCTAGAAGGTGGAGCTATTTTACAAAACACCTTGGTGGAACGACAGCACAATAATTTTTTGTGGGGAAAGCTTCTTCGTCGTAGCTTGTATCTGGAGGCACTGGAGCAAATTCCTTCCATGTACTGTACCATGGCAGAGGATGTGGTGCTGTATCTGCTTATTGCCCACGGAGCCCGCCGCTATGTGGGGATTCCCGATGTGGTTTACAACTATACCGTAAACACCGGTATTTCCTCTAACACAAAAATTACTTCATTGGAGCGCTGGGAGCAGGTTTGTTCCACTGCCTCTGTGTTTACCGTGCTTTTTGCCTGTTTGCAGGATTTGAATCCTCCTTTTACAGAAGAACAGCGAGCCTCCATCAGAAAGATGTGTCGCTTTTATGTGGCAAATAATCTTCATCAGTTACAGCATTCTGTGGTACCTGAGCTCCAAACGGAAGCCTATGAAATCCTCTGCGACTATTGGGGAGAAGGCCTGGTAAAACGGATACAAATCGACATGGAAAAAGCTCTTCCTTTGTGAGACTTTTCCTAGACGCTCAGTTATTCGTAGTGTATAATCAGGATATGTTGTTGTTCAAAAAAATAGCCTTACTGTTGGGATGCCTTGCTTTTTGTTTCATTACATCTTGTAATTTTGTGAGTTCTGTTGGTGCTGCCTTACTCGGGGCACAGTCAGAAAGTGATTGGAGTGGTAGTACTACATCAATCATTTATGATGGAACTCAGGTGCAGTTTGAATTGCCTAATAATGTTCGCACATTAAATGTACAGGTAAATCAGCCTGTAGATGTGTTTATGGCTAAGATGAACTTTAGTTCTCAAACTCTACCTGCTCGTTCTACTCGCTATATTGTATCTACTAATACTCTTTCTGCTGAAAATCAATTTGCTTCAAACTCCTTGAATCCAGAGTCTTACAGAAACCTACTTTCTGACCTTGATTCTTTAGAAGATGTTTCAGGAATCACTAGCTCAGGTATTATTCGTAAGGATTTTGCTCCTGCAAGAGATTTTGTGCCACCAGTTCTTGGAGGTGACGTTGATAAAGGTGGTCGTTTTGCTGATGAATCATCTTTTCCCTATGTCTCCACACCAATGAAAGCTGTGTTACCACTGAAGGCTACTGTTGGTAGCACTCAGAAAAACTTGTGGGTGGACTTGCCTAAGTCTGGTAGCGGTAGTAGTCTTGAATCAAAGTTGGTGGGAACGATTACTTACACCAAGCGTCCTGCAACACTACGGGCAACAGGTGCCTATTGTAATATTTGGGTGGTGAATGACTACTTCACCTCGGCAACTGCTTCTGGAAGTAAAGTGGACACCGACGCCGCACAAAACTTAGCTACAAAATTCGACGATATATATTCCAAGATTCGGGATGTTTTTGGTAAAGAGTCTGATAAAATGATTGATACTCGTGGTATTGTGGATATTTCTACCGTGAGCGACACTGGTACAAAGGTCAACATTGTAGTTTATGACATTGAGGGGGACTACAAGTCAGGGCAGCAATCTGGAACACTGGGTTATTTCTGGGCAAAGGATTACTACACCACTTCTTCAGCTCAAACTAGTGGAGATGCCACCATAGGCCTGACCAACGAAGGAAAATATTTCTACGTAGACTCGTATTTTTTAACGGCGTTTCCCCAAATGTTGTATTCCACCTTGGCTCATGAGTTTCAGCACATGATTAACTTTGGGGAAAAGACTATGAATTCCATGGAGTCTGCCACAATGCAATCAGAGGTGCTTGTTTCCCAAACTTGGTCTAACGAGATGATGTCCATGGTGTGTGAGGACATGATTCAGCAGCATTTGAATATTGAGGACAAAGATTCGCCCATTGCCCGCTTACCTTGGCTTTGTCAGTATTATTATCTTTCTGGTCTCACTGATTGGCTTAGTGGCAATCATGTTCAGATTTCCTATGCTGGGGCCTATGCCTTTGGTGCTTACTTGGCCAGAAATTATGGTGGAACTCAGTTAATCAAAGAAATTGCCACTAATAATTATGTTGACCAACAAGCCATTACTCAGGCCTTAAAAAAACTTGGAAAAAATGAAACTTTTGAGTTAGTATTCGAAAAATATGTTCAGGCTTTGGTGTTGGATAATCCATCTACTACTGTTCCTAGTTTTAACAAAAGCGTAGATGGCATTAATGGAAAAATGAAAGCCATTGATATCTTCAATGTGAAGACAGAAGATGAGTTGGGGAGAGAGCACAGTGTCCGCCCAATTTTATTGAAGACAGATGCCAATAACCGTGTGGACTTGAGGCCTTATGGATTTACGCTACATAAAGTAGGTAATACTAATTCTGCTGGCAGTTTAGCGTTGACCTTTAGTAGTCCAGTAAATTCCAGTGAAAAAGTGTATCTGTTGATTCAACCCAGAAAAAAGTAGGAGGCAAAAATGAAGCTATTTTGTTCGCTGACGGTCGTATTTGTTGCGCTTTCCCTTTCTCTTTTTTCTTTTAGTGGGAGGGACAAGGTGGAATCTGCCAAATTGGAGCCCGTAACTGTAGTGGGGCAAATTGGTGTGTATGGAAATGAGCCCCATACGTGGCTAGGTTTTGTAGATAACAAGGGAGTGGAATATGGACTTGAAGCTTCCGAAGCAGAGTTAAATGAGCTTAGGAACCTGCAGGGAATCCTCCTAGAAATTTCTGGCCTGTTAGAACCAGTTCCAGAAGGACAGCCTGCAGGCTTTCAAACTCTTTCTGGCGGAAAAATCCACGTAGAAAAATATCATCCTTACAAGGACTGATTTTCGTATTGTTCCTGCAAGTTTTTTCGGGTAAGGCTTTCTGCATCCTTTAACATGGCTGCTGGCACTCCGTATGCTTTTTCTAGGGCTTGGGGTGTCAGTATCTCGTCTGGGGAGCCAAAATCCATATCGCGATTGGGATAGAACAAAAGTACATTATCTGGATACATTCTGCTTAGCTCTAGCTCGTGCATGGAAATATAAATAGTAATTCCCAGCTGGTGGCAGTAGCTTTTGATGTAGGTTAAAATCTTGTGCTTGTGGTTGTTTTCCAGTGCAAACAAGGGCTCGTCCATAAAAATACTCTTGCTACCGTACAATAGAGAAAAGGCTAAAATTACCCGTTGCATCTGCCCCTTGGAAAGGGTTTTCAGGGGCTTTTCCTTTAATTCCTGAAGCTCCAGTACCTCTATAATTTCTTCCAGCAAGTCCTGTGTGTGGCTTTGAATCGGTGGGCAATTTCCCTCAAAAGCTCCATTGCGATACACCTGTTCTAAAAGCTGGGCAACAGGCTCTTCTGTATCAAATTCCATGTTTTGATAAATGAAAGAGGCAAAAAGGCTTCGTTCCTCTTCCGTCATCTGGCAAGTATTCTTTCCCAACAAAAAAATCTTTCCCTGCTGGGGCAAAAGTCTGCCTGCTGCCAGCAACATAAAGGTGGATTTGCCAGAAGCATTTGGCCCCACCAAACTAACAAATCCCCCTGGGAGGGTAGCAGTAAAATGCTGAAAGATAGGTTTTACTGCCAAGTCTTCCTCATCCTCGATTGGAGGATAGGCAAATGATATGTCCTGAAATGTAATGAAATCCTGTGGAAAATCTTTTTGCTGTAGTTCTTGCTTCATGCTCTTTCCTTTTCATTAGTATCGAATGCTTCCAATGTCTAGTGAGATAAAGGGCATAACTTTTCGGTGGGTAGTTCCTGAACCCACTCGTAACATAACGCTAAAAGTTTTATTGATACGCAAGCCAGCCCCAATAGAAGCATTCCAGTTTATACCATCGGTAGAAAAATCTTTGTAATTCATTGCGATGATACCTGCTGTTCCTGTGATGTTAAAGAAAAGCTGGCCTCCTATTACAGTAATGTCATCCCAAGGCTGGAATTGTAATACTGCTTGGGCTGCAAATTTTTGTGTACCGTATTTCTGGCTTCCAGAAATATTTGGAAAAAACATTCTGTCTCCCAAGGTTAATCCAAAAAATGGAATCAAATTGGGAATTTGTTCCAACTGTAAGCTTGGATCAGAGGCTGCCATAGTATTTATAATCAAACTGAATTTGGGAGCCACAGGGATAGCAGCACTAAAATCGAGCTTTGTCATGTTAAATGCCACTGGAACATTTTTGTTCATAATGGGGAACACCCCTGTGGAATCCAGTCGAACATAAAAGCCTTTGTTGGGAAAGATGGGGGTGTCAAAGGTAGAAAAGGTATAGCGTATATTTAATGGAGCTACACTATTTACTATGCTATCTGGATAAAGTTCAAATCGAGCTTCTAGGTCAGGATTATTTACTTCTTCTGTATTAATCCAATAGATGGCGCCTCCTGTTTGAATTTTATGTTTTTCGTTAAATTTAAGTCCCCACAAGAAATCGATGTTTGTATATGCAAACTTGTCAGCAGTAATTGTTCGTGAGGTAAAACCTGAGGTGATAAATTCTTGATCTAGGTGGGCTGCGGCTGATAATTGTAAATAGGCATGGGGGCCAAGTGGTTGGAGATATAACCAAGACGCTCCAAAGTTGTTAATAGCGGTTGTTTTAAAAGACATTACAGAACCAGTGCCCGTTAATCCCCGGAATTGTAAATCTAGTGATAAGGTGAGCTTTGTAATAGAATCATCTGTGAGTGTTCCCATAAAAGTAGCATTGGGAATAATAATCCAATTTTCTTTTTCTTTTTGCTGTAACCGTATTTCAATAACAGTTTGCTGAGGACGCACATCAACTCGTGGGAGTACTAAGGAATAATTTCCTGTATTATAAATGGAATTTACTAAAAATTTCAGATTTGTTGGAGTAAGGGATTTCCCTTTAATTCGTTTAAATACTTCATGTATAAATGCTTCATCTGATTTTACTGCACCGTAGAGTACAATACGATTGGGCACGATGTATGGAATGCTTGCATAGAGTCCTTCTTTTTCTTCTGAAAAAGGATGAGACGGCGTAAAAGAAAAATGATTACGGGTGATATTTTCTGTATTGTGATGAGAAATACTTTGTTCTGCCTGGTTTGTATTTAAACTTGATGTATTCTTGCCCTCTGTGTCGGGATAAATGAGAGGGAGTAGTTTTTCCAAGGCTGTACGATATTTGTTTTTTTGTTTTTCAGATTTTGCGTAAATTTCTCGTGCTTTGGGAAAATCCATCATGGTATAGTCATCCACTGGTGGATAAATCACCAAATCGGCCAATTCGAGCTGTTCTGGATTCCCCGCACTTGTAACAATAAGGGCCACTTGGAGTAATGTACTAAATGGAGTACTGGCAAAATCTTCTGAGTTATCTTTTAATGCCCTATCTAACGATACTGAAATGATGATATCGTAGCCCATGTCTCTTGCTTGTTGAATGGGGAGGTTGTTGCGCACAAATCCGTCTACATAGAGTTTATCGTCAATGGGAAAGGGCTGGAATACGCCAGGTATACTCATGCTGCTGCGAAGCGCTTCTGCAAGGTCTCCGCTGCCAATCAACTCTAATTTTCCTGTGACGAGATTTACCGCTGTTGCTCGGAAGGGAATGGGAAGGCTATCAAAATCGATGTAGGAAGGAATCTTTACGGATAATTGTTTGAATAAGAGGTGGGCATTTTGGCCTGAGGAAAAGCCACCGTTTGTTTCAATAGAAAAATCCTTCTTAAATTTTATAGAAAAAGGAGAAGATGCTATGCTTCTTGATTCAAGCAAGGATTCTAAGGGAGATTCTGTTCTGTCTGAAAAAATACTGGCCCAGTTTATGTCATCTGTTATTTGATGAATTTCTGCCGGAGTATAGCCGATGGAGTACAGGCCTCCTACAATTGCTCCTATACTATTTCCGATTACCATATCGATTGGAATTCCTAATTCCTCTATTACTTCTAAGACAGGAATAATCCCAAAGCCCTTAGCACCCCCTCCTCCTAAAACTAAGGCTATAGAGGGCCTTGTTTTTGTCTGTTGGGAATTTTCTGTTTGAGAAAAGCTACTGGTAATAAAAACAATAAAAAACAGTATATAAATACAAAGATATGTAATGCTCTTAGATGAATTCCGTTTCATAATATGTATATTATTATTTTTCCCTGCTTTTTTTACAATATAAATCCCGGATTTTATAAATTTTTAATGTTCACAAAAGGGCTACCACAAAAAGTCTGGGAAAAATTTAATATTTAAAATTTATAGATAAAAAAATATTGTAGATTTCGTTTTTCCCTTGAAATAATTGGCTAGTCGGTGTATCCTACTAATTATCTAGTTTAGGTATAAATTCAATTAGGAGGCTATATGTCCAGAGAAAAACATTCGATGGATGGAAATCAGGCTGCATCCCACGTTGCATATGCATTTACAGAAGTGGCAGGCATTTACCCTATTACTCCATCATCACCAATGGCTGATTTTGTTGACCAGTGGTCAGCAAACGGTTTGAAGAACATTTACGGAACCGAAACAAAGGTTGTGGAAATGCAGTCAGAGGCTGGAGCTGCAGGAACAGTTCACGGTTCATTGGCTGCCGGTGCTATGACTACAACTTTCACCGCATCTCAGGGTCTCTTGTTGATGATTCCTAACATGTATAAGATTGCTGGTGAGCAGTTGCCTGGTGTATTCCATGTTTCTGCCCGAACCGTTGCAACTCAGGCTTTGAGTATCTTCGGTGATCATTCCGACGTATACGCCTGTCGTCAGACTGGTTTTGCCATGTTGGCAGAATCAAATGCCCAGGAAATCATGGACTTGGCTCCTGTTGCCCACTTGGCAGCATTGGAAGGTCGTGTTCCCTTCCTGAACTTTTTTGACGGATTCCGCACATCCCACGAGATTCAGAAGATTGAGACCTGGGATTATGCTGACCTAAAAGAAATGATGAACATGGATGCCTTGAAGGCTTTCCGTGATAACTCCTTGAACCCCAACCATCCTGTAATGCGCGGTTCCCACGAAAACGGAGACGTCTTCTTCCAGCATCGTGAGGCTTGCAACCCCGTTTACAACGCATTGCCAGAAGTTGTACGTAAGTACATGGCAAAGATTAACGTAAAGTTGGGTACAAATTATGACTTGTTCAATTACTATGGTGCAGAAGATGCCGACCGCGTAATCGTGGCCATGGGTTCCATCTGTGACGTTTCTGAAGAAGTTATTGACTACTTGAATGCTCGTGGAGAGAAGGTTGGTCTGATTAAGGTTCGCCTCTATCGCCCATGGGTTTCTGAAGCCTTCTTGAAGGTGCTGCCTAAGACTGTAAAGAAGGTGGCTGTTCTTGATAGAACTAAAGAGCCCGGTTCTCTGGGTGAGCCTCTCTTCTTGGACGTTGCCACTACTTTGTGGGAAGCAAAACTCAACGACATCGTATTGGTTGGTGGTCGCTACGGCTTGAGCTCCAAGGACACTCCTCCTTCCAGCGTATTCGCTATTTACAAGGAATTGGAAAAGGATGCTCCCAAGCCTCGCTTTACCGTTGGTATCGTGGACGATGTTACCAACCTCAGCTTGCCAGAGGTTAAGCCTGCTCCCATTACCGCAGCAGAAGGAACTGTTGAATGTAAATTCTGGGGTATCGGTGGAGACGGAACTGTTGGTGCCAACAAGGACTCCACAAAAATCATCGGTGACTACACCGACAAGTATATTCAGGCTTACTTCCAGTATGACTCCAAGAAGACTGGTGGTATTACCATTTCCCACCTGCGCTTTGGCGATCATCACATTCGCAGTGCCTACTACGTTAGCCAGGCTGACTTGGTGGCCTGTCACAACCAGTCCTACATCATCAAGGGATACAAGATGGTTCAGGACGTTAAGCCAGGCGGAAAGTTCTTGATTAACTGTCAGTGGTCTGACGAAGAATTAGGCCAGCACCTCCATGCTGATGCAAAGCAGTACATTGCCAAGAACAACATCAAGGTATATACCGTTGATGCAGTGAAGATTGCCACCGAAATCGGATTGGGCAAGCGCACCAGTACCGTTCTCCAGTCTGCATTCTTCAAGTTGGCCAACGTGTTGCCAGTAGAAGAAGCTTTGGGCCACATGAAAGAAAAGGTTATTGCAAAGTTTGCTCGCAAGGGACAGAACGTTGTAGACATGAACTGCCAGGCTATTGATGCTGGTTGCAATGCTATTCACGAAGTTGTTGTTCCTGCTGACTGGGCAAATGCAACAGATAACGTAGAGAAGAAGGTATTGAAGGGTGAGGCCAAGACCATCAAGATGGTTGAAAGCATCATGGATACCGTAAACTTGATGGACGGCGACAGCTTGCCTGTTTCTGCCTTTGTTGACTATGCAAATGGTCAGTTTGAATTGGGTGCTTCTGCCTACGAAAAACGTGGAACTGCTGTTACTGTTCCTCACTGGACTGCTGAAAAGTGTATTCAGTGTAACAACTGTGCATTCGTTTGTTCTCATGCCACAATTCGTCCATTCTTGTTGAGTGACGAAGAAGTTCAGGCTGGTCCTTCCAACTTGGAAGTTATGGATCTTAAGCCCAAGGCTGGAAAATACAAGTATACCCTCAGCGTTTCTGCTTTGGATTGTACTGGTTGTTGCGAATGTATCACCGTTTGTCCTACCGACGCTATCGAAATGGTACCTCAGGCACAGGAATTGCCCTTGCAGCCTGTTTGGGACTACTTGGTGGCTAACGTTAGCAAGAAGGACGATGCTGGTATCAACGAGCTGACTCCCAAGGGATCTCAGTTTGTACAGCCTCTGTTGGAGTTCTCTGGTGCTTGTGCTGGTTGTGCCGAAACTGCATATTCCCGCCTTACCACACAGCTCTTTGGTGAGCAGATGTACATTGCAAATGCTACAGGTTGTTCCTCCATCTGGGGTGGACCTGCTGCTACCTGTCCTTACACCATCAACAAGGATACAAAGAAGGGACCAGCTTGGTCTAACTCCTTGTTCGAGGATAACGCTGAATACGGATTGGGTATCCACTTGGCTCAGAAGTACCTCCGTGACGGCCTGATTGCTAAGTTGGAAACTTTGGCTGCTGGAAACGAGGCTTCTGCTTCCCTCAAGGATGCTATTGCCAAGTTCATGGAAACAAAGAACAATACCCGTGCAAACGTTGCTCCTACAAATGCATTGATTGCAGAGTTGGAGAAGTGCGGTTGTGCCACTGCCAAGGAAATCTTGGAAAGCAAGGACTACTTGGGCAAGAAGTCTACCTGGATTATGGGTGGTGACGGATGGGCCTACGACATCGGATTCGGTGGTTTGGACCACGTTATTGCTTCTGGCGAAGACGTAAACATCTTGGTATTCGATACCGAAATGTACTCCAACACTGGTGGACAGGCTTCTAAGGCTTCTAACATTGGTGAGATTTGTCAGTTTGCCGCTTCTGGTAAGGCTGTTGGCAAGAAGTCTTTGGCCGATATCGCCATGAGCTATGGATATGTTTACGTAGCACAGATTGGTCTTGGAGCAAATCCTGCTCAGACAATGAAGGCTATCGTAGAGGCAGAAGAGTATCAGGGACCATCTGTAATCATTGCCTACTCACCTTGTGAGATCCATGGTATTTCTGGTGGTATGCGCCATTGTCAGGATACCTTGAAGAATGCTGTTAAGTCTGGTTATTGGAACTTGTTCAGCTTCAACCCCGCCTTGAAGGCCGAAGGAAAGAACCCCTTCACCCTTACTTCCAAGGCTGGAGACGGAAGCTATCGTGAGTTCTTGAGCAACGAAACTCGTTACTCAGCTCTTGCTCGCAAGTTCCCAGAGCGTGCAGAAGCCTTGTTCAAGAAGAGCGAGGATGTTGCAAAGGCTCGTTACGAACACTTGCAGCGGCTCATCGAGCTGTATAAATAAGCTATTTGTCTAGCCTGCCTGTTGGTGGGCTGGCTTTAGCCAGATGAAGGCCGGTGTCATCCCAGTGGTGGCATCGGTTTTTTTATTCACCAACATGGGATAAATAGGATATAATAATGATAGGGGGCATGAAATGAGCTATGAAACTATTTTGGAACAAATTAAGGCTGTTCCAGAAGAGTGTTTAGATGAGATTGCTGAAATGATTACTTTCATTTTATACCGATACGAGCAACGAATTTCAGACGTAGCCGTTGAGAGAAGTATGGATAAATATTTTGGAACAATAGACCTAGGTGATGGTTTAGAACTTCAGAGGAAAATGCGTAGTGAATGGGATTAATTTTATAGCAGATACAAATGCAATCATATATCTGCTTGCAGGTAATCCCTGTATGAAATCTTTTACAGATAACTCTCTTGGTGTATCTGTAATTACAGAAATGGAATTACTTTCTTTTCCACGAATTACGGAACAAGAACAAGTTATAATCAAGGAGTTGTTGTCGAATTGTAAGATTTTATATTTTGATAATGAAATAAAGAACCAAGCAATTTATCTGAGGCGATTTTATAAAATAAAATTACCAGATGCAATTGTTGCTGCAACAGCCATTTCATATAATATGCCACTGATTACAGCTGATAAAGAATTTAAAAAGATTGAAGAATTGAATTTATGTTTACTAAATCCGATTGTAACCCAGTAAAGGTAGGGCTTGTTGTGTTTCAGTTTTTACAGGAAGAGGGAGTTTCTCCCCAGATTATACAGGGTATAAGGGATTTTCGGGCTGCTCATGGCTTAGAGGATGATTCACGTATTCCAAAGCCACGGTACAAGTATTTTGGGCCACGGATTTGGGAGCAGGCTGCAGCTGCCTTGCTTTGTGGGCAGAATCTGTTGTTGGTGGGACAAAAGGCTTCTGGAAAAAACGTGCTGGCAGAAAATTTAGCTGCTGTCTTTGGGCGTCCCATTTGGGATATTTCTTGCCATGTTAATACTGATGCCGATTCCTTGATTGGAACAGACACCTTTCGTAACGGAGAGGTGCAGTTTCGGCCAGGACCAGTGTACCATTGTGCCAGTGTTGGTGGCTTTGGAGTGTTGGATGAAATTAACATGGCCAAGAATGAAGCTTTGGCTGTGCTGCACGCTCTGTTGGATTTTCGGCGAGTGATTGATGTGCCAGGTTACCAGCGGCTAACTATGCATCCTGCTACTCGATTTATTGCCACTATGAACCAAGGCTATGCAGGAACCCGTGACTTGAATGAGGCCCTAGCTTCCCGCTTTGTGGTAATCCTAATGCCAGATATTGCTTCCGATGCCTTGGTGCGACTTTTGAGAAATGAAACTCCTGAGCTGAAAGTGAGTTTTGCTGCGGATTTGGCCAGAGTCTTTGTGGATATTCAGAAAAAAACTGCAAACTCAGAGATTTCTTCCCGGTTGCTGGATTTACGGGGCCTGCTTGATAGCGTGCAACTTATGAAGATGGGGATAGAACCTTGGATTGCCCTTGATATGGGGATAACCAACAAATCCAGTGATGAATTTGAACGCTCCCTTTTGCAGGATATTATTCGGGGGCGGATTCCACAAGGCCTTACCGTGGACGCCATTTTTGAAAGAAATTCTTCTGTTCCACAGAATGCTTAGGATTTTACCATGAATGCATCTCCAGCCCAGCAACGGCGTGCCAAAAATATTTTGTGGTCAGCTGCGGAAAATTATCAGATAGAGCCTCATTTCCTCTCCTTTGACCATGGAGGAGAAGCAAATTTTTATCTCAACATGATAATCGGGTTGGTGTACAAGTGGCTAGAATGGGAAAAACTCTCAGCCTTGTTTGATAGTTTTGAAGGAACGGTACAGGAAACAATCTATGACGGGCTTTTGTGGTTGGCTTTGGAGCAGGTGGTGTATGAAAGGGAATTACCTCTGCGGCCTGTTCTTGAAGCTTTACGACGGGAGCACTGCCAAAAAATGATTGGTATGTCTGCCTGGTTGGTGGAAACTGACCGTCTTGTTCATTTTCAGACTGCATGGTGCATGGAAAATCTGGGGAAAAAGCCCTTTCTCGTTCCCAAAGATGCAAAGCTTTTACAAGCATTGCGGTTCAAGGGGGAATGGGACACAGATTACATCATTGAAGCATATCGTGAAGTTATAAAAAAATATTTTCGGGTGAATTTGGGGCAGTGTCAAAAGACTCCACGAAAAAAGAAGCCATCTGCTTTGGAAAAAATATTCAAGCGACGGCGGCAGGTTCCAGGACGAATGTTTCGTGCCCGTGATGTTGGGGGGCAGGAGTTTAATTCAAAACGAGGTTCTTCTTCGGGGAGCTTGTGGACTGGTGGTTCTAGTAAATTAGATGAAGAAACCCTTAGGGAGTTGGAAAAAAAATTTGGCCCCCAGATTTTTTCTCAAGAAGAGAGAATTCAGCTGGAAAAAGAAATTTGCCAGGATATGCACAAAAACAACCACTTGTATTTTGCAGGAGCCCAGACTGGCTCCCAGCAATATCAGCTGAATCGCAGTCATTATCAGGAAAATAGGGCTGCCTACGATAATGCTATCATTCGACTGCGAGACAAGCTGAAAAATCAGCTGACGGTACAAGTACCTCGTGACAAGATAAAGTCTTCTTGTGGAAAACTGAATTGTACCAAGGTGTGGCGCAGTCAATATCTGGAGGATAACCGTATTTTCTTTCGGAGCCAAGAATATCCTGAGCCAATTTTTTCTGTGGATATTTTGATGGATGCTTCTCATTCCCAGTCTTCTCGGCAAGAAGTGTTGGCTGCCCAAGGCTATATCATTGCGGAAAGTCTCAGTCAGTGCGGAGTCCCAGTGCAAGTTCATGCCTTTAACAGCTTCCGAACCTACACGGTTATGCAGAAGTTGCGGCGGTATGATGCTGGCGGTACCAACGACAATCTTTTTTGTTATCAGGCAGAAGGCTGGAATCGTGACGGCTTGGCTTTGCGGGCTGTAGGAAAATTAATGGAAAAGTCTCCCATGGAGCGGCGGCTTTTGGTGGTGCTTACCGATGCAGCCCCCAACGACGAGTGTGCCCTGTCCTTATATCAGGAATATTCTGGCAGGGATGGCATTACGGATGCCCAATGTGAAGTGCAGGAGCTGAAGAAAAAGGGCATAAAGGTAGTGGCTGTTTTTATGGGCTTAGACTACAACCTACAAAGTGCCGGCATGATTTACGGCAAGAATTTTGTGCGAATAACCCATGGCTCTCAGCTGGCGGAAGCAATCAGCTCTATTATTCGCCGCCAGCTACGAGATTGGTAGCAGCTATTGTTGGGAACCTTGTATTTTTCTCAGCCTTGAACTGGCTACACCGTTAATCTATGCGAATCTTGACCACGGCTTTTTCCATGGGGCTGGCTGTAATGCCATCTCCGTGAATGGCGGGGCGGTGGGCATCTTCGGGGAATACGATGGTCATCTGGCCAGGAACCATGAGAATTGTTTGGTATGGGTGGTTATCCTTGGTCTGAACTTGCTGGTAGTCAGTGGTGGCATTGTATTCTTCTGCTGGAGAGGTGAGGCTTGCTGGTGTTACATCCATCTGTTCTTGTCCCACGAGGACCATCTGAATATCCAAGTAATGATGGTGGATTTCCCATCTGGCATCTTCTCGGCTTTTGGAAGTAAAACTGGACCGATTGATATAAATTTCGTCTCCATGGATATCAGTGCGCCCTTGGGGCAGGTTTAGCAAGTCATGGGAATTGAGCCAATCAAAGGCTTTTTTCAGTTTGGATGAAATGTTAGCATATCGCTGGCAGTCTGCAAATGTGGTTACAATCATGGAATCTCCTTAGTGTAATTATATCAGGTGATGAAGTGGTTCGCTAGTGGAGGGGGAATTTCTGTCGTAACCGCAGCACAAGGATTTTTTTACTATTGATAGAGTTAAAGAAAAATGTATAATAAATCAAGTTAATTTGATATTTGAATGGTGCAAGTGATTTATGGACATGCTTGAGAGAAATAAATTCCTAAATTATCAACACATGGAAACTCTTGTAAATGAAGGGCTGCGTATTGCCATGTCCCATGTTATTGCAGATGATTCCTTGAATGTCATATTATCTTACTTGGGAAAGGTGCTGAAAGCTGACCGAGTCTATATTTTTGAAAAAAATGAACGTGGTAATGACGACAATACCTATGAGTGGGTACGAGAAGGGGTAACTGAAGAAAAAGAAAATCTTCAGGATTTGCCAGCGGAGTTTTGTTCCAAATGGTATCAAGATTTTTCTGAAGGTAAGATAACCATTATCAAGGATTTGGAAGAAATCCGAGAATCGGATCCACTTCAATACGATACCCTTAAGGTGCAACATGTTTCTTCATTCATAACTGTTCCCCTGTTTGAAGAGGGGATTCCCTTCGGTTTTTATGGTGTAGATAATCCTCCTGGAGATATGTTGGATTACACGGTAAACCTGCTGCAAATGATGGGATATTTTGTGCTTGCTTTGCTACGTCAGCGAAACTTGCAGAAAGACTTATTGCATCTCAGTTATAACGATGAGTTAACGAGAATGGGAAACCGTAGATTTTTTATGGATACCTTGACAAAACTCACTGTGGAAGAGTCTGTTGGATTTGTTTATTGCGATGTTACAGGCTTAAAACGAATCAACGATACGGAAGGTCATCAGGCGGGAGATAAACTTTTGTTGCAAGTTGCCTCGGTGCTGAAAGAGGTGTATCCTCATGAACAAATGTTTCGTCTTGGTGGTGATGAGTTTGTGGTAGTGTTCTGTTCCTCAGACTACGAGATGTTTCCTCCGCAAATTGTGCAAGTTATGTTTCAGCATAAGCTTTCTCAATTAAAAGAATTACTTAAAGAACATCAGATAACCTTGGCCATAGGTGCTGCTTGGAAACAGAATCCAGGTACCCAACTGATGTCCTTGCTGGCAGAGGCAGAACGGCTAATGTATGAAGATAAGGCTGAGTTTTATCGTATTGCCAAGATAACTCGACGCACATAAGATCTTGGAAATCTATTTTATCATCACGAATTCTACTGGTTAAAGGATTCGTCAATATTCTTGAAACGTGCTTCCTCTTGCCAATTTTGCCGGGAATTATTACATTATTAAATAGAAAATCTTTAATCTTTTTAGTAATTTACACAGGAGAAACAGATGGCAACCTATCAGTTTCAGACAGAAGTAAACCAGCTTCTGACCCTCATCATCCATTCCTTGTATTCCAACAAGGACATTTTTTTGCGGGAGATTGTTTCCAACGCTTCCGACGCGCTGGACAAGCTCAAGTACCTGACCCTCTCTGACGATGCCTACAAGGGCGTTGTCTTTGATCCTCGCATTGACATTAGCTTTGAGGAAGATACTGGTGTGTTGGTGGTTCGTGACACAGGAATCGGTATGGACGGTGATGAACTGACCACAAACCTGGGAACCATTGCTCGCTCTGGAACAAAGGCCTTTTTGGAGCGCCTTACCTCTGATGCAAAGAAGGATTCCGCCCTTATCGGTCAGTTTGGTGTAGGCTTCTATTCTGCATTTATGGCCGCTTCTCGCATTGATGTGTATACTCGCAAGGCTGCCACTGATACTCTGTTCCACTGGTCCAGCGATGGAACTAGTTCCTACGAGATGGAAGGTGTGGCCCTTGATGGAGAAGAAGCCAAGAAATACCATTTTGATGGTGAAGGTGCCCACGGTACTGCCATTGTTATGACCTTGAACGATGAAAGCAAGGAATATGCCAGCCGCTGGAAGGTGGAAGAATTGGTAAAGCGGTACAGTGACCACATTGCCTTCCCTATTTACCTGCACTACAGCCAGAATCAGTATGACGACAAGGGCGCTGTTACAGGCAAGGAAGATAAGGTTGATCAAATCAACAGTGCCAGTGCCTTGTGGAAGCGACCTAAGTCCAAGCTTACTGCAGAAGATTACAACGACTTTTACAAGACCTTCTCCCACGATGGTACTCCACCTTTGATGTACGTTCATACTCACGCCGAAGGAACCCAGGAATATACCACCTTGTTCTATGTTCCTGAGCAGGCTCCCTTTGATATGTATCATGCAGATTACAAGAGCGGCCTCAAGCTTTACGTAAAGCGTGTTTTCATTACTGATGATGACCGTGAATTGTTGCCTGCATACTTGCGCTTTGTGCGTGGTATCATCGATAGCGAAGACTTGCCCTTGAACGTAAGCCGCGAGATTTTGCAGCAGAATCGTATCCTGGAGTCAATCAAGTCTCAGTCTGTGAAAAAGCTCTTAGGTGAGTTTAAGAAAATGGGAGAGGCTGCAGAAAAGGCACGAAAGGCTGCTCGTGAAGCTGGCGGAATTGATAAGCTGGAAGAAGAAGAGCGAAAGAAGCTGGAAAAATGGAATCAATTTGTGTCCCAGTTCAATCGTCCCATGAAAGAAGGCTTGTTCTCAGACTTTGCCAACAAGGACGACATTGCAGAAATTGTTCGCTTTAAGTCTACCGCACCAGAAGGCACCGATGAAGAAAACGGAAACATTCACTGGACCAGTTTTGCAGATTATGTTCAGCGAATGAAACCTGAGCAAAAGGCTATCTATTACATCACTGGTACTGACGAAAAGACCCTGCGTTCATCTCCTTTGTTGGAGGCCTACAAAAAGAAGGGCTTTGAAGTTCTGATTATGGCTGATGACATTGATGACTTGGTTATTCCTGGCTTAGGCAAGTACAAGGAGTATGATCTTAAGTCTGTAAACCGAGCTGGTAGTGATGAAGAGCTGGGAGTGGACAAGGATGAGGCCGAAAAGAAAGAGAAGGAATTCAAGCCCATCGTAGAAAAAATCAAGAATGCATTGGGGGAGCGGGTAAAAGATGTTCACCTTTCTAAGCGTCTTGCTGATTCACCTTCTTGTATCGTTGTGGATGAGGATGATCCCTCCTTGCAGATGGAACGAATGATGCGAGCCATGGGACGTACGGGCTTTGGGGAAGTAAAACCCATTTTGGAAGTAAATGGAGATCACCCCATTGTTGCCAGCTTGAAGGATTGCGACGATGCAGCTTATATCGAGGATTTGTCCAACGTGCTGCTTGATCAGGCTTTGCTGGTAGACGGTGCTGAGTTGAAGAATCCTGCTGACTTTGTAAACCGCTTGAATCGGTTGATTAAAAGATAAAGTTTAACCTTTAGCTAAAACCTCCGGGACTATTTCTCGGAGGTTTTTGTTTTTTCTGTAGCTGCCTTACGTGCTTGTTTCTGGTAGTGAAGGCGTTGTGCATAGCGGATTTCTTTTTGAATTTCTTTCAAAGCTTTTTCTACCTTCTTGTTATTTGTGGCAACAAAGATTTGGCTCATGAGTTCTTCTGCCTTCTGTAGTTGGCCTGTGGCTTCCAGAAGAAGGGCTGCATTGTAGCCTGCTTCAAAAATTCCCTGCTGTTCATACAGCGTCATAAATGCAGATTGTGCCAGAGGGTACAAGCCTTGTTTTGTTAGCTTGTGGGCTGTGGCCAAAGCTTCTTTTATTTCTGGCTCTTTGGTCTTGGTCTTAAGCAAAGAAAGGTGCCTTGTGGTGGTATAGGGCATGAGCTTTTTTGCAATGGTGTTGATTCTACCGCTTAAATCTGACGAAATAAGGGAAAAGAAAGATGGTACTTCTCGGGGGGTCACATATTCTGAGCTTTCTTCTTCTATGTGCTGGGTGGTGGAATACAGAATTTCATTTGTACTGGAATAGACCACCTCGTATTTTACCGAAAGGGTAACTTTCCGTTTATAAAGATATTGCTTTTTTTTATTATCTTCCGATTTCAAAAGAATTTTTTCAATCTCATTAGAAAGGTTGTAAATATTTCCGTGAATATACAAATCATAGGCGGGAGTTGTTGTTGGGCTCTGTTTTGAAAGCCCCTGAGCTGAAACAAGGGTGAAATAACCTGACCGAAGGATTCTTTTTTGAAATTCTTCCTGAATATAATTTGCGATGACTTTTGAGTCGCTACTGTAATTGTAGTAAAATCGGTTTATGTTACCAGAGGAAAAGGGCAGGATTGCAATGGAAGTGGCTCCTTTGGAATCGATTTCTGCGGGGCGTTCTACAGGAAAACGAATAGAGGTGGCACAACTGGTGAACAGCACAGGGCTGTAAATCAGCAAAATCAAAAAAATACAGAAGCTACTTTGTTGGAAACATTTTCTCATGGCTTTCTCCTTACATCAGAATACCCTTAGTTACAGTATCTGTCAAAGGGAAAATAAGATTGACTTCACAGTTTTACACAGGTATACTGTGTATATCAGTGTAATTCGATTTTGAGAGGTGAGAATATGGCAAACATTACAGTAACTTTGGATGATGAAGACAAAAGACAACTTACAGAATTCTGCGATCAAATTGGGGTTTCGGTTTCTACTCTGTTTACTATTTTTTCTAAGAAGGTTATTCGGGAATGGGAGATTCCTTTTAAGATTGGCTTAGACAAACCGAATCGAGCCACAATTCGTGCCATGAAAGAAGGCGAAAAAATCTTGAAGAACCTAGACAAGGTAAAGGTTTATGAAAATGTAGAAGATGCCTTGATGGAGTTGAAGAGATGAGAGAGGTGGAAGATAAATATAAGATTGTTTGGACGACTAAGTTCAAGAAAGAATATAAACTGGCAATGAAACGGGGAAAGGATATTTCGAAGTTGGATGAGATAGTTAGATGCTTAGCGAAAGACTTGGAGCTCCCCGCCTCCTGTGTGATCATGAGTTAAAGGGAAACTGGAAAAACCACCGAGAGCTACATATAGAAGGTGATTGGCTTCTCATCTATCAAAAAATTGAAGATCTTCTTATCTTGGAATTAACGAGAATAGGCTCCCATTCAGATTTGTTTTAAACTTTGGATTATATTTATGGACAATCTCTTGAAAAATAGCAAAAAAAGAGGACAAGTGGAAAACTTGCCCCCTTTTACAAGATAAAATCCTTGTTACATCTGGAATCGTAAGCCTAAGTTAGCACCCCAAATGGAGCTTACAAAATCATAAGATGCACTGAGGTTTGCATGGAACATGAAGACATCAAAGCCAATACCACCAAAGATTTGTGGGTGGAAACGGTCTCCAAAGCCTCTTGTAACGGTTCCTTTTTCTACCTGTCCCAGGTTGTATCCTTCGAAGGCTACATTGTATTGCCATTCCCAGTCGTTGGTGGATTCGGCAATAAGGCCTCTAAATCCTAAGAAGGGAACCAAGAACAGGATTTTCTTTGATACTTGTGCTTCAAAGAAGATACTTGTTGTCTGGAAATCACTGCGAACATAGGCTGAATCTTCCACTTTTACCTGTACAAAGCCCTTGTTGTACATAAATCCCATTCCCACAGAGACGGCAGGAATAATTATCTTATCTTCGAGAATTGCATATCGCAAAGAACCTCCAATAGCTAGGAAGTCGAATGTAATGTTATCAAACTCCAGGTTTGGAAGACGCATGAAGCTCATACCAATATCAAAGGGAAGGAATACACCTCCCACTCGTGCATCTGCAGTGAAGGTGGGGAATACTAGGTTATCTTCTAATGTGGGAAGACTTGCTCCAGTTGCCCCTGCAACCTCATTCAGTACAGATAAAGCCTTGTTCAAACCTGCTATAGGGAGCTCAGCAGCACCAAAAGACAAACCAACTCCAAAGTGGGGGGGAACACTGGGGAAAATCTTGCCAATCCATGCTTCTGGCCAAACTCCTTGCTGCATGGCAACATTGGGAATTACATCAAAAAGCTGGACAGAAAAATCTTCTAATCCTTGGGAAACTTTTGCCACTGGCTCTGCTACATTACTAAAAACAGAAAGTGTCAGAAGCAATGAAAGGCCCATTGCAATAATTTTTTTTGACATCATAACCTCCTTAAAAGCATTTCGCTTTTGTTAACGATTTGTATTCTGATTATAGCACGGATTAGAAAAAAAATAATAAATATATTATGAAAGTTTAGGCATTGACCAAAAAATCAATGCCCGTGGTTTTTAGTTTTGGAGTGTAGCGGTGGAACAATTACCTTCACATGGTAATGGATACACTTGCTTTTATTGAAAATGGCTCATAAACTTGTTCTTGATACCCGATGAAGGTGGCATCAAGGAGATTGCACATCACAAGAGAAAGATTTAAATCAGAAAAACTGTAGGAGAGCGCCAAATCAACTTGAAATCGGGATAAACTTTTCCGCCAATTTTCAAAGTCTAGGTTGACGGAAGAGTGCCACAGTAACGATGGTGATATTTCTAAACCAGCGTAGGAAAACTGGGCATATGCAGATACCGTATGATTGGGAATATTAGGGATTGGGTCAAAATCCTTCCCAGAGACGGCCTTATAAAAAACACCATTTTGCCAGTGGTAATCAGCTCCAAGGACAACATAGTTGAAGCGATTTGCAGTTGAAAGAGCAAGTTTTCCTCCATACACCAAGGAACCACCAGCAGAACCAAAGCGATTTTTCTCAGCGAGCCACTTCACCTTATCGTAATTTCTTCCAAAATACATTTCCCCAGAAACGTAGTTTTGCCAAGAAAGACCTACAGAGAAACGGTAGCCGCTGGTAACTGGTAAGTCAGGGGGTGAATCTTTCCACCACATTTGTTGGAAGGTGGGTGGAAAGGCAAATTTATTGGCAAGGATGGTGAGTTTAAAGTCATTAAAAGTTGGGGTGTAGGAAAGGGTTCCTACCCAATCGAATATAGGTTTTGTGTGGAAGTAAGATATGAAGCCTATGGAAGCGTCCACGTCAAAAGAAGATTGATAGGTAAAAAGTAAGTCATGTCCTTGTACAAAGGTTGGTGCCTTTGGATCAAATCCTTCAAGGGAATCTGTCCAAGCGAAGGAAGGTGAATAGGTCACTCCTAGTCCACGATAAGCAAGGTGAACTGGGATGTGCATGTCAAAGATGGGCCACGTATCAACTTGTGACCAATTTCCAGAAGTAACCATGTTAGTAACGTCAACATACGAAAAAGTTGGTTTCAGTGCAATAGAAAAATCTTGAAAGTTAGAGGCAGCAGAAGCAGCGAGGCTGTGACGTTCAATGGTAGTTTTGTCAATGTGGAAATATTTCCCTTGAAACCGTGACTTGTTATAGGCTTCTTCATTAGTAAGATTGTAGCTCAGGGAGGCATCTAAAAGAGCTGAGCTCCAGTCCGAACGAAATCCTGCAGTCATTAAGGTCGCATCGAATCCTTCCCGCTTGTCTGTGTAGGGAACCCACCCTAAAAATGGTCTCATTGCATGAGTCCCAAAGTTTCCAGCTGAATCTTGCCAAGAAGCATCTACCCTCACTGCCAGGGTGGAAGCCTTGTCTCCAACACCAAAAGAGAAAGTTTTTCCTGCAGTCAAGGAAGCTCCAAATGTATCGTTTACGGAGTCACGGAAAGACTTGGAATATAATGTGAATCGAGCACCTTCCGTTGTTTTGGTGTAAATGTACATACAGATTCCGTAGGGTGTGTTGGGATCGATTTCAATGCGGTCAACTAGGGACATGTTCAAGGTAGACCAGTCGAACCATCCCCAGTTTCTGTCCGTTGCCAGAACATCATCAATGTATACTCGAATGTGATTGTCGGAAACACCTTCGTAAGAAAGGTTGTCGTTGCTGTAGGAGAAGGAGAATCCTTTGTGCTCCAAAAATGATCGTACATCGGTGTAAAAACCTACCCGTGGACTGGTTTGAGTTGGCTGGGGTTTTTTCTTGGGGAGGGATGTTGACGGAGAATCATCCTCGTCCTTTTGTTGCGGTTGCTCCAGAGGAGGGTGATGGGATGGAACATCTTGGGCGGGTTCTTGGGATGGGTCTGTTGAAGGTGTTTTATCTTGCAGGTTATTTTTAGAATTTTCATAGATAATCTGCCTACCAGACCCCATGTTAAAATCATCATCGAGCCACCAGTACCAGCTTTCTGCAGGGAGTGGAAAGGAAAATAACAAAAAGAAAAAAATCAAACACTGAATAAGAAAAAAGAACTTGCTGTTCATGGAATAGCCTCTTTAATAAAGAGGGGAAGCTCAAGGCTTCCCCCACATCACCGTAAAATTAACGTCTAAAGTCAGAGTTGTAAGCCGCAAAGAAGGTATCTAGCTGTTCTTTGGCATCAGCTTCATTTTTGAAACAAGCTGTACCTTTCCCTTCTATCTCACGGTAAAATGAGGCCATTTTTAAGGAAGATTCAGACACTTCTCCCAGCCACATTAAAGAATAACACACATGGGATTCAGTTGTAGAGTCGTTGTAATCTGGATGTTGTGAGGAGGTGTAGTTCTTGTGATTAGTATTCTTAACAAGAAGGTTTACACCATGTTCATCATCCAGCATCTTGTACTCAAGAACCTGAGAGGGGGTATTGTTATAAGTTATGGTGTAACTCGTAATATCAGTAGCGGGACAGGAAAAAATAAGTGTTTCCGAATAATCAGACCTGTACTCGTAGCCATCAAGATAAACCCAAGTCCTAGGCTCATCGGTAATGGTGGATACTCCAGAACCTGTGGTCTGGCCGCAAGAAGAAAAAAGAAAAACTAAAATAATTACTGGTAAAACAAAACGCTTCATATTGCACTCCTTGTAAATTGAATTTAAGTTGAATGGGAAAACTTTTCATTCATCATGGGGGTGGTGCAATAAAATTCTGTGTGAATACTGTAACTAGGGCTGAGAATAAATTTCTAGTAGCCATACTGTCCTCCTCGGGAAGGTATGAAAAGAGTGAGATGTAACAGTCGTCTCCTGGCTTGCAGAATGTGTCAGCTTGCAAAGTGTTCAAACTGCACTAGTGGCACGCCTTCTCACCTGCGGGGCAATGGCATTTGTGTCACTTTTCTGCTTACAGTGGCGGGACCGCTCCAGATTTCCACTGGATTCCGTTACTGTTATGTTAAAAAATTGTAATGAAAAATATTTTTTAGTCAAGAAAAGATTATAAAAATAGACATTTGAAATTATGCGTGTTATACTACATAGGTGGGAGAGTAATTTTGGATAGTTTTTTTAAAATCCTCATGGACTTGTTTTCAAGTTTACCATGGCTTTTTTTGACTTCTATATTTTTTACTGTTATTTCGTTCCATTTTGTCAAAAAAATTATAGCTAATGTTCGTAGTGGTCTTTTTTTTCCAATCTTGTTTGGAGTAGTGAATGGTGTTATTGCTACTACCATGGAAACTATGGTGGACAAAAATCTGCCCTATGTTATCATGTTCTTTGTTCCTTTAGCCATTGTACTAGAAGTATTTTGTGTTTCAAAAAATCCCTTCCGAGTGTATGTGTTTCTTCTCGGAGCTTTTCTCATTAACTATTCTGGTACCTATAGTCTTGCTTTGGCAGCATCAGGCTTGTTATGGCCTGAGTTACCTTTCTATCTTTCTGGTGCAGATTATAGAGTCTTTATTTTTTCTCTCGTTACGGTTCTTTCATCTTCTCTTGTTTTTGTTTGGATACGTTTTATTCCCATGCGAGAATTGCGTTCCATTACTTACAAAATGGAGAAAAACTTGATGTTGGTGGTTTATATGTATACTGCTGGCCTCACCTTTTTGATTGCAACTAAAATGTCTACCTCCATACTTTTTGAATTTCACGAAGTTGACGATCATTTACAGTTTTTTTACTTGGAAATGCTCATTAAAGATTTTATGGTGCTGATTGGTGGTTATATTATCCTTTTGTTCCGCTGTCGTGAAGAAGGCCAGAAACTTCATGCTGTAGATTTAAAAAATGACTTGCAGCTTGAAAAGGATTTTCGTAGCAGTATTCAGGAAAAAGCACTTTGTAGCTATTCCTATAATGCCACTAAGGATAAGATTGAGCAGATGCATCCTGTATTTAATTCTTATACCTCAAGTCCGATTCGTGCTAAATATTCTGAGATGATAAATCATTACATCGAAATGTGTGTTCATCCTGACGATCAAGAGCAACTGCGAAGAGATGTGGTGTATCTTGATATCGCAAAAAAGTTGCAGTTAAAGGTGAACGCATTACAGGTGAGAATGAGAAAAGAATTCATTCAGTCTTTTTGCTCCACTGCAAATGCCCGAGAAATAGAAGCCCTTGCAGCCCATAGTGGGGATTGGATTTGGATAGAAGTTCGTGATACCTGTATTACTGATGTAGCTACAGGTGATTTGCTCGTATATGTAGATTTGTTCAATGTAGAAGATGTAGTGCAGGAAAAAACTCAGCTTGTAGTGGCCGCAACTACAGACATGCTTACCAATTTGAACAATCGCTCTGCTGCAGAAAAAAGAATGCGAGAGTTCTTGTTCAATAAAAATCAAGATGGAGCATTTTTCATCCTAGACTTGGACAATTTTAAGCTGGTAAATGATCGGTTCGGACATCCCGAAGGAGACAAGGTACTCCGAGATGTAGCCCAAATCATACGATCTGTATTTAGAGATAAGGACGTTATGGCTCGTTTAGGAGGTGATGAATTCTGTATTTATGCTCCTGGTATGATGTCTGTTGAAACGGTAAATAGATGTGTTTCTGCCTTGTTATCACGGTGTTGTTTTGAATACAACTACAAAGAGAGCTGCTTTGCGGTAACAGCAAGTATTGGGGTAGTTTTTGCATCTCAAGCAAACTATGAGTACACAACCTTGTATGAATATGCAGATCAGGCATTGTATTCTGCAAAAACAAAGGGAAAAAATACTTGGAGTCTCTATAAGGCCACAGATTAATTGAAAGCTCCTATGCTGTAACCACTGGAAACTACTCCGTAAAAAAAGATTTACAATTCAAATTTGTTCTAATATACTAGATTGTATAGGTATCGTTAGAATTTTTTGTGTTATAAGCTTTTAAACAGAGGTGTATGTATGGGAGCATCAAAAAAACAATCATCCATAAAGATGAGATTTATTGTTCAATCCACCGCAATCATTCTTATGATGGTGTGTCTCATTGGGATGATTGTAATGGTGCGTATTTCCATCAATGATATTTTACATACCCATGAAAAAACAAGTGTTTGCCAGCTTCTTGCCAATGAGTTGCGGCAAAGTTCCGAGGATTTATCTAACAATAGCCGCATGTTTGTGGTTTCTGGCGGTAATGAAATATACTCCAATGAATATGAGGATATTCTTGCGTGGCGGTCTGGTCGTGCACCTCGTCCTAGCAATTTAGCAGACAATCTTTTTCCAGGAGAAACCATCAATCTGGTGGATTTGCTAGAACAAGTTGGATTTACAGAAGAAGAATTGGTGACCGTAGAAACCTCTCTTGCCTTGTCCGATGGGTTAGGAAAGACCGAAGCCCAGGCCATGGAAAGTATCCGCTCAGGCAAGATTGTATCTGGGCCACAATTGGCCATTCCTGGTGAAAGTGTGCAGGAATTTGCCTTGCGGATTCTCACCAATAACAGCTACAATTCCATTTCTCATCAAATTATTCGTCCCCTAGACACACTGAATGCAAATATTACCCAGAGAATGGCAGAAGAAGCTCGTGTGCTAGACAGAAATATGTTCATTTACCAAACGATTATGTTTGTTATTACCCTGTTGGTAGTTGCTCAGATTATTATTTTCGTTACCTTTTTAAGGCGTTCCTTATTGTCTCCCATTCTCCAAACATCAAGTGCCCTGAGCGTGGTAAGTTCTGGAGATTTAACTGTTGAGCTGGATGTAAAATCAAATAACGAAGTAGGAAAGATGTTTAGTGACTTTAACAGCACCATGCAAACTCTTCGTCATCTTATTTACACCATCCAATCTTCTTCTCAAAAACTCTCCGATGTGGGAGACAATTTGGCGCAAAATATGACAGAAAGCGCCAGTACCATGCAGCAAATGGGAGACAATATTTCTGCTGTAAAAGATAAGTCCTTGGTGCAGGCTTCTAGTGTAGATGATACTGCCCAAACGGTGGCTACTATCATTGAAACCATAAACAAGGTGGGAGACCAGATTACAAACCAGTCTGCCGCCGTACGGGAATCTTCTGCTGCGGTAGAAGAAATGTTGGCAAATATTGCTGCTATTTCTTCTACCTTGGAAAAAAATGATGTTATGATTCACGAATTAGCTTCTGCCACCACAAGCGGTCGTGATACCGTTACCCATGCCACCGATGTTACCAGAAAAATCACCGAAGCTTCTGGTGGTTTGCTGGAAGCCTCTCGTATTATTCAACATATTGCAAGCCAGACCAACTTGCTGGCTATGAATGCCGCTATTGAAGCTGCCCACGCTGGTAACGCAGGTCAGGGCTTTGCCGTTGTTGCTGATGAAATCCGAAAATTGGCTGAGGAATCTCGTACTCAAGGTAAGGCCATTACGACTACCTTGAAAACCCTCAGTGGCGACATTTCTAGTTTGACGGAATCTACTCGCACTGTAGAAGAAAAGTTCGGGGCAATTTACAATATTTCCGAGCGAATCCAACAGGTGAGCATAGAAATGAATAATGCTATTCAAGAGCAGAATTCTGGTAGTAAAGAAGTGCTGGAAGCTATCAAACAGATAAATACGGTAACTATGGAGGTTAAAGAAGGCTCCGATGAAATGCTGGAGGGCAGTGTAACCGTGGCTCAAGAAATGGAGCATTTGAACCAGCTTACCAATAATATTACCAGTAGCATGAATGAAATGGCTGCGGGAACTGCTCAAGTGAACAAAACTGTTCAAGATGTTATGGCCCTAACTTTGGAAAATAAGGAGAGTATTAGAAATCTTTCTGATGAAATTCGTGTATTCAAGGTATAATTTTTGTCTAATGCTTATCTAAGTATTTACAAATAAGTAAGTTAGGAATATAATTTCGCTTTCATTACATGTATAAAGGGGGTGGAGGATACCTTATGGAACCTATGAAACAAGATATGGATATTAAAAGGGGAATGTCACTTAGGACAAATTTTACCTTGCAGGTTGTAAGTATTTGTACATTGATGGCATTTCTGGTGATTATGTTGATTCAAGTTCGAATCACACAGCATAAGTTGGAGCAAGATCAAGCAAAGGCAACATTGTGTCAGCTTTTGGCAACTGAAGTAAAGCAGTCTTCAGAGGATTTGACGAGAGCATGTCGAATGTTTATTGTAAGCGGTGGTAGCAAAACCTTCTTGGACGAATATAACAATATTTTGGGATGGCGTTCTGGAACAGCTCCACGGCCTAGCAATTTACCTGCAAATATGCATCCTGGTGAAAGAATCGACATGGTGTCTTTGCTGGAGCGTTCTGGTTTTACTCGAGATGAGTTGGCCATTGTAGAGAGGGCTCTGGAAGATTCCAATGAGTTGGCTGTGCTTGAGGTACAGGCTATGGATAGCATGAGCAAGGGGGCTTTTGTTGATGGACCTGAAGCCATCTTACCTGGTGAATCTGTTTCAAGCTTTGCACTGAGAATTGTTACTAGTAGCACCTATCAGGGAACCTCAGATAAAATCATTGAGCCCTTGGATGGACTTGTTTCTACCATTACCAATCGTATGGACGCAGAAACCCTTGAGCTAAACAACAAGATGGATTTTCTTGAAGTCTTGATGTTTGTAATTGCAGGTCTTGTAATTGCTAATGTGATTTTCTTTGTTATTACTGTCCGCCGTTCTATGCTGGATCCAATTTTCCAGACTTCCAAGGCTTTGCATATCGTTCGTGAAAGCGACTTAACTTCTACCCTTAAAGTGACAAGTCACAATGAGGTTGGACAGATGTTCCAAGATTTTAACATCACCATGGAGCATCTTCGTTCGTTAATGCATGCTGTTCAGAAATCTTCTCTTAACTTGGCAGAAACAGGTACTACCTTGGTGCACAACATGGAAGATGCTGCGAATGCTATTCATCATATGAGCGACACTATCTCCAATGTAAAGGGAGAGTCTTTGACTCAGGCTGCCAGTGTAGAAGAAACTACAGCTACAGTTACCCAAATCATTGAAACAATCAAGAAACTGAATCAGAGTGTTATTCGTCAGGCTTCTAGTGTTACTCAATCATCTGCTTCTGTAGAAGAAATGGTAGCCAATATTGCCGCTATTTCTCAGACTTTGGAACGCAGTGACGAAAGAATCAAGGTGTTGTCAAGTGCCACCAACAAGGGTCGTGATGCAGTGTCAAATGCCACCGAGGTTACCAGAAAGATTAGTGATGCTTCTGGTGGTTTGATGGAGGCTTCTGGAATTATTCAGCATATTGCAAGCCAGACCAACTTGTTGGCTATGAATGCTGCCATTGAGGCTGCCCACGCTGGTGAGGCTGGACAGGGATTTGCCGTTGTTGCTGATGAAATCCGTAAGTTGGCAGAAGAATCTAGTATGCAGGGTAAGGCTATTACTACCACACTGAAGAGCTTGGGTGGAGATATTACCGCTTTGTCTCAGGCTACTCGCACGGTAGAAGACCAGTTTAACAACATTTACAAGGTATCCGAAGAAATCTTGCAAATGAGTAGCGAAATGAACCTTTCTATGCAGGAACAGGATTCCGGTAGCCAGGAAGTTTTGGCAGCCATCAGGGACATTAATGTTGTTACTCAAGAAGTTCGTGACGGTTCCGAAGAAATGCTTCGTGGTAGCGAAATCGTAGTAAACGAAATGCATCGCCTTATTGAGCTTACTAACGATATTACCGCCAGCATGAACGACATGGCATCTGGAGCTTCTCAGATTAATGCCGCGGTCAGGAGTGTAAAGGGACTTGCAGTGGAAAATAAGGAAAGCATTCACGCTCTGTCCGAGGAATTGCACGTATTCAAAATCGATTAATCTTTGTAATGGGGAGACGGCTAAAACGCTGTCTCCTTTTTTTATTTTAAAATAGTTGTCTTTAATTTATTATTTTTATGTACACGTTTACTATTTCCTAAATTAAAACATTGACAGTGCAGTATAGGTACGATAAAGTAGTTATTAGATATATTGAACTAATAGGAGGTTCAGATGAAAAAGATTGGTGTCGTATCATTAATTTTGGTACTTGTTGCCATGACAATGGGGTGTGATCTGTTTAAGGAAAGTCCTTTTGTTGGTAGTTATTCTGGTAAAACTGTGACTGACCTAGGTAATGGTTGGGAAGAAAAATTTAGTGTAAGTTGTACTATGAAGGATGATGGTTCTTTTGGTATGAACATAAGTACCGAGAAAAGCGGACCAAATACGCTTGTTCCTGAAACTTCTCTTTTGCTATTGCAAGGAGTTTATTATGACAAGGGTGCAAAAGCGACTTTGCAAGGAAAGAATGTAACTATGACTGCAACTTTAGATGGAAATGAGCTTATCTTGGAATGTTCTGACACATATTACCTTCCAGATAAACGTATGAGACTAACGAGAAAATAGTCTTGTACTAGATTGTGAGACAGCATGAAGCTGTTTCCTTTTTTATTTTAAAATAGTTGTCTTTAATAACCAGTGGAAAGTTCTTCATCAAATCCCTTTGTTGGGCTATGGGGAACAACATATTATATATCTGCCATGACTTTAGAGGTGAAAGAAGATTATACCTTTACCCTCACTGGCATGAGTGTGTTAGGCGGTGGCGATTTGTCGGGAACCTATACCTATCATGGCAATAAAGCCACTTTCGATGATGGTGTCACAAAGTATGATGTTGAATTAGACAATGGCACAATTACATTTTACGATGAGGATTTGGGGCCAGTAACATTTATCAAGATGCAGTAAAATTGAAAGTTAAAGGGGAGACGGCTAAAACGCTGTCTCCCTTTTTTTATTTCATTGAAGATACCATCTTGTTTTGCTCGACAATCTCTCTCCCGTTTACAACATCAAAAACATGCCAGATAACGCCTTCTTGATTGGGGGGTATTGTAAAAGTTTTTTTGAGCTCGTTATCGATGTACACCTTTACTTGAGCTTCTGAGTTAGACAATCTGGAACTGGCTGGGGTGTCACTATCAGAATAATTGTGAACATAATATTTGTACACATCATTGGGAGCAGGCTCTTTTATGGTGTGGGTTTCTGGGCCATAGCTAGAGGTGTCATCTCGGTCTAATTCCATGTTGCTTGCTTTTTGATTGTTAAAATACACATGGGCATTCTTTCCATAAAGATGGGCATCTAAATCGCTGGGGGCTTCTCCCCAGTCCAGAACGATTTTAATTCTTTTATAATCGACTTCTTTAGGAAGAGAGATTTGTGGTGCAGATACGACTTGGCCGCCATCTAAGGTAAATTCTCCTGGAGTTGGTATATACTGACCAGCTTTTGATACCTGTACTGTATGAATGCCATCTTCTACTTCTACTGGAATGGGAACCTGTCCTGCTGAGTCTGACTTCATCTGCCATTTTTCGTCAATATTTACATCTGCATCTGGTACAGGTTCACCAGTGTCACTATCTTTTATAGTGAGACTCCGTTGTGCAGAAATGGGAGCAACTGACCGTTGGACAACTGGAGGGGCGGGAGGGGTTTTTTCCGTTTCTTTTACCTTCAAAAACCAAATGTCATTGATTTTGAGGGCTTTAATAGGTGGATAATTTGAAAGCAATTCTTTGTGGAGATTTGCAGAAGCTTGATTTTGAAAATTTTCCTCATAGAAAACCCTATATAAAATAGTGCCATCTCCCGTTTTATGTTGCACTATAGAAGAAGGTATACCTCCTTTTTTTAATGCTTCCACTCGTGTTTCTGCATTCTTTTTGTTTCTAAAAGAACCTAAACAAACCTTCCATTCTTCTGCACCGATGCTAGAGGAAATAAAAAAAATAGAAACCCATAAAATAAAAAATAGTTTTTTGTTCATCAAATACCTCCGTTCTGTGATTGGTTCATTTAAAATATACCATGACTTTTTAAGGGATACAACTTTTATTTCAACCTTTCCTGCTTCATGGTGGGATTGTCACGTTCTCCCTCGACATATCTCTCTATTTCCTCTATACTTAGGTCATGGCTACAACTGTTGATGACAAGAAAATTATTTATTCCATGAGTCGTGTTTCTCGTACCTATGGAACCAAGACGGTGCTGAAGGATATCAGCATTTCATATTATTACGGAGCAAAGATTGGTGTTATTGGTGCCAACGGCTCTGGTAAGTCCAGCTTATTCAAGATTTTGGCTGGAGTGGACACGGATTTTACTGGTGAAACCGCAGTTTCTCCTGGTTATTCCATTGGTTATCTTGAACAGGAACCTGAGTTAGAAGCTGGTAAAACAGTAAAGGAAATTGTCAGTGAGGGTGTAAAAGAGGTTACGGACTTACTGGCAGAATTTGACCGCATAAACGAAGCCTTTGGTGACCCTGATGCCGACATAGAAAAGTTGTGCGACCAGCAGGCTGCAGTACAAGAAAAGCTTGACGCTCTTGACGCCTGGAACCTAGATTCTCGCTTGGAGCTGGCTATGGATGCCTTGCGTTGTCCGCCACCAGATCAGTGCGTAGACGTGTTGTCTGGAGGTGAGCGCCGCCGTGTGGCTCTGTGTCGATTGCTTTTGCAAAAGCCCGACATCCTCCTGTTAGACGAACCCACCAACCACTTGGACGCAGAAACTGTTGCTTGGCTTGAACGTCATTTGCAGCAGTACGAAGGTACCATTATCGCCATTACCCACGACCGCTACTTCTTGGACAATGTAGCGGGCTGGATTTTAGAGCTAGACCGTGGCGAAGGAATTCCCTTCAAGGGAAATTATTCTAGCTGGCTGGAGCAAAAAGAAAAGCGTCTCGCCCAGGAAGAAAAGGGTGAAAGCGAGCGAAGAAAGGCCCTGGCTCGGGAGCTGGAGTGGATTCACATGAGTGCTAAGGGACGCCAGGCCAAGCACAAGGAGCATATCACCAAGTATGAGCAGCTTTTGGCCCAGGATGGGAAGGCTCAGATTAAGGACACAAAGATTTCTATTCCCGCTGGTCCTCGTCTTGGTGGAGTTGTTATCGAAGCAAATGATTTGAAGAAGGGCTTTGGAGACCGACTCCTTTTTGATAACCTTACCTTTAATGTGCCTGCTGGTGCCGTTGTTGGAATTGTTGGTCCCAACGGTGCAGGAAAAACCACCTTGTTCAAGCTCATTGCAGATGCTGCGGGGCAAACTGTGGGACGGCTGGACGGAACTCCCGGTGGAGAGAAGCCTGATGGTGGTTCCATTCGTGTGGGAGAAACCGTAAAGCTTGTTTATGTTGACCAGATGCGAAGCCTGCTGAATCCCGATAAAACCGTGTGGGAGCAGCTTTCCGACGGCTTGGACATTATTAAGCTAGGAGCAGTGGATGAAAAAGGTCGCCCTGTTAATGGAGCCATTCGTGAGGTGAACTCTCGTGCTTATTGTTCTTGGTTTAACTTTGCTGGTGCCGATCAGCAGAAAAAGGTTGGGGTGCTTTCCGGTGGTGAACGAAATCGCTTGAACCTAGCTATGATGCTCAAGCAGGGAGCCAACGTGTTGCTGTTGGACGAGCCCACCAACGACTTAGACGTGGCAACCATTCGTGCCTTGGAAGATGCTATCGAAGATTTTGCTGGTTGTGCTCTTATCGTAAGCCACGATCGCTGGTTCTTGGACAGAATTTGTACCCACATCTTGGCCTTTGAAAACAACAGCCAGGTAATGTGGTTTGAAGGTAACTGGAGCGACTACGCTGAATGGAGACGAAAGCAACTTGGTGCTGATGCAGATCGCCCCCACAAGACTGTGTATCGCAAGATGGAGCGATAAATTAGATATGGGAAATTGGAATCCTCTTGGCTCGGTGAACCAAGAGGATTTTTATTTTAGATAAGGTAATGGGCTGATTATAGTTCTTGTGCCAGCTCCAGAACTGTTTCTAGGGGAAGGGTTGTACAAAGTTGAACTTGTTCTAGTGGAATTCCCAACCCGATCATTAACTGAGCCGTCTCTAGAGCCTTTTCGTAAGCTCCACGTTCAACGCCTTCCTGCCGTCCACGTTCAATTCCACGTTCCAGCCCGATGGCATAGGCTTCTTCTTGCTTCACTGCGATGTCGGTGGCATAATCGTATTCTGCTGTTAGGATACTCAAAGTCTCACCTCCTTTACGTTCCAAGTAATCTTTTAAGATGTTGTGATGTACAGCCTCTCGAATAGCTCTTGTGAGGGGCTGTGCTTGTCCATCTGCTTTTGCCTTATCTATGAGT
>JAGBXW010000104.1 GCA_017629095.1 Treponema sp. | reverse complement strand
TGTATCTTTAATCGAAGTTCAGCTCATTGTAGACATGTATGGACTTTAAAAAATATTTTTGAAAAAAAATTAATTTTTTTTCAAAAATATTTTTTAAAGTCCATACATGTCTACAATGAGCTGAACTTCGATTAAAGATACATCTAAACGAGAAGCAATCACTTCCTGAGAAAAACCTTCACTGTGGAGTTCTAACACCCTATCTCGTAAACTCTTTTCGGCGAGCACTTGTTTTTGAGCCTTTGAAATTTCTGGCAACTGAAATTCAGATATATTAATTTCTGGAACAGTCAGTTCAGACATTGAACTTTCTTCCACAGGAGAGGTTTCTTCTTGAGTCTCGTTTTTTTCTTGCATATTGGAAGAATCAAGAATAACTTCTGTTTTGTACTCTTCTTCTCGTGCCAGTAATACATCATCGATAGGAGATTTTTCAAATAAATCTTGTTGAATGGGAGATCGAGAAAAACCAAGACCTGGTGCTAAGTCAGAATAGGAAGTTCTTCGTCTTCGTGATGGTGGAGCTTCCTTATTGATAGCTTCCATTACTTGAATACTTTTAGCCTTACGCTCAAGACTTTTGTGGCTTAAATCTGTATATTTTTTTGATTCTTCAATATATTGTTTAGATTCGTCAATGAGTTTCAAGAGATTCGCTCTACAATCTTTTACAATAGTAACACAATTATTTGTTTCTTTATTGATATCACGAATCAATTTATTCAATTCATCAGCTATATCTGCAAGAATCTTTTCAGAGGAATATTTACTCTTGAAATGAAGAAAAAGCACGGCCCATAACAATAAATTGATAAGACCGATGATGAGACACACGGCTACAGCAGTCATGTATTATCCTGAAATATCGATATGTTTTCCGAGATTTGGATCTTGAAAGGCAATATGCTCTGGAGCTTGTTCTTGAGCCTCTTCTTCTTGGTGCTTTTTTCGCGAACCACCTTGAGAAGACCCGCCAGAAGCCCTATCCTTAATCTTTTGAATTCCATCTTCACCAGATTGCAACTGCTGAACGGTAGAATTCTTCTCTGCCATTTGCTGAGCATGAGCTTCCTGTTGAATAGCATTTGCTAATTGTGTACCTTGCTGTTGATGAGCCACCCGCTTAGAGACGGTTTCAAGCTGCGAATACAACACTTGCAAATCAAGTGGAACTATAGCCATCTAATACCTGCTTTGTAATATTGGTATCTGGAGCTTCGTACTTTCCTCTACGAACGAAACCATTCTCATAGAAGAAGGTAACGCTCTTAATATCGGTACGAATCTCATCCTTTACATCTCGTACAAAAATCTTGGCACCAGCATGAACTGTTCCAGCTACAGAAACCTTACCAATAATCTTCAGCTCACGCAATCTGTTCTGAATATCCACAAATTCTTCTTCCAATTGTGCCGTCTCGTTTTCAATCTCTTTACGACGCATTTGCAATAACCTATATTGCTCTTCTTTTTCTGGAGGCAAAGCACGCCGTACCTTTTTCATATTTTCGAGAGTTTGAATATTCAAAGCATTTTCTTCCAGCTCTTTTGCCAAAGCATTCTTGGTATCGGAAATATAGGTCATTCGCTGCTTTAACTGAGGGTCAAGTCCAACTTCCAAAATGGTTTCACTACCACCACCGCTACTACCAACAGTCTTAGCACTAATCTCTTCTGTAGCGAAAAGATGTCCACCAATAATAGCTGCACGCTTACCTTGGAGCAAGATTCGTTTTCGGGCGGTAACATTGGAATTGATAATACCGTCTGCTACAATAACAAATTCTTCTACTGCAACCGTTGTATTTTGGATAAATTTTGCCCACAAAGATTTTCCCGCCTGAATTACACCTTCGTCTCGCCCCATAATACCCAGAGAAACGATAATATTTCCATCTGCAATCAAAGTGGAACGACCAACTGTTCCATAAACCTCAATATTTCCAGAGGCCTTAATATTAAATCCGTCGTCAACGTTACCCTTAACAATAACGGTACCCAAGAAGGTAATGTTACCAGTTTTGATAGATACGTCACCCTCAATTTCCATTACAGGCTCAACGTTGATTTTATCTCCAATGAGCAAAACCTGTCCATTAGTTGCAGCAAGAATAGTATGACCGTCGGAATCCACTGTAACGTTTTTTCCCAAGGGGAGATTTATATCCTTTCCATTTTTTGCTTCTAGATAACGACCAAAGATGGTTTTTCCACCCTTACCCCGCTCTGCAGGAATCTTTTTTGCCAAAGGTTGTCCTTCAACAACGTTTTGAATCAAGTTCAATTCCTTAAAGTTCATCTGACCAGTTTCAGATTCCTGCATCTTGAGTTTAGAACGATCGGTTTCAAAATTATATTCAATGTAAGCATCACGTCCATCCTGAGGTTTAATTGCCTCAGCCACGACGTAAGGTAAGCCATACACAGGATGATCAATGAATTCATCAATCTTAGTTAAATTGATACCAGCCACAATTCCCTGAGAGGACAATGCACTGGCAATAGTATCTGCCATAATTTCAGCACCACCAACTCCTGGAGCCATAGCAGTAATGGTAGCCTGCATTTCATCCATGGCCACATCAATTACAAAGCTCGCATCAGCAGAGGGATCATGACGATAAAGTCCTACAGATTCGTACACACCGCCAGTTCCACTCTTTACATACTTTTTGATATTGTCATTTTCCAGAGAAATCGTATCGGAACGCTGGAGCCTACCCATAACATCTTGGAAGGAAACAGGCTTTCCATCGCCTTCTGGTTCTACAACTTTCAGATAAATATCGGAACCAAAATATCGAACAAAGAATTCTCCATCCTTATGAGCAACTTCTTCAACTCCCTCAGATATAGTTGCTCCTTCTCTCGACTTAACAGTTGCTTTTGCTTTCTTAGAAACAGCTGACTCATTTTCGTAAACTCGAATACACCAAGGTTGACGTGCTAAACCTGCAAAGCCAGAAAATCCTTTTTCTAGCACCTCATATTCAAGATAAGCCACCCGAGTTCCCAATTGAACAGCAGCATCAGCTAAAGCTTCATCAAGAGTATCTGCCCGCACCTCTACACATTGTAGAGCCTGCTCTTTATCCAAAAGTTTTTGTAAATCACTGCGAACCTTATCCAACCTAACCACTGGCGTCTCCTACATAATACCTTTTCTAATATTAGTCAGCCTTGATCTTAAACGAAGATTTGCCTTTGAATGCAACTGGGAAATACGAGATTCACTTACATTGAGGACCTGACCAATTTCTTTAAAAGTTAAATCCTCATGATAATATAAAACAAGAACCATTTTCTCTTTTTCAGGAAGTTCCTTGATTGATTCGCTAATAACACGGCGAATTTCTTCTCGTTCAACAATTACATCTGGATTGTAGCTGGCAGGAGATTCAATACTATCTCCAATAGGAATTCTGTCAGAATCATCTCCAGGATACCATACATCATCCAAGGACAACATACTGATACCAGAAACTCTCATTACCACCTGCTGAAATTCCTCTTCACTCATACCCATAGAATCTGCAATCTCTGCATCTGTAGCAGGCCGTCCCAGACGAGACTCTACTTCAACAATAGCATCTTCTATCTCACGAGCTTTCTGTCGTACTGAACGAGGAACCCAATCTAAAACACGCAACTCATCAATCATTGAACCACGAATACGAGTTACAGCATATGTCTTGAATTTTACGTTTTTTGCAGGATCGTACTTATTGATTGCATCTAAAAGGCCAAACTGACCAAAGCCTACCAAATCATCAAATTCTACATTGCCGGGCATACCAGTGGCAACCTTACCAGCAACGTACTTGACAAGAGGCATATATTTACGGATAAAAGCATCCCGCAACTCAGGAGAGCGAGTTTTTTTGAACTCTTTCCAAAGTTCATCTTCTGATTTGTCATCTATTGTTATAACAGCCATTCCTCCACACCCTTATATTAGCTGTCTCGTGCTAAAACCGTTCTTATAGCCTGTGCAATGGTATGGGAATCAGATGATGTCCCTGCATTACTCCTACCTTGACTTGTTTCCATTCCATTAGCGATGGGAATATCCATTTCTACTGCAGGAGCTACCTCCTCTTCAGTGGAACCAATCATTGATAAATCACCAATTTCTGGCAATATATCATCATCACGACTTACCGAAGTTCCTGGTAGAGCACCACTCCCCTCTCGGGAAGCTACTGCTGTCGATGCACCCAAGGTAATTGGCTTGAATTGAGACTGAGAAGCGTCACCACCCATTACATTTGCTGTTTTAGCAAGTTCTGTTGCTTGGGAATTATCAACAGAATTTTTTTCAGAATGTTGTACATGACCAGAACTAGAAATATCTTTTCTCACATAGAAATCTGGACCATTTTCATCTTCTTCTAAAGGTTCATCACCTATAGATAAATCTACAACAGAACCTTGACGGGCTCCACCAGATACATCACTTCCACCATCTAAGTCAGAGGACTCTAAAAGGAAACGTCGGAACACAATTCCAATACCAAATCCTAAGACCCCAAACAAGACGGCAAAAAACAGGGCACGAAGTAATACAACACCAAATGATACACTGGATAAAAGCCCTATAATGAAGGATAGGATAAACCCAATGCATACGGGAATAATTATGTAATTGGGTTTAGTCATAGAGTCCTCCAATACACATTTTAAGACAAAAAACCTATAAGGTCAAGTTATAAGAAAAGAGCAAGCCAGCTGGAATCTTGATAGCACAAACTATTTTTTTGAAAGAAATTTCCTCAAGAAACCGGTAACACCATCAGACCCATGGAATTCCATTTTTTCAACACGTCCAACAATATGTTTAATACAAACAGAGGGCTTTGATGAAGGCAATACTTCCATAAATGGTTTTTGACGAATAACAGACATAGACACTGCAGGATCATCATATATAAAGCCCAAATATTCTATTTTATAGTTCAAGAATTGGCTTGCAATATTGATAATTCTATCTGCAATTCTCTTTCCCTCATCCCCAGAATGAACACGATTAACAAGAAGCTGCAACTTCATTTCTCGGTGAACAGAAATTTCTGTTGTAATGATCTTGATAATGCCATAAGCATCGGTAATTGCGGTTGGTTCTGGAGTAGTAACGATAAACACTTCATCTGCAGCAGCAACCAATTGCAACACATTGTTTGCAATTCCAGCTGATGTATCAATTATGATAATATCAAAGGAATTCAATGTATTCAACTCTTGAATAAAATATTCAAGCTCACTCTCAGAAAGATTTGCAATTTGAGAAAATCCATTGGCACCAGCAATGAATTTAATGCCAAACTCCGTGTCAGTGATAATCTCTTCCATTCGCTTTTCTTGGTTTACAACATGTAAAAGATTGTATTGAGGAACAACGTTCAACAATACATTTACGTTGGCCATACCAAGATCACCGTCAATGAGCAAAACCTTTTTACCAATTTGGGCATAAGCAATAGCCATATTGATGGAAATATTTGTTTTTCCTACTCCACCCTTTCCACTGGTTACTGCAATAATTCGTGGTCTATGTTGCTTACCACTATGTTCTTTCATTAGCATTTTTAATTCTGAGGCTTGATTTTCCATTTATAGGGCTCCTCCATCTGCTTTTTGGTCCTCTTCTTCAACCTTATCCATAGACAGTGAGGGAAATTTTCTCTTTAGAGAATCTATATCTAGTTTAAAGTCGGTGAGTTTAGTCAAAAACCTAAGTACACTTGCTTCTTCAAAGTCTCGTGGAACAACCTGTCCAGAAGAAATAAACGCCACAGGTTTTCTTTTTTCCTGTAAAATACTAAGAATATTACCTACATGATTTGTTTCATCAAATTTGGTAACAATAATACCTTCATATTCAAAAGTTTCATAATTACGAAAAATATCTCGCAAATCGCTTGCCTTAGTAGAAGCTGAAATTGCCAGAAAAACATCGGGCTTGCAATTGGGAATATCAAGCAAAGCACGCATTTTTCCAATGGTTTCGTAATCATGGGGGCTCAGACCGATGGTGTCAATGAGCATGATATCTAATTTATTTCCATCAAATTTGAGTAAATCTGCAATATCTTTGGCAGAAGAGGCAGCTGTAGTGGGAATATCCATGTGTCCACCGTAAATTTTCAACTGCTCCTGGGCTGCAATTCGGAAATGGTCTATGGAAACCATTCTCAGATTTAAATCCATACTACCCAGTCGATACTTTGCGGCCATCTTAGCTATAGTGGTAGTTTTTCCTACTCCAGTTGGTCCCACCAGAATCAAAACAGTTGGTTTACGAACCAATTCCAAAGGTGGGAATAATTCGATTGACTGTCCAATCCACTCAACCACCTTTGCTTCTACCTTTTCTTCATCATTCAGTTCATCCAGAGAAAACTCTGAACGAATACGCTCAGAAATTTTTCTGATATAAGTAGGGGTAAACTCATTTTCTTCCAGCATTTCCTCAATCTTCTTGATTACAGGAATTGATTGTTGTGTTGTAGGAAGATTTGAAATGGCTGAACTTAATTCCTCAATTTTTTTAGTGAGGGCACTAAGGTCAGTTTGAGGAAATAAACTTCCATTGGGATTGGGGGCTGACTTACCCAAAGCATCAATGAGGATACGCAAATTCTCTTCTTTTTCTCGCTGAGAATTGCCACCACTGGGAGAGTTGGTTGGACGTACATTCACTTCCTGCATTTTTTCCCGAATTGCAGCATTATCTACAACGGTGTAAACCACCTCCACAGCAGGCTTTGACCCCATACCCCAAAACTTAGGCATGGTTGTCTGCCTTTTTTCCACGATATTGTAGTCATCACCCCATTGCTCACGAATTCTTGCAATGCATTCTTTATATGTAGGAGCAATCTCAGTACGAGGTCTTACTTTTGCAGTTTTACTCAACGTCTATTCCTCCTAATGATTCGAGTCTTATATCGTTCGTTATTTCAGCAGATGAAAGCACCACAACACCAGGTAACTCTCGCTCAATGCTATTTTTAACCAAGCTACGAACTGTTTCTGGACAGAGAATGACTGGGAAACCATAGCCTTGGTTTCGAGCAGTAGCAATGGCATTACTTACCGCAGAAATCCACTTACGATGAGTAACGGGATCCAACATGGCAACAGGTCCATCTACAGTATCGGCCTTGCTTTCCAACAAGGTTTCCAAGAAGGACTGGGAAACAGTCAGTACGTGGAGTACACCATTGGGATCAGCATATTGGAGACAAATCTGTCGACCGAGAGCCTGACGAACACGTTCTACCAAAACATCTGTTTTTTTAGTAACGCCACCGTAATCTGCCAAGGTTTCCAAAATAACAACCAAGTTTCGAATGGCCACCTGTTCTCGCAAAAGTCCCTGCAACACCTTAACAATTTCACCAAGCTTGAAGTTTTGCATAACTTCGTCAACAACAGCAGGGTAATCCTTTTTTAAGGTATCGATGAGAATCTGAACTTCCTGACGACCGAGAAGCTCATCGGCTCGCCGCTTGATGATTTCTGTTAAGTGGGTAGCAATCATAGTTGGAGGATCAACTACAGCATAACCAGCTCGCTCGGCTCGGTCACGATTTTCCTGTGATACCCATACGGCTGGCAAACCAAAGGCTGGTTCCACCGTCTTTTCGCCAGGAACCTCCTCTGTAACACCACCAGAGTTGATGCACAAAAACCATCCCATCTTGATGCGGGCACTACCAGCAGTAACACCCTTTATTTTGAAACAGTATTCACTGGAATCCAGACGAATATTGTCCATGATGCGAATTTTTGGAAGGTTTACACCCATATCAAAGGCCATTTCTCGACGAATAAGTTGTACTCGATCTAATAATTCTGCACCTTTTTCTTTATCTACCAAGGGAACAAGGGCATAGCCCAATTCCAAGGACAAGGGATCTGGAGGTGTAACAGTATTGGCATCTCCTGAAGGAGCACTTGATTGAGCAGCACCAGCCTTTTCCGCCAACTTCTTTTCAATTTCTGCAACCTTCTGCATACTCTGAAGCTTATAACCCAAAAATCCAAGAGCACCACCAAGAGGAATCAATACGTACCAAGGGAACCCTGGGAAAATACCAATGATGGCCATGGTTCCACCGGCAACATAGTAAATCCAAGCACTTTGAGAGAACTGCTTTCGCACGTCAATACCCAAGGTTTGATCAGAGGCAGAACGAGTTACGATAATACCAGTGGCAAAGGATACCAACAAGGAAGGCAACTGGGACAAAAGACCGTCACCAATGGTAAAGGATGCATATGTCTTGATGGCTGTACCAAAGGCCTCATTTCGTAGAACCATTCCAAAGATAAGACCCACCACCAAGTTAACCACGGTAATGAAGATACCAACCTTTACGTTTCCAGAAACAAATTTTGAAGCACCGTCCATGGCTCCATAAAAGTCAGCTTCCCGCTGAACATCCATTTTTCGCTTGCGAGCTTCTTCTTCGGTAATGGCACCAGAATTATACTCTGCCTCAACAGCAGCCTGCTTCATGGGCATGGCATCCAAGGTAAATCGAGCGGCAACTTCTGCAACGCGGGAAGCACCCTTAGTGATAACAAAGGCCTGTACGGCAATCAAGATAATGAAGATTACAAAACCGATGAGGAGTCCCTCATCTCCAGAACTTCCTACAACGAAGCTGGCAAAGGCTTTAACCATTCTTCCATCGAAATCCTGTCCTTGTCCCAAAATGAGACGAGTTGAAGAAACGTTGATTCCTAAACCAAAAACAGTTGAAACCAGCAACATGGTTGGAAAGGACGCAAAATCTGTGGCCTTTGGCGTAGAGAGAACAATGAGAAGCATGAGAACAGCGAATAAAAGGTTTAGTGCCATTAAAATGTCCAACAATACTGTTGGTAGAGGCACAATCAACATCATAACTACAACGATGGCACAAATAGCTATCGTTAAATCCGCTGTATTATTGAATAACTTTGATCTACCGATTGACGGCATACTTTTTCCCCACCTTTAACAAACTGGAACCTTCAGCCTTATTTCCCTTTGGTATTATACACGTTCGCAAGAATTACTGCTAGTGCTTGATAATAGTTTTCTGGTACCATTTCGCCAATTTCAACTTCTGCGTAGAGTGCCCTTGCCAAAGGACGATTCTCCACCAGTGGCACCTTGTTTTCTGTGGCAATTTCTCGAATACGACGAGCGAGAGAATCCACACCCTTGGCCATTACCATAGGCCCAGCCATAGTAGCACTATCATACTGGATGGCTACCGCATAGTGGGTTGGGTTTGTAATTACCACATCGGACTTGGCTACAGCGGCAGGAATATTGCGACGAAGCATATCATGCATATACTGACGCAATCGCCCCTTTACCAAAGGGTCTCCTTCCAACTCCTTGTATTCCTGCTTTACTTCCTGCTTTGTCATTTTCATTGATTCTTTGAATTGTTTTTTTTGCACAAGGTAATCAGGAATGGCGATAATAATAAATATAATGGAAGTAATTATCAATAACTTTGCAGTAGTTTCTGCAATAAAAACGATTCCATCCCAATAATTTGTGTTCATCAAAGTGAGAAGCTGTGGAGTTTCACTACGAATCAACAAATAGGCTGCCAGAAAAATTACTGCAACCTTTGTAATGGATTTAATTACGTTAAAAGTCCCCTCAAAAGAAAAGAGGGTTTTCTTAAAATATTCACCGAATTTTGGTAATATCTTGGAAAATTTTGGTTCAATAGGCTTTGTGGTAAAGAGAAACCCCTTGTTCTGGATTACGTTGGCAGTAATTCCAGCTACCATAGCAGTAGCCGCTATAGGAAGCACCATCCGCACAATAGCATATAAAAACTCCATCATCAATTCACCGTCGGTAATACTGGCAGTGGTACAGCGTTCCATGTAAAATCTGATAATCTGTATAAATCCGCGGAGCAACCAAGGAGCAAGCAAAATGAGGGTAAGCACTGGCAACAACAACACCAAGCCACCAGAAAGCTCCTGGCTTTTTGGAATACGCCCTTCTTCACGAGCTTTACGGAGTTTATGTTCGGAAGGATCTTCAGTTCGCCCCTCATCTTCTGCAGAGGCAAACCACTGGAGATGGATTTTTGGAAGAATATCTTCAGCAGGAATCAGGTCTTCTTTCATCATAGGGGCACTCCCACCTTGGTGAGCAATTCCTGAATACTGACAAAGGCACCATCAAAAAGCTGGATAAAAAGATCACACATGGGACCAAGAGCCAAAAATAAAAGCAAAAATCCTAACAACATGGTCAGGGGAATACCTTCTGACAACAGGTTCATCTGGGGTGCGGCCTTGGAAAGAAGCCCCATGGATACCGACACCAAAAAGAAGGTTCCTGTTAAAGGAAGGGCTATCATGGTGGCATTAAAGAAAAGGCCAGATAACCCCTTCAGTAACAATTCCATAAAGGCACCACGAGACTCTGCCACAACGAGGGTCATGGCATTCATAGATTGAATGCTTTCTACCATTCCGTGGAGAAACACCTGTTGAAATCCTTCGGTGGTTAAAAAAAGAAACATGGCAATCAAGTTCAAAAGCTGACCCATCAAGGGGTTTTCTACTTGTGACAGGGCATCATAGGCTTCTGCAGCAGAAAGTCCCATCTGAAAGGAAAAGAACTGTCCTGCAGAACTAAAGGCAGCAAAAAGCATGGTTATAAAAAAACCAGTGATAATGCCAATCAATCCCTCCCCCACCAACAGCAACACATATTGCAGGGTAGAAACATCATAAATGCTATCAAGTCCCTCGTAACCACCACCAAAGGCTGTAGGCAACAAGATAAAAGCCACATAACCGGCCAAAGCCACCTTAGCTACAGTGGAAACGGAACGAGTAGAAAAAAGGGGGAGAATCATGAACATGGCTAGGCACCGAGCAGCGACTAGCAGATACAACGGTGCCTTATCAAGGAGCTGGGTCAGCACTTAGCGCCCCAGCACAGCAATCATTCGGAACAGCTCAATGGTGTATTCTCGCATGGAGGTGAACATCCATCCCCCTAATAAGGCAAGTACTGCAAGGATAACAAAGAATTTAGGTGCAAAGGTAAGGGTCTGTTCCTGGATAGATGTAGTAGCCTGAAAAATAGCTACTACAAGACCAATAATAAGGGCAGCACCCAAAATTGGAGCTACTAACATGAGAATCTGGAGTACACCATCCCGCATCAATGCGACAACATCACCAATTGACATTTAAACCTCCCAAACTCTTTTTATTACTTGAAGTTATTTTTTACTGCTCCAAATACTTTTTCTATTATATTCGAAGCATAGCCCCAAGGATTATCTCGAATTTTACCTTCCTCTTCTGCAACCGTAAGAAAAACGCCATCGAGAGCCTTACCAGTAACATACTGGGAAAGGTCTACTTCAACTGGTTCTAAAGTTACACCTGCCAAACCACCAATAATACCACCAATCAAATTATCATCCAAACTAGCTATGTTATCATTGTACGCATCAACAAGATTTTTCCAAGCTGTATTTGTAGAAATATTAACCACTGGAATAAGGGGCATATCCAACACGTCCTCCATCTCCGGTTCATACAACTCCATCAATTGGCTATACGTCTTGTCTTTTAGATACACAGTAGCAGCATCTCTTTCTCCAGTAACAATACCTATACCATCCTGCACCGTCATATCTGCGATGGCAGTAGAAAAGATAGGAACTACTTCTTTTGCAGCCTCTTCTGCACTGCGATTAAGCCCTTTTATAACATTATTAACAAGTTTTTCACCATCAGGAATTTTTTCAATTACATCAAGAATAACGTCCGCCTCTGGAGGAAGTAATATTTTAAGCAAAGGATCATTGTAATAGGCATTCTCTTTCGAGAGTTCATTAGAAGCATTGTCTGCTCCAATGTTTAAAGCAGATTTCATGGCCTCTACAGCCTCTGCATTAGTAAATAGTGCATCCCCACTTCCTGCCAATCCCAAAATATCAAAAAGTGTATCACAAGAAAAAAAAGAAAAAGAAACTAAAAAAATTAAAATCAATAAGGAATTACGAACTTTCATAACCTTCAGTATAACTTGAAACAAAAAACTTGACAAGGGAAATATAGCGTGTATTTTTTTTGAAAATATACTTGTATTGCTGAATTATTTGCCGATATATTATTATAGGCCTGTCTCCTTTGGTAAACTGTAGATTTTGGGACAGGTAATTGAATTGAATGTACGGGGATGGAAATGGCCAGACGCAGAAGACACAATAATATAGGAAAAACTATCATACTGCTTTTTTTAATTATCATTCTGATACTTGCAGGTTTGGTCTGGTTTGATTATCTCAGTGTTATTCAGGTTAAAAGTGTATTTGCTCCTGTGTATCGACTTTTTGGTTTGCAAACTCAGACTTCCACCTCAGCCACAGGAACAGAACCCTTGGAGGCAGATTTAGATAATGACCGCTTCCAAAAGCGATTGGAGTCCCTTACCCTCAAAGAAGAAGAGCTGAATCAACGGGAAACTCAACTGGTTCAAGCAGAAGCCTTGAATCAGCAGACAGCCCAGGAACTGGAAAATCGGCGGGTAGCTCAGGAAGAGCGTGAAATTGCCTTTAACAGTACTGTGAGCCAGTACGACGGACGCCAGTTGAATATTGTTACAAACGTACAAAACCTGAACAACATGCCTCCCCAGAATGCAGTTGACATTTTGGTGGCTATGGATGATCAGGATGTTATTGATATTCTGCGAATGGCAGACCAAATTGCAGAGGAGGCAGGAAGCGTTTCATTGGCTTCTACTTGGCTCATGATGATGCCTGCTGACCGTGCAGCCCAAGTTCAGCGAAAAATGCTCAGTAAACCAATGGCAACTACGACTTCTGCTGAAGAATAATTTTGCAAGTCAATTTTTAAGATACAAGAAAGGCTATCGATGAAGTGCTTTTTACTTCGTCGATAGCCTTTTTTATTGAAGGAAACCTGTTGCCCTTACTTACTCAAACTGGAGGACAGGGCACCAATGGCAGTACCAAGGGTTATGTCATTGTCCATGGCTACAATATCAAAGTACAGGTGACGCTGGTCAGAAAGATACTTATCAAGATATGCGTGGATTCTGGAGCGAAGATTATGGGTCTTAAAGAAGGTTGTACCATTGCACAGGACACAAACAGGCTTTGTAGGCCACTCTCCCTTGCCACTTTTGATGACACAAGATGCAATGACGGCAGTGGTAAGACGGGCAGACCGCTCGATGATGGCATCAAGAATCAGATACATGGTGTCGTAATCATCCTGGGTTCCGGGGGCAACTACATCTCCCAGTACCGTATCGTGGCGATAGGGGCCGTACAGGAACTGGTCCACATCGTAGAGGTCCGCCTTGGGAAGGGCTGCAAGACGGGAAGCTACATGCTCTGAGAATAAGCCTTCCATGGCGGCAGCTTTTAGGGCAAATGTGGCCAAGGGACCAAGGTAGGCTCCAGAGCACATTTTTTCCATAACATAGCGACCAGGAGTATTGGTGCTGGAATCAAAGGCTATGTCAAAGGAGGAACGAGGCAGCTTGTCGAACATGCCTGACTCACAAACAACAATTTGGGCTGGAGGTGGAGTGGCCACCTGACCTTCAATCTTTTTGATGGGGCTGTATTCGATGTAGGCTGAGTTCATGCCGGTTCCGAGAATCAAGCCCACGTAGGAGCTATACTTCATGCCAGGCACATTGCGAGAAGCACCTGCCAACAAAGCTGCTGTGGTGTCGTTCAAGAGAACGATGCGTTCAGGCTTGTTCCAGCCCCGCTTTACCAGAGCTTCGGAAAGACAGGCTCCTACCTTGGAGCCGATTACCGCCTGAGCATTGATTTCCTTGGAGAAGGAAAGTACCTCACCGTCACCGTCGGGGAGGATTTTCATGGCATAGGAGAAACAAAAACCGATTCGGGTACTCTTATTCTTGAGGTGGTCAAGATTGGTGGCAATTTGGTCAAAGAATTCGTCTTTGGACAATTCCCGCTCAATACCGGGCATGGAGCATTTTTCCAAGTGGGAAATACTGGGATTGCCCTCTGCATCAAAGGTAACTAAGCAGGAGCGAAAATTTGTTCCACCCGCATCAATGACGATGACGCTGGTATCTTTTGGTGATTTTTCTGGAGGCATTCCCCAAGTAGGAATCATGGGCTGGCGGGCATCCATGGGCCCATCGCCACTACCGGAATCAAGACCATGCTGCATGTCGTACAAAAGACCTGCAATAACAGAATTTATGTCAGGGCCTCCAATAGGGAAACCGTTACGACCTAAAAATGCTGAAACATTCTGAAACACACTCATAAAACCTCCCGTATATCTTTTCTAGTATACAACATCAATTCCACCCTTGCAACAAAAAAGTATTTTCCATAAAATCGTTTCCATGCTGGAAAAATTACGTCAAGAACTTAATCAAGAACAATTTGAAGCTGTCACCACCACCGAAGGCCCCCTGCTGATTATTGCAGGTGCAGGAAGCGGCAAAACACGAGTTATCACCTATCGCATTGCCCATATGCTAGAAAAAGGAATTCCTCAAAGCCAGATTCTGGCCCTTACCTTTACAAATAAGGCAGCACGAGAAATGGAAGAGCGAATCAAGGAAAAGACAGGAAAAAAGCTCCAAAATCTTACCGTCTCCACCTTTCATGCCTTTGGAGTAAAGGTACTGCGACAAGACATAGAAAAATTAGGCTGGAGAACTAACTTTTCCATTTACGATGATACAGACAGAAACCAGCTCATTAAGGAAACAGGACGGGAGCTGGGCTTTACGGCAGATGCACTAGACGTGTATGCCATAGGAGGACTTTTTTCCAATATTAAAACAGGACGGTGGACCTGGGACAATCCTAATCCCAAGCTGCGGGGAAATGTTCAGTACCAACAGCTGTATCAAGAATACCAGCGAGGCTTGCAGCTATACAATGCAGTGGACTTTGATGACCTGATTACCCTACCCATCCGCCTGTTTCAGGAACATCCAGACGTATTGGAGCAGTATCGTAACCGCTACAAGTACATTATGGTGGATGAATTCCAGGATACTTCAATTCAGCAATACCAGATGATGCACCTTTTGGCAGATCAAAATGTGGCGGTGGTAGGAGACGACGACCAATCCATTTATTCTTGGCGAGGAGCGAACTACGAAAATATCCGCATGTTTGAACGGGATTTTCCCCAGGTAAAGGAAATCCGACTGGAGCAAAACTACCGCTCCACAGAAACCATTTTGGCAGCAGCCAACGGCGTTATCTCCCACAACACCAACCGCAAGGACAAGGCCCTGTGGTCTGGAAATGGTTCTGGTCGCCCCATTGAAATCTTTTTGCCAGAAAACGAAGCGGCAGAGGCAGACTTTATTGCAGAAGCCATTCAGGGAATCTGTATGTCAGAAAAGCGAAGCTACGATGACTTTGGTGTGCTGATGCGGGCAAATACCCAAAGCCGTGCCATTGAAGAAGCCTTTTTGGCGGCTAACATTCCTTATACCATCAGCGGAGGCTCCAGCTTTTTTCAGCGAAAGGAAATCAAGGATGTCATCAGCTATCTGCGAGTTTGTGCCAACCACGACGATGACATCAACCTGCTGCGAATCTTGAACACCCCTCGCCGTGGCATTGGACGCAAAACCTTGGAAACCTTGAACGAGCTAGCTCGTGAGCATAATTGCTCCCTGTGGCAGGCAATTTCCAAGGCATTGCAAATGGAAGGCATTGAATGCCGAAAAAAAGAAGCTGAGGAAGAAAATTTACAGCAGGAGCAGGAAGAAGAATTTCAGCTGATGACCCTAGAACCAGTCTGTGAGGAAGAGGATCTAGGCTTGGGTATAAATAAGAAGACATTGGTGGAACTGGCTTCCTTTGTGGAGCTAATTTCCCGGTGGAGAAGCACCTTGCTTTCTGGCCATGGATTGGCAAAGAAGGTGCGGGACATGATTCAGGAAATCAATTACTGGGATTACCTCATTAGCGAGTACCAGAAAAACGAAAAGGCGGCTCGCTTTAAGTTCTTGAACATAGAAAGCCTGCTACAATCTTTGGAAACCTGGGAAAATGGAGAAACTGCCAGTGGCGGGGATCCTAGCCTCTTTACCTATTTGAACCGCATTACCCTTTTGTCTCGGGATGACATGGAAGATGACTCATTCAAGGGAAAGGTAAACCTCATGACCATCCACGCTTCTAAGGGATTGGAGTTTCCTGTGGTGTTTATTGCGGGGGCGGAGGATGGCATTATTCCCCATGCACGAAGTATAGAAGAAAGCGAAGAAAATATTGAGGAGGAGCGGCGGCTTTTTTACGTGGCCATTACACGGGCCCAGCACAAGCTCTTTATTTCTGCCTGTCGCCACCGCAAAAAGATGCAGGCCATGGTGGAGACCGAACCATCTCGCTTTTTGGATGAGATTCCTCCAGAATTGGTGGAATACCACGAGCCAGCTGCAACGGTGGATACAGAAACTGCCAAGAACATGATGGCGTCCTTGGCAGCTATGTTTTCACGAAAGGGTCAGTAATTACTCTTCCTCAGACTCAAAGGTTGGGAAGCGGGTCAGATAGTCCTTTGTGTGGCGGGCAGCAAGTCCGCTCAGCACAATCAATGACACACAGTTAGGAATGGCCATAAGACCATTGGTGATGTCGGCAATAGTCCAGACGGCACTAATGGTCATGTAAGGACCAATGGCAATTGCCACAATGTACAGGAAACGGAATACACCTACAGCCTTCATGTGGCCATTAGTTAAGTATTCAAGACAACGCTCGCTGTAATAGTCCCAGCCCAAAATTGTAGTGAAGGCAAAGAACACCAGACAAAGCATCAACAGGAACTGAACGCTCAGGCCATCTCCACCCAGCACCTTGGAAAAGGCTGCAGTGGTAAGGACTACACCCTTGAGCTCAGGATTGCTCCAAATATCTTCACCAGCAATAACGATGGAAAGTCCTGTCATGGTACAGATAATCAAGGTATCGATAACGGTACCTGTCATGCTTACCAAGCCCTGCTCTACTGGGTCCTTCATCTGGGCAGAACTTGCAGCAATGGGAGCAGAACCAAGACCAGCTTCGTTAGAAAAGATTCCTCGGGCAACACCCTTCTGCATGGCATCGGTCATTTGCTTCATGACAAAGCCCATGGCACCACCTGCAACAGCACTCATACCGAAAGCACTCTGGAAAATGGTAGCAAAGGCAGCAGGAATCTTGGTGGCATTCATTACCACAACGCTCAATCCCAAGAACACGTAGATAATCGCCATAAAGGGAACTACAACCTCGGAAACCTTGGCAATTCGCTTGAGACCACCGAGGATTACCAATGCAGCACAAATGGTTACGATGGCTCCACCAATAACTGTTGCCCAAGAATAATTATTTCCCATCAGAGAGAAGGCAATATTGCTGTTGGTGGGGTCAAAGGCATTGTTAATGGCACTGGTGATACCGTTAATCTGGGTCATGGTACCAATACCCAAAATTCCTGCACAAACGGCAAAGAAGGCAAAGAGCTTGGCAAGCCACTTCCACTTGGCTCCCATTCCCTTTTCTATTGTATAGAAGGGACCACCTAAAATATGGCCGTCTTCCTTTACCTCTCGGAACTTACAAGCCAGCATACATTCAGCAAATTTGGTGGCAGTACCAAGAATTGCTGCAATCCACATCCAGAACAGGGCACCAGGACCACCAGCAGAAATTGCAGTGGCAACACCCACGATGTTTCCTGTACCAATGGTGGCAGAAAGGGCGGTACAAAGGGCTGCAAAGGCAGAAACCTCCCCCTCGCTGCCTTCCCGCTTGCGGAAGATAGAACGGAAACCTCGACCCAGCTGACTAAACTGGATACAACGAAGACGAATGGTCAAAACAAGACCAGTCACCAAGATCAAGACGATGGTGGGAATTCCCCAAACAACATCGTTAATGGAAGAGAGAATTGAATCGAAAGACATGTCAATTCCTGCGGGAGCAATGTCCCTTTAAAAAAAGATAAGAGCCCTACATTCCACACGGACTGTAACAGGCTCTCTAAAGAGTGGGTTGAACAGGTTTTTATGAGCTCCGTCCACTTTGCCTGAGATATCGGCTCGAATAGCCTTAACCCTTCGGCGCCCCATGCAACTGAAATTCAGCATTCTGGGAACTCTCCAGAGAATCACAACCACAAAACACGTTGCAATTGTGACGACAAATTGTAACACATCAATATGGAAATAGCAAGAAAAAATTGTACTCACATTTTCGAATTATATTGAAACAGGGTAAATTCTAAATTTTCTCTAAAAACATAAATTTAATATTTACTTTTATATCGATATATGAGATAATGAAAGAGTCATTGAATACATTAAATTATTCATGATTTATGGAGGTTATAGTATGAAACACTCTATTCGTATTTCCTTGTTTATTCGGTTTGGAATCCTAACACTCCTTATTTTATTGGCCACAGTTATTGGATTTTCTGGATTGAATCGATTGAATAATGCAAATGATCACCTTTCTATGATAACAGTGCCTGCTGTACGTGCTTCCGCAGACATTAATCTAAATCTTTCTGATTTTAGAATAGCTGAATTGCGTTACTTAAATGCACTTACAGATGATATTCGAGCCCGCTATCGAGCAAGAATTACAGAATTGCAAGATCTGATGGATACATTGTTCAAGGAATATGAAAAATTAATCGAAACAGCAGAAGACCGAGCACTTTTGCAGGCAGTGCAAGATGGTTGGGAAGACTACCTGAGAGTACATGAGCAAATCATGGCAGTTAGTAAGGATGGTAGCGATGAAGGTATTTACCAAGCCCGCGTTTTGTTAAACGAATCTACCACTCTCTTTGATGATGTAACAGAGCAGTGTATCGCTTTGGAAGATTATAACCAAGAATTGATGAATATGGCTCAAGCAGATAGTACCAAGATGTTTGGAGAATCAAGCATTACCATATCATGTATTTGTGTATCCAGCATCGTTCTTGCAGTGATAATATCCATTATTTATAGCAATTCCTTAATTGCAGGAATTAACACCGTTAAAAATGGACTCAGAGATCTTTCTGAGGGAGACTTGACTATTTCAAGTACCACTGCAGAAGAACGCAACAAGTGTGCAAGCCGTAAGGATGAAGTTGGAGAGATGGGACATGCCTTACAGAATATGTTGCAGGAATTAACAGAAATTACTATCGCATTGTACTCAGCTTCTAACCAGGTAAAGGACGGTGCCACACAAATTAGTGCCACAAGTCAGCAGGTAGCAACAGGAGCTTCTAGTCAGGCTGCATCTACAGAAGAAATGTCTTCTACAATGGAAGAAATGGCTTCTAATATTCGCCAAAATGCAGATAATGCAACAAAAACTGGTGCTATTTCTCAACGTACCACTGATGACGGAAAGCGCGGTGGTGTTGCAGTACAGGAAGCCTTGGTTAACATTCACGACATTGCCCAGAAGATTGGTATTATTGAAGACATTGCCAGTCAGACAAACTTGTTGGCCTTGAATGCCGCTATTGAAGCTGCCCGTGCTGGTGAAGCAGGAAAGGGATTTGCCGTTGTAGCAAGTGAGGTTCGCAAGTTGGCAGAACGCAGTTCCGTTGCAGCTGGAGAAATTAGTGAGCTTTCTTCAATCACTGTAAACTCTGTAGAACAGGCAAATGACATTGTATCTAGCGTAGTAAAGAGCATTGAAGAAACAAACATGTTGGTAGAAGAAATTGCCACAGCCAGCCGAGAGCAGGATACTGGTGCTCAGCAGGTAAACAGAGCCATCGTGCAGTTGGATACCATCGTACAGCAAAACGCAGCAGCTTCCGAGGAATTGGCAGCTATGGCAGAAGAGTTGACAACTCACTCACAGTCACTGTTGGATACTATCAGCTTCTTTAGACTGGATGCAAAAACCATGAGAGCAGCAGGATTACAAGCTGGAACAACACCTACAGTGAAGAAGAACACCACTGTTGCTCCTGCACCAGCTCGACAGGTAAAGGCAACAGTAAACACAGCAAAATCAGGCTATGGACAGGGAGCCACTGCTTTTACCCCCAGCGACGATTTTAGCGACATGGACTTTGAAGAATTTTAGTTCTCACTAAAATTATACACACCCTGAGGCTGGCCAGAGAATTCTGGTCAGCCTTTTTTTGTATAAAACAACGGAGCCGGTACTGAGGTATGGACAGGTCTGCCCTGGGTACTTGCTGGCAAGGCCTGCCTCAGGTGCTGGCAGGCAGGGTGGCAAAATTGAAACGTTCTACAAAGCGAAGTAGCTGTCCTTGTCGCTCCTCTGTCCAGTCACATTGAAAAATTTCTAGTGCAAATCTGGTGAATCTGCACTAAGTTTTGCAAGGAGAGGCCAAATAGCATTGGGTATAGAAACTTATTTACAGATAATTTTCCATCTGTTCACAAGAAAGTTTCAGCAAAGAATCATAGGTCTTATCCAAAAAAACCTTACCCTTATCATTCACTAACCTTTCATGCAAAGATACACTGGAATCAATCCCCAAATCGAAAATCTCAAGCCCCTCATCAGTAAGCATCTCGTTTTTTTTCAAATAAGTAAATATAGTTGCAAATTTTTTGAGAACTTCATCCTTGCTCTCTCCACCATCGATGTGCCAGATAGCTTTATCATATACCTTCATATATCCTCCTTAATCTCTCCGCTCGATTCTTGTTTGAATATCTTTAGGAATTTCAACAAGATTACCATTTGAATCTTTGATGTAATTTCCTCCATTATCACGAATTCGATTTTCTTTTGCTGTTTGTTCTGTCTTGTCGGCAGTCTTTGAAGTTACTTCTACGGAATCGACAACCTTACCATCCTTCACAACAACAAAATCAATCCTCCGCGCCTCTCCTGTCTCAGGATCCTTGACAATATTACCGTTCTCATCTCGTAAATACGCTTCAGAAATAATTTCATATCCCTCTTCTTCAGGATACTTTTCTTTCAGTTCTTGCTCAACTTCTTCTTCTCGACGCAACCCATCCACTTTGTTCTGGATAGGTTCCCCCTTCTCCTTTGTCCCCTTATGTTCTTGTTTCGAAGCACTCTCTGTATCAGTTCTATCATTGCTATAATCCTGTGCTTTACTGGTATCAAATTGATTAACAGCGTCTTTTGTCCCTTTGGCAACTTCCGAATCATTGGAAAAATCTAAAAGTTTGGAGGTATCTATTTTTTGGAGAACCTCTCCTGCTGCTTTTATTGCTACCTCACCCATTATCTTTTTAGTAGCAATGGCTACACTTTCAATCATACAATCACCTACCAAATACTATTATTTAAGAGTTCTGAAATCATCTGCGGCTTGTTAAGTTCCCCAAGAATGTAATTCTGCAAAATACATTGCAATATACTGTTCCGTACAGTTCGTTTTGCCTGTGTTTCTATGCCACATTCTGTCAGTATCCGTTCAATAGTTTCTTGCAAATCGTCTCTCCAAATCTTTACATTACTGGGATTCCTCATAGCCGAATCTTTAAGTGACTTTGTCAATTCAGGAAGTAAAGAAGACACGATAAATGACAGTTTATCATAATTTGGCTTTTGGTTCTGGGAATTGAAATACTCCTTAACTGAGACATATACCATACCGCTACAAGTCTTTTGAAATCTACCTTCAATTTCCTTAAACTTTGCCTCATTTTCTGACTCGCAAAGAATTTTCGCCATTGAAATGCGTTCTTTCAAGGAACTTCCTGCCAGTACCTCAACCTTTTCCCGGCTATACTGGAATTTCTGCTCTCCCTTAAATTTCTCCACCTTGCACAGCACCGGTTCAATCCATTCATTTTGATAGACGGCAGCCACCCCCAGAGGCAGACGGGCAAGTTCTGTAATCTGATCATCATTCAAATTGGCAGCTCTTCCCACCAATTCCCGGTCCCCTTGGTCAGGCAGACGCATGATAATCTTGGTATTGGTATTACGAATAACAGATAAATCCAAAAGCCCTGGTGCTTGGTCAGCAATGACAAACCCCTGTCCATAGGTTCGCATCTCCGCAATGGAATTAGCTAGCATCTCCACAGACTTTCCCAACAGATTACTACTTTCTGTACTTTGCTCCGTGGAAGTACGTTTGAGCAGATTATGAGCCTCCTCAAGCACAGTTACATGTCTCAAAGACGCGTTGACTTGACCCTCTGTCATGCGGTACTCATGCAGCTTGAGAACTAACAGCCCCATAATCAAGGACTTTGTTTCCGTTGAACCAACACGACTCAAATCAACAATGACATTTTTGTTAAAAAGCTCTTTGCAAGAAAGCTCATCCGTAGTAAAGATAAGACCATTTATACCGTTGGAGAGGGATTTGAGACGAGTGATCAAGGCACCTTTGTAGGCACCTTTGTTCTCAGCATCGTATTCAGAACTCTCGATTATAGTGCAGATGTTCCGAGCAACATCAGTAAAGGTGGGATACAGTTCCTGCCGACAGTCAGACTGCCCAGCAACCTCGTACGGGTTGATGGATTCTAAAAGATTCCAGCCACAGTCCTCGTACGATTTTTCCACCGCCTCTTTAAGGATGGCTGGCATGGCAGCATACATGGGCCAACACACGTTAAAAATCTCAATTAACCGATCAAGATGCTCAAGGATGTGGATGTTCTTTGTCGCATCTTCATTTCCGTGAGGAAAACTAAAGGGATTGATACGCAGCAAGGATGTAAGACTAGGGTTTGTGCCATATACATTGACATCCTGCCAGCCCCCCAGCACATCCTTATACTCTCCCTTGGCACTCTCTACCACAAGGAATTTTTTGCCACTCCTCCGAAGTTCTCTTAAAAGCTGGTATACAGTATTGGACTTGCCACTGCCAGTAGAACCGGTGATGAAGGTGTGAGAAGCAAGGGAATCTGAGTCAAGACAGACCGGTAGAGTTTCTTCCTGGTGCATGTGAAATATTTTTCCCAAATAAATTTGAGGAATGTCCACCCTACTCAAGCTACCATAGGAAGACACGTTCCGTCCGAACTCAGCACACTCCAGCACAGGAATTCCAGGAATGGATCGGTTAGGCAAACCTGCCTGTATAGCTAGCTCCGCACTGCTGATCAGAGTACCAGGAGTAAGCTCGTTGCCCTCATCCAGCTTGAACCGAGGATGCTCCATAATACGTAGGTAGTCGAGAACACGTTTGCTACTTTCCCTGTTCCAAGTTACGATTGCACCGTTTTCTAAGGAAGAGTCTTTGCCACGAATAGTTGAGCGATAGATACTCGCCAACGTATCTACCGTATGCTCATCTCCAATACAGTACATGGCACAGTTCCACATTCCTAGGTCAGCACACTGGTCATAACGTTCAAGCATCTTGTCTATCCGCTCCATCATCTTAGTAATAAAGTGGTTCTCCTGTGCAATCTGCATGGAGAGACTTTGGCCCTGCTGGTTCTGGCTACCTACAGACTGGGAACTATTCCACCCAGAAGATTCACCACTAGAGGTGGTTCTACCGATAGAGTCAGAGGAATTCATACCCGTTGTAGTACTAAAAGACACCCCTGTACTATGGCTTTGGTTTATCCCTGTTGTTGTTGAAATTCCCTTTGTCTTTGACAAACCAAAACCTAAAAAACTAAAGGAATGGCCAGAACTCACAGACATTGTGTTAGATTTAGATGTTCCTGTAGTGTCCGTTGAGGAGGTGCCATGAGTTACCGAAGAAGTTTTTCCTACAGTATGAGTCACAGAATCACTGATGCTGGTATTGATACTCTGGGAAATCCCTTGGCTCACTGTCTCCGACAGAGATAGAGAAGCACTTTCCCCAAAAGTTAGCTGGCAACAAGACAGTGGCACAAGTTGGGTATATAAATCTTCCAAGGCTCGTCGATGACAGTCCAAGTCCGTCAAGCTAATGGGATCGGCAATAAGAAACAGTGTGTACTCACGTCCCCGCATGGCATCTATAACCTTTTCTAAGCCCTGTACAAACTGATGCTGGGACTCCTCTTGTGTACGTATTCCAGCAATATCCGTAACTACAGCCACCGTCTTTCCATCCTGAAAATTATCTAGTACCTTCTCGTTCAGCTGAGAAACTGTCAATGGACTGGAAATATCCGTTCCAGGAAAATTTCCTTTTAGGCTACTGGCAAGCACCCTTTGTGCCACAACGATATTTTGAGGCGACTTAACACCGACACACAGGGAAACGGAATCACTTTTTCCCTGGATCTGGAACAAGAAGGAAGCACCAGTGTTGTTGACCGCATTGAAGACACTGGCAAGCTTATCTCGCACACATTCATTCTTATTGAAAACAATGCGACTGACCTCAAAGAACCTCACCTTACTGTTCAGCACATCACCTAAATCGCTTCGTTTTATGTAATCACAAACAACAGGACAGCATCCTAATCGGGACAGATATCTTTTCTGTAAAATTGACTCAGCCTGCAACAACGACTGTTCCAAAATTTTTTCCGAGGGATTTTCCCTGACGGCAACCTGTGTATTCATTTGTTTCCTCCTAATAGTTCATCCCACAAGTCTTTGGCTTTTCTGACAAATTCCTTCCCTTTATCAAGGAGATTAGGATGGTCATTGTCTTTTATGACAGAAGAACAATTGCCACCACCACTGCCGCAGCAACCACCCCCACTGCCACTGCCACAGGAAAATTTGAGTTTTTACTACCCCTTCCAGGAGAATGAGAGTGCCTACCATACCCGCCAGAAGAGGGAATCTCCCGCTCGAAAATAATTCTCTCACCTTGCATGCCTGTACTTTTTCTAGCTGAGTTTACCGTACTCTTTTGTTTCTCACCCACAATCCGCTCTCCAAGAATCCTCTCTGAACCAACCGAACCTGTGCCATCCTTCGGCTGCTGGGTAGGCCGTTCAAACCCAATGGCGGTGCCACCTGCCTGCTGCTCCTGCGGCCATAGCTTTTTTCCAAGAGCAAGGATTCTCTCCACCCGCTCCTTCGCAAAGTTGGTGCTCAAGTGTCCCAGCAGTGTGGTAAAACTGTCTTCTGTATCAATACCAACAAGCAAATCTCTACCATCGTATTTTTCATACAAATCTCCATCAGTTATGCCCTGTTTTCGACAGTAGTCACTATCTTGCACATACATTCCAGAAACATAGTCGTTATCCAAGGTCAACGAAATACGCAATGCGGAACGCATTTCTGCAAGGCTTCCGTTGGCAATAGCTTTTTTTATAGCGGTGCTAATCATACTTTCAACCTCCTAATTACACTTATGTTCCACAGAAATACGGTTCCTCTGGAACACTTCCTATTAGTTACCGAGGGCATCCCTCAATCTTTCCTGGAAATCTTTAATCCAAGCCAAATTCCTCTGCCCCTGCTCAACCATTTTCTTCCGATCCTCCTCATCACGGAGTTTTGCATCCTTATCAGCAAGCTTCTCTTTCATGGCTTCATTCAACTTGTCAAACTCTTTCTTAAAAGCTATCTTCAATTCATCTGCCTTCTCTTCCGCTTCCTCAAGAGCAAGTTTTCGTGCCTCTTTCTCAAGGGTTTGGAGCACCACAGAAACATAGTCGCCAACCATCCTGGAAAAATCAACGTACTTGACCATACCTTTATCATCAACTTTCTCATCATATTCGTAGGTCTGCTCCACTTGATAGGGTACTTCATAAGTTTCCCAATCATAGCCCCAGTCACTTTTTCCAAAGAGTTTTCCAAAACCTCTTTTAAGTTTACTACCGAAGCCAGAACGTTTGACCTTCCGCTCCTCGATTCTCGTTTTAGTGACAATACGGGTACCAGTCCTTGTTTCGATGTGATGACCAATCACTTCCTCTCGCTCAAACTCATAAGTATCCGTGTCAAAGTCGGCGGTAAAGTCCCTCATATGAGCAAGATGTCCCACCAAAGATGCTGCAGAAGCTGTGAAATTGAATTTTTCCACTAATTTTTCAACATATTTATTATACTTTTCTATCAACGATTTTGCCTTACTTCCAATTTCCTTATTGATGATATTCTCCAAGTCGATTGCAAGCTCTCCCTGCAACTCCTCCACATTCTTCTGTACATCTTTCTTAAGGTAATCAACCTCGTCATGACGCACAGCGGATTTTCCCTTGTATTTCTTCTTGAGGTTTATAGTAAAATCTTGAAATTTTTTCCCACACAAGTTCTCAAAGGTTGCCTTAACTTGTTCTGTTACACTCAGCTTATCAACTTCACCTTTTAGTCGTTTCGCCTCATCCCCCTTTGACAACTCTGCAGATATGTCCTGAATAGCTTTCTGTGTTTTCTCCAATTCCTGCTTATCCTTAGCCAACTCTGTATCAGCCTTTGACTCAACAGCAAGATCTTTGATAATGTCCGAGAAGGCATTCAACGATTCTTTAATTTTTGCAGGAACAGCATACTTGTTCAGGTACTCGTTGATAGCCTCTTCAACTGCAGGGATGCCAGTGTGAATCAATGCCTGCTCATAATTATCATCCCTGTTCTTTGCCTCTTGCAACTTACGGTCAAGTACTTTCCGTACCTCCGTAGAAACCTTTGCCTTACTAGAAAAATGTAGCTCCTCGTCATCAATGAAAAGTTCCACCTGACCAGGAAGGCTTGCCTTTTCTTTTCTAGTCAACTCAACCCCGGAGAGCTTCTGACGGATGAGTTTTGCGTAGTAGGCAGAACAGGGAAAAAGTTTTGGGTTGGTGATGCCATGCTTAGAAAGATAGTCCTCCGTCTTTTTCATCATTCGTTCCACACTCTCGCCTTTCTCTGTGTCGAATTCATCTGCCTTGTTCATAACAAAGATAAATCGATCGCTAGCCTGTCTACCACCGGTTCTCATAGCTTCTGCAATTTCATGCAATAAGGTGTTATCATCATTTGTTTCCAGCTGGGTGGAATTCAACACATACAGAATCATAGGCTTGAACTTAGAATCCTTTATGAGACGGTAAGTATGATCCTTATGGTCACTTGTTCGGCTATTGTTAGGACCGGGAGTGTCCGCCAACACCAAATTCAAAGCATGGGAGTCAATGCCATAAATCTTACCATAAATATTAATGTCAGGAATGCCATCTGAATTCAACCTGTTCATATCATCTAAGGAAACTGGGTCGATATGTTGCACCTGTCCTGAACCGTCCACATACTCACAGAAAAATCTGTCATGTAATGTATCATGAATGCGGGTGATGGTGGCGGTGGTAGCCTCATTGCGGGCAGGTAATAGTTCTTTTCCCAACATAGCATTGATGAGCGTGGACTTGCCACTGGACATGGTGGCGACCACCGCTATCTCGAATTCCTTGTTTGCACCCTTATCAAAAGCATCCTGAATTTCTTTGTTTTCTCGCATTACTTCAAAAGGGCAGTGAATGCTATTAACTTCTTCATATAGTTTACGAAGATCTGCCAGAGAGGCTGCCCCCCCCGATTTGGAAGTAGTCTTAGTCCTGCAAACAAGAGTGATGGGCAACCTTGCCGTTTTATTGAATTCGGTGACGGTGTCCTCCATAGTCTCACAATCTTGCTGGATACCCATAAATTCAAACTCTATCGCCTCATTGTATTCATCCATGAGCTCATGTAAGAACTCACTTGCCCAAAACTCTAGATCCTCCTTTTTGTTTAACTGGGAATCTAGCCAATCGCACTTGTTCTGTCCTCCATCCCGAAATACAGATTCACCCAAATAATGGTCATACTCAAAAAAGATTTGTTTCATTTCTTTCCTCCAAAATATATCTCAACGCATAATTTCACAACGAAAGTAGTCTTTCACCGGTGATTCACAAGGTTTTCTATGGCCTGTTCTATGGCAACAATACCGCTTTGCTCCAGTCCCTGCCGTATGATGGCAGCTGAATAGCCATGCTTCCCGATCTCCACTATCTCGCCTACACCAGACGAAGAAGTATCTTCTACCATAAGTTTTAAGCAAAAGTTGAAGTCCGCTCGTTCCTTTGCCGTAAATTCCTTTCCACACCCCTTCAAAGCCATCTTAAACAAGCGGGCAGCCTTGGCGGAAACAGGATATACCATGGAGTCATCAAATCCTATCTCCTTTACAAAATCTCGGTACCTGCCTACCGTAGTGGCCAGTTCCTCCTTCTCCGAGTCGTGGCTATCCATCTTGTTCATGGCAAAAATGACGGGAATATTTTTTTCAGTCGAAATCTTTTTAACTTCCTCTAGCAACCGCCTTTCATCAGTGGTACAAAGATGTTCTCCGTTGGCTACAAAAACCAATGCATCTAGCGGGTTTTTCTGCAGAAAGTCCATGGTTATGACATTGTGGCTTATGTCTCCGCTATTGTTGGTTCCTGGCGTGTCATGAACACAGACCACGGCGTGGTTGTTGCCGATGTTGTCCAGATCCCCTTGCAGATAGATTCTCTTTACTTCTTGTGAATCATTCCATCTATCTATCAATTTCAAAGTTACCTGTTCTCGGCAAGGGACAATCTTTCCTGCCACCTGGACACAGCCCAGCACATCAGCAAAATCATCCTTGTCCTGCACCGTAGTTATAGTGGCAGTGGTGGCCTCATTGCGGGACGGTAGGTAGTCGTGACCGAGTAAGGCATTGATAAAGGTGGACTTTCCAGCACTCATGTTGGCACATACCGCTATGTTGAATTTGGGCAGGGAAAAATAGTATTTCTCTTGCTGAGTAAATTGAGAGAAGAGGATGTACTCTGGAATTTTAGCTAGCTTGTTCCCATAGTTTTGTACATCCTTTTCCTTCCAGCCTAGGTCTGTCAGCAGGTCAGGTCCGTGGCAATCCATAACTGATCCCTTTGGTCTGCAAAGAATACTCATTACAAACAACTCTTCCATGAGCAAGGGACGATAATCTATTCTACTTCCAAACAATTTCCGGTGCAATTTCCGTATGGCCTTTGCTACCGTACCATACTGACTGGAAATTATTTGTTTCTGTTGCTCCACCCAATCCTGCGGCACAAACTGCCTGTACTCTGGGATATAACGATCACATAGAACACTCAACACTGGTACAAAAATCTGAGAAAATTCCCTCTTTTTCTGCACCAACCGCTGGTTTTCAAGAAAACAAACCATGTTTTGTACCTTAAAAATTTCATCAACAGTCATTTTTTCTTTCCTCCATACCAATTTTTCCTTTTTTCTTTCTCAATACATACCCAACATAGCAGTCAATTCATCCTTCACCTGCTGAATCAGCTCTGGTGGATTCAAGACTTTCACCGTCTTTCCCTGACCTAGGATCCAGCGCTTCACTTCTGGGAGTTGGGTTGTCTCAAAACTCACCAGAACGCTGCCATCCTCATACTGGTGAATTTGTTGATTAGCATTCCAGCTTCGTTCTAGAGCAAAGGTACCGATTTCAGGGGAAACCAAAAAATCAACGGTATATTTTTGACGGGCAGAAAGCCACACCCCTATCTCTTTATCAAAATATACGTCTGGGTTAAAGTCGACGGGAATTTCAAAACTTTCCTTTGTTTCAGAGACATTTTTCATCCGGTTGAAATTAAATACCCTCACGTCTTTTTTATCATGACAAAACCCCATGATGTACCAGCTTCCTTTCTGACAAACTACATGGTAGGGATCGAGATACCGTGTCATAAACGAAGTCTTTTGTAATGGTCTGTAGTCAAATTTCAAAGTTGTCCTTGACTTCAATGCTGAAAATACCTTGTGGAAAACATTTTCTTCCATCTTTACCGTTTGATCCGGTATAAAAGTTGTATTCTCAGCAAGAAATGAGGAATCAACCGTCACCTCAGAAGGCAGACATTGGACAATCTTGCGAAAAATATTTCTTAAATTTACCTCCAATGGAGTGTTTCTATATTGCTCTAACAATTGGTCGAGTAAGGCGATAGAAAACAACTCTCCCTCTGTCACTTGGATTGACTTTATAAAAAAATTTGGCTCCGTGTAATAATAAGTCTTTCTTTGAGGATCATACTCAATAGGGGCATTATAGAAAACCCTCAAATATTCGATATCCCTTTGGATGGTGCGGGAGGAAACTCCGTCAATTTTCTTTGCCAATGTGGCTGCAGTTACAATGTTGCCAGCCCTAAGCTCCTCATCTATTCTTAACAACCTCCAGGACTTCACCTTTTCTTCACGAGATTTCTTTTCAGTATCCATAGTACAATCCTTTATGAAGTATATTATATCACAATATTTCATTTTTTCTACTTTAAACAAAAAATCAATAATAAATCTTCTATAACGTACAAATAATACTATAGACAGTATGACAAGGAATGTCGGTGCATAAGTAAACAAAGCCTGTGCTAAGGTTCTAGCAGACATGTCTCATGTGCTAGGCGGCAATATCTTGCCGCTGGCAGAGCCCTGCCTCAGGTGCTGGCAGGCAGGGTGGCAAAATTGAAACGTTCTACAAAGCGAAGTAGCTGTCCTTGTCGCTCCTCTGTCCAGTCACATTGAAAAATTTCTACGTACCGTCCTTTTTTCTGTCCGTACACAATGAGGCTGTATTCAATCATATTCCAGATATTAGTGCTTTTTTGGTGGCGAGCATTTAGGGCAACCTCTTCTCTACTCCGAGCCCCAGGACGAAGGGCGTAGACATTGCAACGATATTTTTTCAGGACAAGAACATGGTACCCCCTTTGTCGTAACTGTTCTTCTGCCAGATTATCTTCAATAATGTTAATAAAATCTTTTCGCTTTCTCAGATACATGACGCAGGGAAAAATAAAGCAAATTAAAACAAATACCACTATCATGGAGGTAGTTGGGATAAACATGATAATCTCCTCAGTACTGGATTTATATTCTGGATAAAATTGTACACTGAGTACAAGTACAATGCAAGTTCAAACAAAATACAATACATTTGACAAGATTATAAATATATACTATACTAATGTCAAGATGAATACAGAACGAACTTATGCAGCCATAGATCTCAAGAGTTTTTACGCCAGTGTGGAATGTGTGGAACGAGGACTTGATCCTATTACCACCTGCCTAGTGGTGGCAGATCCCAGCCGAGGAAAAAACACCATCTGCTTAGCCGTAACCCCAGAATTGAAGAAATACGGGTTAAGTGGACGCTGTAGAATGTTCCAAGTGCTACAAAAGGTGGAGGAAATACGGCGACAAACAGGAAAAAAGATTGACTACATAGTAGCTCCCCCGCGAATGGCCCTATATATGAAGTATTCTGCCAACATCTTTGGAATATATCTCAAATATTTTTGCCACGAGGATATCCACGTGTACTCCATTGATGAGGTATTCATCGATTTGACTACCTACCTTCCATTGTACAAGCTGGATGGGAAAAGTTTATGTCGCACCGTGATTCAAGACGTGTTCAAGACTACAGGAATTACGGCTACGGCGGGCATTGGGTCCAATCTTTTTTTATGCAAGGTGGCTATGGATATTATGGCAAAACACACGCCACCAGATGAGTGGGGAGTAAGAATCGCCTTGCTGGATGAAATTAGCTTTCGCCAAAAATTGTGGAACCACCGTCCTTTGACAGATTTTTGGCGAATTGGCCCAGGAACCGCCCGCCGCTTGGAAAAAAATTGCCTCTTTACCTTGGGAGATGTGGCTCGCCGTTCATTGAATCCCGTAGGAGAGCGAAAACTCTACAAGATTTTTGGCATTGACGCAGAAATCCTCATTGACCATGCTTGGGGATACGAGCCTTGTACCATGGCCCATATCAAAAACTACAAACCAGAAAATAAAAGCATTGTGTCAGGACAGGTGTTACCCCATCCCTACCCCTTTCAACAGGCACGGCTAGTGGTTCAAGAAATGACAGAACTGTTAGCCCTAGAATTGATGGAGCAGGGACTAGTGGCCCCGCAATTCAGTTTAGGAGTGGGCTACAATGCCTGCAAGGAAGGTGATAGCTACTGTGGCCCAGTAAGAATTGACCATTACGGCAGAGTCGTTCCAAAGTCTGCCCATGGTAATGCCTTTGTAGGAAACCCCACCTGTCTTGCTTCCATTATGGTGGCAGCTATTCTAGATGTTTTTGATAAAATAGTGAATCCGAGCCTGCTAGTTCATCGTATTCATATTTGTGCTGTAAACCTAGTCCCCAAAACTTCGGTACAACCAGAACTTTTTGACCAAGATGAAGTCCTCAAAAAGGAAGACAATCTTCAGTCAACCCTGCTGCGGATACAACATAAATTCGGCAAAAATGCTGTCATCAAGGGCCACGACTTGGAAGAAGAGGGAACTAAGCGGGAGCGAAACCAACAAATTGGAGGCCACCGAGCATGAAGGAAACAGAAAATCATACAAAAAATCATGATGCCATTATCTACACTCACTGGCCTCAAGTGTCACAGCGGAAAAGGATGCCTTTGGAAAGCCGAGCCAAGATATTCATGCCCTTTTCCGCCTTAAAGGGACTTACCCAAGCGATTCAGCGTCAGGTGCAGGCTCAGGAGCAGCTGCAGGAGGCTCCCCCTGAACCTCTCCCCACAAGGCCCCACCAATATAGGAGGTAAGACGCTGGGCAAGCTCTGCAAAATCAAGCTGGCACTGGAGAAAGTGGTCTGCCTCTGCTTTATCAAAAACCAGCTCCTTTGTAACACAGGCAAGAGTCAGCGGAGAAGTCATATTCTTGAGCATGTGCCAAAAAATCTTGGCATCAGTTTCTCGCAGCTGCTGTACATTTTCGTCGCTAAAATATTCGCGAACCTCCACCACATCTCCATCTTCGTCCAGTACCTCTGCTGACAAAAACTGGTGAAAGATGTCCAAAAAGAGCTTACCTAAGAAAAAGTCAGCATAATCTGCCAGCAAAGGAATATGCACCACCAGGTTTTCTTCCTCCTGAGTAATGGCTATACCTCGGATAGACTGATTCTCAATATAAAACTGTCCTCCGTCCCCCTGCTCCTGCAACTTGAGGCACAGCTTGGTATCATCTCCCAAATGCCGCTGTACCAGAGTCTGAAATGCCTCCAAGTCTAGGTAATCCTCACAGGCAACAAAATATCGTCTACTCATATATATAACTCCGCTAAAATTGAGATATTGTAGCAGTAGTATACCACATCTAGACAGAAAAAGACAGGTTAGAGGCGGAGGAGCTTAGGGCTGTGGGGGGAGATAGCAGAATTACCAATATGAAGAGGAGTAGCAGTACTTGGTAAGGGTTGGATTCGTATGTTGGTGAGGCTTACTAAATAATAATAATCTGCAGTAGGAGACTTGATGGGATTAATCATATTAGGAAACTCTCTTTCAAAAATAGCTTTTAAATCACTTGAACTTACCAACTGAGAATCTACAATATCTGCCATCCATCCTATTGAATGGAAATCCGAATCTGAATCTATCTGTAACTTACAAGAAAAAACAGTAGCTTTGGACAAATCCTTGTGAAGTGGATGAACATGCCCCTTTCTAATAGCATGGTAAAAAAAATAGATTTTTTCAGGGCTACTAAAATTACCTACAGACACATTATTTTCATCAACTGGAACAAGACCATTATCCACTAACCAACGATAATATTCATTCCTCATATATCCAACCATGCAATAAGTTGATGTTTCATTAAAGGAATGACAGGAATTTACCTTGGTAAATACATTCCCTCCAGCATGAAGATTAAGAGCAACATCAGAGGGAGACTTCAGCACCATATTTTCAAAATATTCCCTACGATATTGACGGCTGGAAGGTCGGGATTTGAATGAAATAATCTCACGGAAAAAATTTCCAATATCAGTTAATCCGTCTTTTACATTTCCCGGTCGAATGGCAAATGCTCCCACACCGGGTAAAAGCTCATCATAAGAATGGTAAGATTTACCAGAAGAAGAGCCAGGATACAAAACATAACTACCAATTGTCTTTCGTATTGCATCGTTATAGGTATGCATCTTTAGTAAATCCCCACGCTTGTAGGTATCTAAAACTGAGTCAGACTTTTCAGCTTGAAAAATCTCCTCGTCATTCTCTATATCGATTTTCTCTACAGTGTCACCAAACAGTGACTTTAAATCCTCAACACGATACTTTGCGTCAAAATGAACAAATGAAACTTCTCCCTCTGCTACGGCTTGGCTTTCTGTCATACAATCAGGATACAATGCCAATGTATAGTCAGGACGAAAACTACGGGAATACGACCCCTCATAAGCTGTAGCCTTAAACTCCTTGTACCCAAAACTGCGGTTGTAATAAAAGTCAACATTCAATCTATGATGAGGAAATGTAAGGGACACACGGCTTTCCCTCCCCTGCTGTAGGGAAATCAAAAGTCCATTCTCGCAAGATAGTCTCAGCATTGATCGTTCATCTTCATGAGAAAGCCGGATAACTCCGCCAATTTCAGGACTTCTCAGCATATCCACCAATTGAAAGGCCAGCCAATACTCATACAACAAAGCAATGTTTCTTGCCTGTCCACTAAACACTGTATCTTGTCCCGGCCAATTTAGTTGTACAGCCAAATCCAACATATTGAAAGCTGTATAAATCTGCTGGTATCCCCACCGTTTCTGAAGTACCTGATTGTTCACTGGCATTTGCCCCAGATCCTGCACATCATCAAAGAACGAGTCATCAAGGCAAAGTTCTAGTTCATTCCGCAGTTGTGCTGCTTCCTGATAATATGACAAAAACTTATTTGATTCAGACTCAGCAAGATATTCAATAATATTCTCACAAATGGAGATAAAAGTTTCCAATGCAAACTTTATAAAACGATTAGCAACAGTATCCAAGGAATCATATTTCCTTGTAGAGGTAATCAATTCAGGATAACTCTTTCCACTGGACAATCGTAGCCAATTACGGCTATGACCAAAAGGATTTGAAAAAAACTTGGAAGAGACTGGTGCCGAAGCAAAAGGAACCAATTCCTCTTCTTGCAAAAAAATTGTATCGGGATTGTTCTTAATAGTGGAGAAAATGGTTTGGATATTGTCACCGGTACAAAATTGACGAATGAAGATAAATTGCTCCAACGGACTACGACGTAGAACTGAATCGTCCGGAGCAAAGTTTAAGCTGGTGGGACTGGCATAATCCAAAAGAAGGGAAGCACATTTACAAGCAATATCCTCAGTTAGTTGGACATAATCCTCTTCATAATCAATTTTTGTGGGAACAATTTCAAAAGGGAGGTTATACCAATCACTCTCTCCAACCAGCCTTACGCTCAAGCTGCTCTTGCCCAAGTAATTCACCACCTTAAATCCATACACTCCAGCAGCAATCTTGGTCAAGGTAAGTTCTGGACTTGATTCTACAAGAAATTGATCTGAATCAAAGGAAATGTAATATTGGTGAGTCTCTAAAAAGCGCAAAGAATGAAAACCATTCCTAGGCTCAGGCACAAAGAAAATGGATTTCCTATTGGGCTGAATACCACCATAAACAGAAAATTCGTTGACTGCACCAAGCTCTTCCCACTCAGCAGTCTTCCCTAAAGAGTCTTCATAAACATCGAGAAAAACACCATTCACACCAAGCCGAATATGCTGACAAGAAAATTCCTCCATAATAGGATTACCGCCACACTACATGAAACTTGCAAACTGACTATTGCGTAATCTTTTCTGCATAAAATCTATCTTTACCTCACTTTCCTTTAGGCCAAAAGTTTGGCAGACTTGAGACAGTTTTTCCAACAAGTCTTTGAGCTGGCTTCTGTTTCCATGAATCTTTGGAAGGATTTTCTGCAGCACCTGCTGGTCCAAGACACTCACAATACTGGCTGTTGGCTCGATTGCATAAGCGGCATTCACATAATGGCGCATCTCCTTGGTGGTGCGGAAAGCAAAGGCAAAGTCAGTGTCCTGCACCGCTTCATACACTGCCCGTAGGATTCTTTCCACCTCCTCTATCTTGACCCCTTCCACCAAACGAGATGAACCCCTGATTGTTTGGGCCAATGCAAGGAAGGATTCTGCCATGCCAGCTTCCGCAGGTTCAATGGCTTGAGCTGCAGAATCACTGATGAAATTACCCAGAACATCCGCAGCCTCCGGCTTGAACTCAATGACATTGGCCCTGTCCAGCACCTTGGGACTGAACATGTAAGTGGTCTCGTCAACGTTCACGGTACCGGTGATGAACAGGTTCTTGGGGAACAGGAGCTTCCCGCCGGGATAACCGTCCAGCTCAAGGAAAACATCTGGAGAGCCCTCCCCATAGCTGACCGTCTCCATGATGCTGAGAAAGTCGGAGAAATACCGCTCCACCCGGCTCAGGTTCATCTCGTCCAGAATCAGGAAAAACGGAATATGGGGATTCGCTCCGGCATCCTCCAAGAAGCGGAGTATCTCCGTCTTTACATAGTGCCCTGCTCCATCATTGGCCAGGGGATTGAAATAACCGAGAAGCTTGGTGTTGTCCGTCCAGTCTGCCCCGACAGGAACGAGAAGGTGATTGGCCCTCCCCATGGCATCCTTTCGCTCCAGCCATGCTGCAAGATTCCTAGCAATACATGTCTTTCCTGTACCGGAGTTGCCAGCTAGGATGACAAATGGCTTGGCAAGAAGGGAGGTGAGGTAGCGATGGGAAAAAGGATTAGTTATAAAATCAAAAAGTTCAACTGTTTGATAAGTTGTCGCAACTGTGTTTTGTTTTATTTCTTTATTTTCTGTTTGTCCTAAAACAAGTTGAATATCATATTTTCCAGATGAGATACATTTATATATATTTATACCTTTATTTACCTCCGTATAATAAGAATCCTTCAAAGTACTATGATTAATAATTTGTTTAGGAGTATATCCATTATTTATAATATAGGGTGCATACATTATCCCAAATAAATGAATAGACGTTGACTGTCTATTTAAGTCAGCATTTTCATACATATCAGATAGAATTTTACCTAATTCTTGAACCGTATAATTTTTCTCCATCATAAGTTACCCCTATAAAATAAATTCAATAATCTGACATGGTTCAATAATTGATATGAAATATGTTCAGAAAATATCCTTATCATAATCATTCGCCCATTGGTGGATAATCTTATAATCAGGATTACCTATTGTTGCTGTAATCGCTCCAAGTGCAAGGCCACCGGGGCCACAGAAAAGTTCGCCTAGTCGAAAAATACTCATAATACTATCCTTGATTATTTTCCTTTTTCATGGCTTCTATTTTTTTGTAATGATTGTATAATTCTTTATTATACAATCTAGCCTCTGCTAATAAATCAGAGTATGATTTTACAAAAATATCCTTTGATTCTAAAGCCTCTCGAACAATTTCTGCGCCAGGTTCATATGTCATGTTATCGGATATCAGATATCCCTTCACCTTATCTACAGATTGAGGACATTTTTTTTGAATAAACTCAACATATTCTGCTATTTGCTGTATTTGTTTAACTGTTAATTTTATATTTGGTCTTTTCAATTCTATAAGATGTATATAATAGTGACCGTCTTTAGCTATATGAGCTACTACAGTCTGAGAAGCATCTTCATCTGCAGCAACAACTTTAAATCTATCCAAAAAAGAATCTTGGTTTTTATGAGTCTTAAGATAATCTGGTAAATCAGAATATTTTAAACGTTCATGACTTTCATTCCATTTTTGTACTGCAATTTTGTAGATTTCAAGATCCTGCTTCTTATGAGTCCGACTACAGTAATAAGTAACAGGTATTCCCGGAAGGCTTCTCACCCCACTTTCAATAAGCCACTGGTGAGGATTATCTAAAAGCTCACAATAATGTATATTTCCTTCTCCAGCAAAAATAGTCGGTAAATCGGAAAAAATAGCATTTACCTGTGCATCAGTCCGTATATACTCTGGCCATTGAAAATGAAAATTGTCATCATTAGTTCTTTTACCAACTATTATTATTCTCTTACGATTTTGAAGAACACCATAATCTCTGGCATTCATAACTTTAAAGTCAATTTTATATCCTGCTTTATTAAAAGCATCTGTCATCATATCAAGGTATCGATGACCTTTTTCATCTTTCGCACTTAATAAGCCTAATACGTTTTCAAAAACAAAATATTTCGGCTGATATTTTTCAAGAAACTTGACATAAAATAAAAATAAATAATTTCTCTTATCATTGAGCATCCCATTAGGATCCCGTGCCCTACCTACAAGTGAGTATGCTTGGCATGGAGGTCCACCAATAATCAAATCTACAGAAGACTGCTCTTTTAGGGAATCAATCTTATCAAAAATAAATGCCAGATTATCTTCATTTATCTCTTTACAAACGACAGAATCTAAAATAGATTGTGGTATAAAACCATAAAATGCGTCTCGTGAAATCTTTCCTGACAGATAATCAATATATGGCTGTAAATTATTTACCTTTCTTAAATAATGAAATCCAGCACGAGTTTTTAATGTATAACAAGCAGCTTCACTTATCTCAACATGGGCTATAGGTTCATAACCCTCACGGACAAACCCCTCTGAAAGCCCTCCTGCACCTGCGAATAAATCAAGATATTTTATGTTTTTATGAACAACCCCCATCATATTATAATTATACATGACAATCTATCTTTGCTCAATATCCTTCCCCCATTCCCTTTCCCACACCCACCAATCTTACACACTGTACTAGTGCAATCTTACACATGGTAAGATTGAGCTCTTACACATGGTAAGATTGGAATCTTACACATAGTAAGATTGAACTCTTACACATGGTAAGATTGAGCGTGGAAATTATTGTGCAGGGAGATCAATAAATGATAATTTTTTTGTAAATAAATTATCATTTTTATTGACAATAAAATAATTTATTATTACTATTATAGTATGGGAGACAAAGATGAACAATAACTTGGGAAACACACTAGAACGAATGCTCAAGGAACAAAACATGAGCCAAAAGGAACTGGCCAAAAAGGCCGACGTTACCGAGGCTGCAGTCTCCCACTACATCAAGGGGGATCGAATTCCCCGTAGCACTACCCTAGGACTCATTGCAGGAGCCTTGGGGGTTACAGCAGGTTTTTTGCTAGGAGCAGGAGTTACTTCTGCCACTGCAGAAAAGAAAAAGCAAACCTTTGAAGAAACAAGGGATATGCTCAAAAAGCATAGTGGTAGCTTTACTCACGAGCAACGACTAGAACTTATCAGCATATTGTCACAAGGAGGGCAGGAATGAAAAATAAAACATAAGGTCACTCTCAAATTCGGAATGGAGTGACCAACTACGAGTAAAGCAAAAAGCAAGAGGTGGTGGCGTTCGTCGAACACACAACTTCATGCTGCTACCGAAAGCAAAGGGCATCCCCAAAAGGAGGGAGCCTTAAATCTAATAGGGTAAAGAAGCCCGAAGGAGCAAACAATGATTTGCTTTGTACGTTGCCGGAGAGAGACTCTGGTGTATAGAAATAGGAGATATATCCATGAATACGAATTCAATCGAGAAATTGAATGGTTCAGTGAATGTAACCATCCACAAAAATTACTTTAAGAAAGACGACACAAACCACGCCCGAGTTCAGCGAACCACAGCTGGTATGGACAATGTAATTGCCCTTGTCTGTGAAAAATCAAACCTTTTTGATAAAGCCTCCTTGGTGGCAGCTCAAATGCTGTTCAAGGATGCAATTCTGGACCTGTTGCAACAGGGAGCTGCAGTAAACCTTTTTGAACTAGGAACCTTGTATCCTTGTTCCCAAGGGAGTATCAATTCCAACAACCCTAGCCCTACAGAGATTCCTCCCCTCACCTTGGGATTCACCCCCGCACAAGTTTCATTAGAAGCCGTAAGCAAGGCCACAGTCTCCATGTCTCAGTTGGCAGAAACCCATCCTGTCATTAACCTGATAGAAGACCTTTCCACTCACAAGTCTGATTTTTCATTGAGCCTCTCAAAGCCTGTGCGAATTACCGGCAGAAGACTCAAAATTGCAGGGGATACAAGTGAAACAGGCCTGTACTTTGCCCCACAAAATGACCAGGGTTTGATTGACGAAACAGAAGCAGACTGGATCCGAGTAGAAGATGCAGCCTTTTTCAAGAACACTTCCACCTTCTTAGAGTTCATTCTTCCAGCATCTTTAAGTCCAGACACCAGCTACAGCCTAGTCATCAAGACAGCCTCTGGCCGAGGAAAAACAGTGAATAAAACTGTCCGCAAGCTCGTCTTTGACAAAACAATCACCATCAATTAAAAAATAACAATGCCCCAGTTTCAGCATAAGCCGGAACTGGGGATTCAATCCATCCCCCTCCCCACCTTGCCTTTTACCCCAAAAGGTGATACCCTCTTTTCCTACAAGGAGAGCTGCCATGAACAGAGAAGCCCAGGTGCTTGAGCGAGTTAATAATCCCAATCTTTTCAATAGTCATAACGGTATGACCGTCACTTCCGTCGGTGATGGCAAGGCTCAAGGAGTGCTAGAAGTCTCTTCCACCAGTCTCAATCCCCACGGCACGGTTCACGGTGGTTGTCTGTACACCTTGGCAGATACTGTAGCAGGTTCTGCCGTTGCCACTAGCTGTGGTGGTCCCTGTGTTACCGTTAGTGGCACCCTGGAATTCCTTCGGCCTGCAACGGGAGAGGCCATTTACTGTACAGCCAGTCCCAAAAAGCTGGGAAGTACCATCTGTACCATGCAGGTAGAACTCACAAACCAAGCCCACAAGGTGGTTGCCACAGGAACCTTTATCTTTATGCTGGTACAGCCCAAGGTCTAGCCCCACCCTTGAGAAATCCCCTTCTTCATGGTATACTGCCACAATAGAGACTTTTACAAAAGTCAAGATCACATCTGTTTTAGAGGAAAATCATGGCAAAATATCCCTTTGAATCCATAGAGCCCAAGTGGCAGGCCTATTGGGAAAAGAACAAGACCTTTAAGGTAACTGAAGACACAAAATTTGAACCCGCCAAGCGACGCTATGTACTGGATATGTTCCCCTATCCTTCCGCCCAGGGCCTTCACGTAGGACATCCTGAAGGCTACACCGCCACAGACATTTATTGCCGCTACCTGCGAATGAATGGCTACAATGTGCTTCATCCCATGGGATATGATGCCTTTGGCCTTCCTGCCGAGAACTATGCCATCAAGACGGGAACCCACCCTGCCACCACTACCAACGCAAATATTGACCATTTTACCCAGCAAATCAAGGCTTTAGGCTTTTCCTATGACTGGGACCGCTGCGTTTCCACCTGTACTCCAGACTACTATCACTGGACTCAGTGGATCTTCTTGCAGTTGTACAAGAAGGGGCTTGCCTACGAGGCAGAAACACCCATTAACTGGTGTCCCAGCTGTCTTACTGGCCTTGCTAACGAAGAAGTAAAGGATGGTTGCTGTGACCGCTGTGGAACCACCGTTACCAGAAAAACTATCCGTCAGTGGATTCTCAAAATTACAGCCTATGCTGAGCGGTTGTTGGAGGATTTAGAGGGCTTAGATTGGCCTGAATCCGTAAAGCTCATGCAGCGGAACTGGATTGGAAAGAGTGAGGGTGGCGAGGTTTCCTTTAAGATTGCAGATGCAGAGGGAAATCCCAGTGACCAAGAGCTTTTAATTTACACCACCAGAGCCGACACCCTCTACGGTGCCACCTACATGGTTGTGGCTCCTGAACACAAGCTAGTTCCCAGTCTCACCACAGCGGAGCAAAAGGCCGCAGTAGAAGCCTATGTAGAAGCAGCTGCAAAGAAAAGTGATCTGGAACGAACCGACTTGGCCAAGGAAAAAACTGGTGTGTTCACTGGTTCCTATGCCATTAACCCAGTAAATGGTGCAAAGATTCCCATCTGGATTTCAGACTACATTCTGGTATCCTACGGAACTGGTGCCATCATGGCTGTTCCTGCCCACGACGACCGTGACTGGGACTTTGCCAAGGAATTCAACCTGCCTATTTTGAAGGTTGTTGCCTCCAAGGAAGAAATTGCCTCCTTGGCCGAAGGAAATCTGGAAGCTGGTGTAGCAAAGCTTTTGGAGGCAGCAAAGGATAATGATGCCTATCAGGCACTGGTACAGGCCCACCCAGAAGTTTTCAACGTGGCAGCCCAATGTACTGCTGCCGATGGATATACCATCAACAGTGGTAACTTTACTGGTATGGCCACCGCAAAAACTATCCCCGCTATGATTGACTGGCTCAACCAGCAGGGAATTGGAAAGAAGGCCGTAAACTACAAGCTCCGTGACTGGGTCTTCAGCCGTCAGCGTTACTGGGGTGAACCTATTCCACTGGTACACTGCGAAAAATGCGGTTGCATTCCCCTCAAGGAAGACCAGCTCCCCCTCAAGTTGCCAGAGGTAAAGACCTACCAGCCTACAGGAACGGGAGAAAGCCCCTTGGCAGGCATTACCGACTGGGTAAACTGTACCTGTCCTGAATGCGGTGGCCCAGCTCGACGAGAAACAAACACCATGCCTCAGTGGGCTGGTTCTTGCTGGTACTATCTTCGCTATCTTGATCCCCACAATGATAAGGAATTCGCTTCAAAAGAGGTGGTAGATTACTGGATGCCCGTAGACCTGTACGTTGGTGGTGCCGAGCATGCCGTACTCCACCTGCTGTATGCCCGATTCTGGCACAAAGTCTTGTTCGACTTGGGATTGGTAAACACCAAGGAGCCCTTCCAGCGGCTGGTTAACCAGGGAATGATTACCTCCTTTGCCTTCCAGCGAAAGAATAAAACCCTTGTTCCCACCGACGCAGTAGAAGAAACTTCTCCCGATGTATTTATCGAAAAGGAAACAGGAGAAAAGCTGGAGCGAGTTATTGCCAAAATGTCCAAGTCCCTGAAAAACGTTATCAATCCAGACGATGTAATCCGTGACTATGGTGCCGATTCTGTCCGCATGTACGAAATGTTTATGGGACCACTGGAGGTTTCCAAGCCCTGGAACACTAACGGACTTATCGGTGTCCATCGCTTCTTGGAAAAGATTTGGGCTGTGTCAGAAAAACCCATGACCGACGAGGATATGGAAGGCAAGCTGGAAGGAAAGCTGGCTGACTTGAGAAAGCTCTACCACAAGACCGTAAAGAAGGTAAGCCAGGACACAGATACCTTGAATTTCAACACCGCTATTAGCCAGATGATGATTTTCATCAACGATGCTTCCAAAATGGAGTCCATTCCCAAGACCTTGTGGAGTGGCTTTGTAAAGCTCCTTTCCCCCTACGCTCCCCACTTGGGAGAGGAATTGTGGGAAAAGCTGGGGAACACAAACACCATCGCCTACGAAAGCTGGCCCACCTACAAAGAGGAGCTTTGTCAGGACGATAGCTGTACCATCGTTGTGCAGATTAACGGCAAAAAACGAGCTGATTTCCAGGCTGCCATGAACACAGACAAGGCTGAACTGGAAAAGCAGGCCCTTTCCTGTGAGTCTGTTATCCGCTTTATGGAAGGCAAGACACCGGTGAAGGTTATCGTTGTGCCCAACAAACTTGTAAACATTGTAATCAAATAATCCATGAGCCAGCCACAGAATATTTCAGATACATCCCGTATGAAACTCATTTCTCTGGCTGGCTGGATTGCCCTTTTGGGCAATCTTTCATTGGCCCTCATCAAGGTAACTACAGGAATTGCAGCCGGCAGTCTCGCAGTCCTTGGTGACGGCCTTGATTCTGCCACCGACGTGAGCATTGCCTGTATGACCTTGATTATCAGCAGGATTATCCATCGGCCCTCAGATGAAAACCATCCCTGGGGTCACGGCCGTGCAGAAACTACTGCCACCATGGTGGTGGCCTTCATTATCTTTTATGCTGGAATGCAGCTTTGCCTTTCTTCTGGCATCCAACTTTTTCACTACATTACCCATACTGTCCCAGCAGCAGACGAACCCAAGCTCCTTTCCACAGGAACCTCTGTTTTAGTTGTTACCCTTATTTCTATCGCAGGAAAATTGCTCCTGGCTTGGTCTCAGTATCATCTGGGAAAAAAATCTGGCAGCATCATGGTTTTAGCCAACGCCAAAAACATGGCCACCGACAGCATCATCTCCATTTCCGTGCTGGTGGGTTTGGCTGGTGCACAGCTCTTGTCCCTTCCAGTCCTTGATCCACTGGTGGCCTTTTTAGTGGGGCTGTGGGTTTTGAAAAATGCCATTTCCATCTTTATGCAGATGAACCTAGAGCTCATGGATGGGAACCACGACAAGGAGCTGTACCATCGGCTCTTTGCCGCAGTAAAAACGGTGCAAGGTGTGTCCAATCCCCATCGGGTGCGAATCAGAAAGATAGCTGCCCACTGGGACATTGATATGGACATTGAGGTGGACCCCGACATTACCCTCCACGATGCCCACGAATTGGCAGAGCAGGTGGAAGCAGCTGTACGAAACGCCATTCCCGATGTGTACGACATTGTGGTTCACATGGAGCCAGAAGGCCACGGAGATCACCACCGGCAGGAGCAATTTGGTCTTTCCGAAGCAGACTTATAAAATCCTCAGTATCCAAAATCTAAACTTTTTGTTGCAAAAAAAAAGCCAACTTCTGAAAGAAATCCTTCAAAAGCTGGCTATCATTACTATTACTGAACTGTTTTCCAAGCGTGGATAAACTCCAGCATAAATTGCTGCACGTCAGAAAACCACTTTCTCTGGAATTCTACCGCAGGTATCCCTAGATAGCGAAAATGCCAGCATTCCCAGCGGTAGCCTGTTACATCCTCGTAGCCGTCGGGAAAGGACAAGGACCAGCCGTAATCCCCGGCATTTTCTGCAAGCCACCGTCCCTGCTTTGTCTGGGCAAACTCATCGGTAATGGATCCAAAGTCCACTGCCACCCCCAGCTGATGCTGGCTTGCCCCTGGAGGAGCAGATTCACGGTCAGCCACGGCCTTTCCCAACTGGCGGACATTTCGCTCATACAAGTTCTTTTGATAGTCGTAGGAACGGTACGTGGAACTTACCACCAAGTTAAGTCCCTCATTCTTTGCAGCCAAAGCCATTTTTCGCAATGCCTGCTCCACGGGCTGGCGCAATGAAAGGTCATTACGATTCAAAAGATAAAAATCATTTGGTCTTAAGGCTACAATATCAGCAGGAACAAAGTCAGCTGCCAGATAATGCTTCTTGTCCACCAAGGTCAATAAATCATCTGTATCTGCTGCCAGCACCTGCTGCAAGTCTGCCAAAAATTCCTGAGCATCTCCGTTTACAATGCCATCACGAGTCCGCTGGGATAAAGAGTCAAATACGCGCTGCAATTTTTCTATTTCAGAAGTCATTTGCTCCTTCACTTGCCCCTCATAAGTACCCCTATTTACATCTTGACTTGCATTTTTTTCTGTAATGGGTTTTCCCCGTTGGCATGCCCCAGAACTAACACAGAACACTGCCACCAAAATAATACACATCAGCTTGTTCAACTAAACAACCTCCGTTACACTGAAAATAATATTGAACATATCCATAAAACCTGTAGATTCCAAAGCCCTTCGTGCCTCACTGGAAGGATTCATAATATACAGCATCTTTCCAAATTCCAATCCCAAGGTACTGGACCCTAAAATTGCACTTAATCCTGAAGAATCCATGGAAGTGAGATTGGACAAATCAAGAACCAAGTTATTTTCTTTTACAAGAGCAAAGGCCTTTTGCTGAAGCTCTGTAAAATTATAGGAATCCAACACACCGAATAATTCCAACAAGTTGTAGTTTGCACCTTTTTTTTCTTGAATCTTAAGTTGTTCCATTTACTCCATCCTTATCTGCAAAAATCTTCATGGCCAAGCAGGTAATGTCAGCCGCCTGTTCCTTAGAGGTAAACTCTCGTAAATTCTCGTAGGTAAACTGAGTTATTTTATTTGCAGAATAATTGAGATTTTCCATAATTGATTTTTGAAGACGGGCCTTACCAAAGGATTCACCACGGAGGGACTGGGATTCAATCAAGCCCTCAGTACAAGAGAAAATCACGTCACCAGGATTCAACTTAATTTTCTTTACCTTTGCATAGGTGCTAATGTCTGGCACAAAGCCCAAAACACGGCCGTCACCTTGAATCTCAATAACGTTGTTGTAGGACTTGGTATACAGCATTAAGGTGGGAACACCACAGTTGATGTAATACATGATGTTATCAGAAAAGTCCAACAGGGCAAAAACTCCTGCAAAGAAGGTTCCCCGTGGCAGGTTAAACCGAATGAAATGATTTACCTTCTGAATCAATTCCTTAAAATCGTGTATATCCGACAAAAAGGTTCTGATGATGGACTTCATAATCACCATAGACATACTTGCTGTAATGCCCTTACCACTCATGGAACCAAGAATCATAATGTGGCGAGTATCTGTAAGACGAATAAAATCGATAAATTCTCCACCAATATTTCGTGCAGGTACCATCATGTAACCCACATCAATCTTTGGGTTACGGATAAAATCCATGTTTTCCTGAATGGAGTGGATTATCTGGTCAGACATCTTGATTTCACGGTTGATGGTACCAATCACACCTTCGTTGGCTACGCTGTTCATGTAGTAGCCAATCATAAAGAAATAGGGATAGAGCTTGGTAAATGTAGTGTAGTCGTATTTGTTGTAGTCGTTTCCCAATTCCTTCTCGTTCAAGAGGATAATACCAAAAACACGATATCCTTCTGCCAAAAGGATACAGGCCTGAGCCGAATCCTTAGCAAAGATTTCCGCAAGTCCAGCTCGGGCACCTGCAAGGGCATGGTTTGACTCCAGCTGATTCTTGAAGGCAATTTGTCTGTTGGCACCCATCATCACATCAAAGGCAGGATATTCCAGTGGCAAACTGCTAATGGAAGGATAGGAGCTATACACACTGGCAAATTCCTCCCCGTTGCTGATGAGGATATTGATACCATCACACTTCACTTCTTCACGAAGAATCTGACTCACCTGATTACCAAAATTTTCCACAGAAAGGTTATATTCCAAGTCCGCAAGCTTTTTTTCCAGAAACTTGTCATATCCATCCATCATACCATTACTTCGGCGGGCAATAATCTGAGGCAAAAAATTAGTTCGCAAGAAGATGGCCACCAATGCAACAACCAAAATGGCAAGGAAGAGGGGCAAATTATCATCCCGAAACTGTATGATAAAGATCATGACAACTCCCAGCACAACAGCTGGAACACAATAAATCCAAACAATCTTAAAACTATTAATCAAGATAGTTTTAGCATCCAGAATAATATGGATTTTGGCAGCATTATAGGCAAGGTAGATTCCCACCAAGTAACCAAAACTTTTCAAAGTATAAAAGAAGGGTTCAACCTTTACAGCAGCAGTCAAGGCCATATAGGAAACCACAACCACAATCAAAGCCACCAAATGAACAAGCAGCCGCTCCTGTTCAAGTCTGTTCTTTGTATTTGCTGGTCTTACAATGATATACAGGGCTGCAACTCCAGGAAAGACATAGTGGAACAAAATATTCCAGACATTCTGCCAACGAAGCACGGAGTTGGAGGCTACATACTGGGTATAAAAATATAGTCCTGTCTTTGGACTGGCAATAATACTGATGGAGCTTTTAAATACAATATAAACAAAACTGGCCATTATAAGAATTTCTAGTATAAAACCAGCAAGACTCTTTTTAAGGGCTGGATATGCCATGATGGTGAGACAGAAATTAAGCAAAAAGAATTTTTCAAGTATTTCTGAAATGCGCACCACCATAAACATGATGGTATAGTTTGGGAAAAAATTAATAAGAATCAGATTGAACAAAACAGAAAAACTATATCCAAAAAGCAATAAAATGCTGTTAACGGTCATCCCGTACATTTTATTTCTATCAACAACGTAGGAATAACTTACCAGAAAAATACACAATAAAGCATTAAGAATAATATAGATCATCAGCCTTCAACCTTTGCCACCAGCATAGTCACATCATCACGAAGATGACCATCGCAATAGGATTCAACAAGATTTGCCATATCCGCCACAAAATTGCTGGCAGATTTATTGGCACTATTTTTGATGGTTCTCAAATACAAATCAGTTGACCCCAACTCTACTCCATCTTGATCCATAGCCTCTGAAATACCGTCAGAAGCCATTAAAATCAAATCCCCACGGAACAATCTTTGCTCCGCCACCGTCACATTATCAAGATCGATAATACCAATCAAAGAACAGTTAGAAGAAAGGGGCTTGATTCTATAGCCTTCTGGGGAGCGAGTGACGATGATGGGATCTGACATGGAGGCATTGATATACCGAATGGTCATTTTTTCCGTATCGATAATACCGATAAAAAGAACGGTATATTTGTCCTGCAGCTTCATATCCTTGATGGCACGGTCTATGGAATAGATTACATTCACTAAATCTTCCTTGTCCTCCATGATTTTTACCGTATTCAATACCAAGCCCATAACCAAGGCTGCCGCCAATCCCTTTCCAGAAACATCTCCTAACATCACCAAAGTTTTATGCTCATTCAAGGGTAACACAGAGTAGTAGTCACCAGAAACATTTACCAAAGGTCTAAAATAGGAGGCAAGATCCAGTCGATGTACTTCTGGCATTATCATGGGCAAGAAGGATTTTTGTTCGTCGGCCAACATTGACCACTCACGGGAAAGCTCAGTAATGACGCTGAGGTTTGTAATAATTTCCTGGCGGTTCAAGAAACGAACATATTCCTTAAAGAGAGTGTCGTAAATAACCTTGTCAAACAGATGGGTGTATTTACAGAAAATATAAAGATGATACTGCTCCTTTACTAAAAAGAAGCCTCGTGTAGACTTATAGTCAGTGGTGAGGCCAAAATTCTTGTCGATAAAGTAAAAGCCTTCAGCTCTCACATCGCAAAAATTCATGTCCAAGGTATTCATGGTCTCGGCCTTGCATGTCAATTTATTAGGACTATTATACAAAACATAATTATTCGTTCGATTGATGAACAAAACAGAACAGTCACCTTGTACTTCTAGAATTTCACCTACAGTATTAAAAAAATCTTCCAGAGAATAACAAAAGCGCAGTTGATGGATAAAATCTGAAAGTAGAGATGTAGGGCCTTTTTCAAAAATAGAAATATTAATTTTTCCAAACAAAAATTTCAGTAGGGCATCACCAATCAACTCAAGGGAAACAAAAAGAACGATGCAACAAAGCAAGATAAAAATCCAATTTGCCTTAGGAATCAAAAAGATGCTTAAAACAATGAAGATAACAGCAATGATACTGTTTATGCACAACAGACAAATTCTCTGTCTATCCTTGAGCATGAAAACTCCTTATTTTATGTCTAAAACATAAAATTTACGCTATTTTTGAGACAAAACTACCTTTAATTGTAACATACATTCGAAAAAATTGGAATAAAAACATAGGGAGGGAAAATAAGAAAGCCTCTTGAAATCACCATTGTTTCAAGAGGCTTTTAAGCATCTATTGATGCTGTAGTTCGGACAAGGCTTTTGGCATGGGAGACTCGGTGGGTTTTTCTATTTCCATAAACTCCTTCAGCAAATCCTTCTGCTTTGAAGACAGTTTTGTGGGAACTTCCACCAAAACTTTAATGTATAAGTCACCCTTTTTGTTTGTTCCGCTGTAGGGAACACCCTCATTCCGCAAGCGAAGGAGCTTTCCATGGGGAGTTCCAGCAGGAATCTTGAGCTTTATCTTCTTGTCATCCAAGGAAGTAACATTGATGTCAGCTCCAAGAATTGCCTGGGTGGCAGAAATGGGCACAGCACAATACAGGTCGTTGCCACTGCGCTCAAAATACTGGTGGCGAGTTACATGCACCACAATAATCAAGTCACCGGCAGGCCCACCATTGCGACCAGCATCTCCCTGACGGGGAATGGTAATTCGCTTGCCGTTGTCTGCTCCAGCAGGAATCTGAATGTTAATCTTCTTTCGCTTAGGCTGAAGACCAGAGCCACCACACACCTTACAAGGATTATCAATCACAGACCCATCGCCACCACAGGTGGGACAGGTTTGAGCAAAGGCAAAGAAGCCAGTATTTCTGCGAACCTGACCAGAGCCACCACAAGTTCCACAGGTCTTTCTCTGGGCACCATTGGCACCACCTGTTCCATGACAAGTTTCACAGGGCTCTGTGTGCTGGAACTGAACTTGCTTTTCAGTACCGTAAACAGCTTCCTTAAAACTGATTTCCAGGTCATAGCGAAGGCTAGCTCCTTGGTTGGGCGCATCGGGAGAACGGCGACGACCACCGCTTCCACCACCAAAGATGTTTCCAAAAATACCGCCTAAATCAAAGCCTTCAAACAAGTCGCTAAAGTCAGCGTAAGCGTGGGAATAACCGCCACCGCCACCACCCATTCCTTCAAGGCCAGCAAAACCATACTGATCATAAATCTGACGTTTTTGCTCGTCAGAAAGAATTTCATAGGCCTCGGTGGCCTCCTTGAATTTTTCTTCAGCTTCTTTATCTCCAGGATTCTTATCTGGATGATATTGAACAGCCAACTTTCGGTATCCCTTTTTTATCTCATCTTTTGTAGCGTTCTTCTGGACTCCCAGAACTTCATAATAATCCCGCTTTGCCATGCCATGCCTTCCATTAACAAAAATACCGCCGTTATAAAAAACGACGGCTTATACAAGTTGAGGCGGGACCTGTTCTCATACACATTCTCCAGGACATCCCGCCTCTTTTATTATTGAACGAACTTATTTGTCGTCGTCTACAACTTCGTAACTTACATCCTCGGCTGTACCCTTGTTAGGTCCAGTACCGCCTGTAGCTCCACCAGCGTCAGCACCAGTAGCACCACCCATATCAGGGCCTGCTCCAGCACCAGCTGCCTGCTGCTGCTTGTATACTTCTTCGGCAATCTTGTAGGAAGCCTGCTTCAACTCTTCAGTCTTTGCCTTGATTTCCTCCACATTGTCACCTTCCAAAGCACGCTTCAAGGCAGCGATGGCGTCCTCAATCTTCTGCTTGTCTGCACCTGCAACCTTGTCTCCCAATTCGTTCATGCTCTTTTCTGTGGCATAAACCAGAGAGTCAGCCTCATTGCGAACCTCTACCTTTTCACGTTCACGCTTGTCGGCCTCTGCATTTGCCTCAGCTTCTTTAACCATGCGGTCAATTTCACTTTCGCTCAAGCCACTGGAGCTTTCAATGCGAACAGACTGCTCCTTACCAGTACCCAAGTCCTTGGCAGATACGTGAACAATACCGTTGGCGTCGATGTCGAAGGTTACTTCAATCTGAGGTACTCCACGAGGAGCGGCAGGGATTCCCACCAAGTCAAAACGTCCCAAAGTTCTGTTCTGGGCAGCCATTTCACGTTCACCCTGCAATACGTGGATAGATACAGCTGTCTGTCCGTCGGCAGCAGTGGAGAAAATCTGGCTCTTGCGGGTAGGAATGGTGGTGTTGCGAGGAATGAGCTTGGTAAATACAGCACCCATAGTCTCAATACCCAAAGAAAGAGGTGTTACGTCCAGCAACAATACGTCCTTAACGTCACCACCCAAGATACCACCCTGGATAGCAGCACCAACAGCGACAGCTTCGTCGGGGTTTACACCCTTGGAACCTTCCTTACCGAACAAGTCCTTTACAACCTGCATTACCTTAGGCATACGGGTAGAACCACCAACCAGCAATACCTCATCAATCTGGTCAGGAGTTACACCTGCATCCTGCATAGCCTTACGACAAGGCTCCTTGGTGCGCTCCAACAAGTCCTCGGTCATCTGCTCGAACTTGGCACGAGTCAAAGACTTCTGCAGGTGCTTAGGTCCTGTTGCGTCGGCAGTGATAAAGGGCAAGTTAATTTCGGTGCTGGCTACAGCAGAAAGCTCAATCTTTGCCTTTTCTGCAGCCTCACGGAGACGCTGGAGAGCCATGCGATCCTGAGACAGGTCAATACCAGTGTCAGCCTTGAACTCGTCGATGAGCCAGTTGATAATGCGGCGGTCAAAATCATCTCCACCAAGGTGAGTGTCACCAGCAGTAGACTTAACTTCAAATACACCATCACCCAATTCCAAGATTGAAATATCAAAGGTACCACCACCCAAGTCGTATACAGCAATGGTCTTTTCTGACTTTGATTCCTTGTTAAAACCATAGGCCAAGGAAGCTGCAGTGGGCTCGTTGATGATGCGCTTTACATCAAGACCAGCAATCTTACCAGCATCCTTAGTAGCTTGGCGCTGAGCATCGTTAAAGTATGCAGGAACAGTAATTACAGCTTCTGTAACAGTCTGTCCCAAGTAGTCCTCAGCAGTCTTTTTCATCTTCTGGAGGATAAAGGCACTGATTTCCTGTGGAGAATATTCCTTTCCCTCAATATCAATACGAACATCCTCCCCGTGGTCCACTACCTTGTAGGGCACCATCTTTGCTTCACCAGAAAGCTCACTGTAGCGATGTCCAATAAAACGCTTGATTGAATATACGGTATTTTCTGGGTTGGTAACCATCTGGTTCTTTGCAGGCTGACCTACAATACGCTCACCCTTGGCAGTAAAACCAACAATAGAAGGAGTGGTACGTCCACCTTCAGAGTTCTGAATTACAACAGGCTCTCCACCTTCCATTACAGCAACACAAGAGTTGGTTGTTCCCAAGTCAATTCCAATAATCTTTCCCATATTCGTATCTCCTCTAATTCTCTAAAATCTTTATTCGGCAGTTGATTCAGTCTCTTTTCCATCACCAGCAGCAACACTACCGTCAGGCATCTGAACCATAACCTTAGCATAACGGATAATTCTATCCTTTAACTTATATCCCTTTAAATATACTTCCGAGCATACTGGTTCGGCAACTGGTCCAGCCATACTTCCAATGGCCTCATGGATATTGGAGTCAAAGACATCTCCCTTTTCTCCGTAGCCAGCCAGATTGTATTTATTTTCCAGCATGGACACCAACTGATTCCGAATCATCTTAACACCATCTACTACACTAGAAACATCGGTAGCAGTGGCTGCTGCATCCAAAGCACGGTCAAAATTATCTATGCTTTCCAACAGGTCAGTTAAGAGATTGGCATTAGCATAGTCAAAGGCTTCTTGCTTTTCTTTGACCATTCGCTTGCGATAATTATCAAAGTCTGCCATAGCCATAAGATACTGATTGTGGAGTTCCTTATTTTTTGCCTCCAACTCAGCCTTTTCACTTTCCAGTTTCTGAATGGGATCTTCTTCTACTGTATCATCAGACTTTGTTGTACCAGCATCTGTCTCTACAACCTTTTCCCCTTGAACTTCCCCTTCTCCATTGGAATCGTTCTGGGACATTTCTTGCTGATCCTGATCTTCCTGTTTCTTCATACCTCTTCTTCCTAACAGCATAAATCAATTTTTTCGTAGCTTTTAGATTTATACCATTTATAAGTTTCTGTCTAAAAGATACTATCTGCACTATTCATTCGTCAACAATTTTTAATATTTTTTTAACTTCTTATAAAAATTGCCAGTGGGGAACATTATTTCCTTCTTTGTCCTGCATCCAACAGAGCCGCACCCTGCATTGCTCCATACAAACATTCTCTGCAAATGCCTGCAGATCTTGAGAATAAGGGGAACTTAAATCCTCTGGATGAAAGGCCAAATCCAGCTCAGATTCCTGATCTTCGCCCACCAACCGGCCAAAGGCTCCATTAAATCGTACCAGCTCCTGCACCACAGGAAAAAGATAGTCCAGTCCCTTTTCCTGATACTTTAATTGCAGAAACAAAAGTTGCATCTGCTCAATCTCTTGGTGGGAAAGCTGGTAAATAGTATGGTTACTTCCCCCACGAGCCTTTGCCCCAGTTTTTGCAGCAGTCTGACGCCCCAGATTATTACACTGAAGCCATTCGGCAAAATCTGCAAAAAAACTGTCGGGAGTAATGCGCAGGGGCTTTAACACGCTTAAAAACCAAGGCACCGCCCGCCCTGCAGAATAAAACAGACCACAGGCATAGGCCTTATCTGCAGCCAAGCCAATGTCCTTGGAGGAAAAAGTTTTTGTGGGCTGAGGAAGCTCCTGTTCTAGGCAGCTAAAATCAAGGTGGTTGGGATACAGAGAAAGGGCAAAGTTCAGTCGGTCACGGAAAAGCCGGGCGGAATCCCCCTCCTCTTGGGCAAAATCCAAGTCAAAGCCAAAAACTAAGCCGCTTCGATTCAAAAAATCAATCTTTCGTCCAAAGGCCTTTCTTTCAGCTAGGTCAGTTGCAGTGAGGGGCAACTGGAGGGCACAATAGAGTTGACTCAACTCCTGGCATACCTGACCATCTATGACAGAGGGATTCAGATAAAATTTGTAGAAAATATCTGGAGCCTCTTCTTGGGCTCGACTAACAAATCGAAGAAATCCCTCTTTCTTGCTTGTAATAGCCTCATCAGCCACAATCAACCGTGTAATTCCCAGATCCATCAAGGAAGACAGGTCTTTTTCTAGCTGAGAGGCATTAAATTTGTATTCTTTTTCAGATTCCATATATCCTACAGCAAGGCTATTCCAGAGTCAGCACATTGCTTACGCATGGATTCTGGCCATACGCTTACCTGTGTCTCTCCAATATGAGCCTTTCTTAAAAAATACATACACAATCGGGACTGGCCAATACCACCACCCATAGTGGCTGTCAATTCTCCCTTCAAAAGACGTGAATGGAAATACAATTCCTTTCTATCCATACAATTACGAGCTTCCAACTGAGCCAGCAAGGACTCTGGAGACACGCGAATTCCCATAGAAGAAAGCTCAAAGGCACACTTGAGCACAGGATTCCATACAATAAGGTCTCCGTTCAAGCCACGGTGGCCATCTCCTGTTTCCGTAATCCAGTCGTCGTAGTCAGGAGCACGTCCGTCGTGGGGGCGTCCATCTGCCAATGGAGCACCAATACCAATGATAAATACAGCACCGTATTTTTCTGCCACAAGATTTTCCCGCTCCTTGGAGGTAAGGCCAGGATATGATTTTTGCAAATCCTCCGCAAAGATAAAGGTGATTTCATCAGGCAAAATAGGCTTGATGCAGTCGTATCGGTCATAAATGAAGAACTCGGTACGCTTCAAACAGCGATAGATTCGCTTTACCACATCTCGCAAAAGATAAATGGTTCTATCTTCATCTTTTACTGCCAGCTCCCAGTCCCACTGATCCACATACAAGGAATGGGTATTGTCCAGTTCCTCATCGCTTCTGATGGCGTTCATGTCGGTGTAAATACCAAATCCTGCTGGCAAGCTCAAGTCCGTTACCTTTACCCGCTTCCATTTTGCCAAAGAATGGACAATCTCCATGGAAGCATCATCCATATCCTTTACAGGAAAGGTTACCGCCCGCTCCACTCCGTTCAAGTCATCGTTAAGACCTGTTCCCTTGGGAACAAAAAGTGGGGCAGTTACACGGGTAAGATTCAGCTCCGTGGATAAAGCTAACTGAAAAAAGTCCTTTATCATGACAATGGCATGCTCTGTCTCTCGGACAGACAGCAATGGTTTATAGTTGTTTGGGATTGCAAGTTGAGACATACATTTCCTACTTGAAAAAGAATTGTAGCTGGATTATACACTTGTAAAAAGCCTTTGTAAAGTAGAAGAAAACCTTGTTTTTCTTTACATTTTTTACATGTTAGTTGACATCTTTGAGGGATTCTGCCATAATGGCGAAATACTGGCGGTTAGGTTCCGAAGGGAGGTGAGTATAATGGCACATATTACAGTTGATGATTCCGAGAATCTGGAAAAAGCAATCAAGCGCTTCAAGCGTCTGGTAGAAAAAGAAGGTATTATCCGTGAGTACAAGAAGCGGGAGTATTTTGAAAAGCCTTCCACCATCAAGAACCGCAAGAACAAGACCCTTCAGCGAAAATTGATGAAGAAGAACCGCAAGTCTTCTGGCGGAAGCAGAAATGCTTACTAAGATTGCAACGGCCGTTTGGAGTTCCAAGCGGCCTTTCCTTTTTCTAGCCTACATTTCCCTCCTCCTTACCTTTTTTTCCTGTACCACTGTACCAAAAGATTCCATTCTCCTAGAATGTAACCAAGAAACCCACATCCGTCACGGCATCAATTTTTATCCCCAAAGCTGGAATGATAAAACTACTTCTGTTACCAGTCACTGGGAGACTCTTGCACAAGGGATTTTATATACAAACTTTAGCTCCAGCCAAATTCCTCTACGCTGGCATCTTGTGGCCATAGATTTACACAATCCTGCCCTTCAGATTCTTGCCTATCCCACCCGAGAACAGATAGCAGAAAAAGACTCCTTTACCGGAAAAACTACCTGGCAATTTTTACGAGACACTAAAGCAACTCTGGCGGTAAATGCAAGTCCTTTCAAGGCTCCCCTTACCCAATTCCTTCCCCAACGAAGCATTGTGGGCCTTTTCATCAATCAGGGCCACCTCATTTCACCAGCCATTTCACGGTATAGTGCTCTGTGCTTTGAAAAACAGGGACAGCTGTGGCTTCCGTCAATTATTTCCGACCAAACACTGTATCCACCACAAACAGAACTTGCTTTCGGCGGCTTTTTCACCATACTGCAATCTGGCCAGATGCAACGAATGCCTGCCTGTAGTCTTGATGCCCGCACTGCCATCGGCATTTCACAAGACAAACGATATCTCTTTATATTATATGTAGAAGGAAACAATAAAAAGGAAAGCATAGGACTTACCTACGAAGAATCTGCCCTCATTTTACAGGCAGCAGGAGCATGGGATGCCCTCCAAATGGATGGCGGTGGTTCTTCATCACTCTCTATTAGAGGAAAATCCATTACAGGCAAACTTCATCGGAGAGGAGCAAATATTTTAGGTTTTGCCACAACCTTTCAGTAAATATCGATTGACCAATCAATGATAATGAACTATCATTATCTTATGGGTATTGTAACATCTCAACAATTAACAAGATACTATGAATTGTACCGAGACACAGAGGTAATTTTTTCAAAGGAAGTTATCAAGACCCTCCACCTGGATCCACGTCAAGTATGTGTAAAATGTACGGATTCACAATGGCCTTGTATAATTAACTCCACATCTTTTCTGGGAGCCAAAATTATCATTGGTTCCAAGGGTGGAGTTTATGCGCGTTTGTCCAAAGAAAAAGGAACCGTAAACCTGCGTTTCTGTTTTTCTCGGGGTGAAAAGCAACCTATCAGTTTTTTTGTCAGTGCTCGAGTTCAAGAAATTGTTCCATACATGGAGTCTTCCGACTTAGCCATTGTAAATCTCACCTATATCCAGCGTCCACCTGATGATTTGATTGAACTCATTGGCCGTTTGCTAGAAGCTAATACAAACGCCCTGCGAAGACGGGACGAACGTATTGCCATTACAGAAGATTCTCTTCGTAAATTAAGTCTCGCAAAGGCTGATGCTGTTGTCTTTATCGACAATATTCCACGTCCCTGCATTGTTCGTGATATATCCTTCTCTGGAGCAAAGATTCTCTTGCTGGGAGTAGCACAATTCTTAAACCAGAAAAATGCTGTTCTCCGATTAGAATTCTATGATCCCCACGAAATGATTTCTCTTCCTGCTAGTATTGTCAAAACAGATGTCGTTCAAGGAAGAAAGGATATTATCATCGTTTGTATCCAGTATGATGCAACGAATATTCCCATCACCTACAAACTGCATATCAACAACTACTTGACAGGTATGCGTAAGTCCCAGCTCTCTACCTACCACTCAGCCCCAGTTACTGCTTCTGCAGTATCTGCTACCCCACGAGGCATTGGTAATGGTAGCGGTCAAAACGCAAACAACCAACAGTCTAAGCCAATGGTTCCTCTGTCAGCAAGAATGAATGCTCAGGAAGAAGAAGAGGAAATTGTAGAAGACGAAGATTTACCAGTCTTTTAATACAGTTTCATTGATCAATACACATATTACAATGAGGACATATTCGTGAATACATCAAGTCCCTTAGATAATCTTCTGTTTTTAAATTTACCAGAAGACATGGATTTATCTGCCTATAACTTGCAGATAAAATCACATATTCCCTTGCCAGTTCAAAAGCAAGACAATGGTGATTTTGATATTTCTCAGCTCACCCCAGAAATGATTTTTGCAGGTATTCTGGTGGTGTTAGCCTATGACCACCACAATCAGCATTTGGATTATTATCGAACCTTATTGCTAGAAGCAAAACCCAATATCAAGCAAGAGCTAACGGAAGCAGCCATTCTCAAGTCAAGAAACGAGGATTTTGACATAGCAGAAGAAATTTTCAGTGCCCTACGTGGTCTTGACCCAGAAGATATGGTAACCACCTTAAATACAGCCCTCTTCTTTGACCAGAGGGCCGATTCCTACCGCCAGTCTGGCCTAACCGAAGACGCCGATGCCTACGATGATTGTGCCAGCAGATTCTATGCTCAAGTAATGGAATCCGACAATGCACCTCCCGAGGTGTTTTTTAACGCAGGATTTTTCTTTCTCAAACAGCGAAACTTTTCCAGAGGAAAGGAATGTTTTGAAACATATCTTGCCCTCACCTGCGACATCAGTGATGAAGAATTGGGAGAAAATGGCCAGTACAAGCGGCAGCGCGCCCAAGAAATCGTCATGGATATTAACAATAGAAATCTTGAGGATGAGCAATTCAAGGCAGCTTATGACTATATTCTTTCCAATCAAGAAGAAAAGGGACTGGAAGAAATTAGAAAATTCCTAGAAAAAAATCCTCGTGTCTGGAACGCTTGGTTTATGCTAGGTTGGGGATTGCGTCGGACCCAACGGTGGGAAGACGCACGAGATGCTTTCCTGCAATCCATTGAATGCGGTAGCACAGAGCCAGACACCTTGAACGAGCTTGCTATTTGCTACATGGAGCTGGAAGAATATGCCGAAAGCAAAAAATGCTTGGTAGAGGCCCTTTCCTTAGAGCCTGAAAATACAAAATACATGTCCAACTTGGGATCCCTTGCCTTAAAACAGGGAAATATCCAGGAAGCACGAAAATTCTTTTTAGCTGTTCTGGAATTTGATGCCCATGATAAAATTGCTTTACAAATGCTGGAAAACTTAGAATAACTTGACTTGGAATTGACTACACTAGCACCTAAAACAGGCTTTTGAGCTTTGTTTTAGGTGCTTTTTTTTTATTTATCTGTTTTGCTAGGAATAATGACCTTATCTCCCACAGCAATACCTTCTTTTTCAAACCAGCCCTGTGGCACCTCCAGAGCATACCGTACCGAAACAGTACTGGTCCAATTAGCCATACTGAAGGGAGTCATGTGATAGATGTCACGTATTTTTCCTGTTGAATCAATATAGGCAATAGACAGGGGATGGGGAGTATTCTTCATCCAAAAACTTAAGATTTGGTCTCGCTCAAAGACAAAAATCATTCCTGTACCATCAGGAATCTGCTCTCGTTCCATAAAGCCTCTGTTGCGTGTTTCCTGAGTATCAGCAATTTCTGCCAGTACCTTCACTTCACTTCCGTCACCACGCTGAATCACCAGCTCCGTAGTGGGCAAACGAGGGGCACCTGTACAGGAAACAAGGATAGCCTGAAAAATCATGAAAAACAACAAGATATGCTTTCTAAAAAAATATTTCATAACAAATTACAATCCATTTCAAGCCTGTATCTAGAACTCTTTTATCAAAGGCTTTCCAAAAAGTTTTGGCGAGTCTGCTCTTCCTTTGTTAACTCTACATTGGAACTATCCTGTAATTCCTGAAAAACCTTTTCGTCGGTATACTTCAAAGTAAGGGGACGCTCCAAGGACATGATAACAGAACCATCCCGCCACTCAGATTTTTTGGGAGAAAGGCTGTCTGGTTGCCCATATTTATTGCACAAGGACTTGAAGACACTGGCATAGTCCACCTGTTCTGGATTCAGATTCAAGGTAATGATGTACAATCGGTCTTTGTCAAACTGAAACCAACATTCACCAAAAAAAAGTACTCCAGCAGTAGAAATAAGCACTCTGTCTTCACCAGGCAACAAAGAAACATCCCTATCTCCACGATAACCGTAGGCAGGATCTTCCTTCAAGGCATTCTTTACTGAATCCACAGACATCCCTAACACCACAGAACCATACCCACCAGGTAAGGCTCCATCTGCAGCAAGGACAGACCAAGCCAAAACCAACATCACAAGACAGGCAAAAACTTTTCGGTTAAGGAAATTACTTCCAACGGTCATCTCGCTCTCCTAGGATAACTGCTTGCGGTAGAAGATGGCAGCCTTCACAATTTCTACACAATCTGGTACAAAAATCTTACCCCTGTCATCTAATTTCACAGGAGCTTGTTTCAAAAATGCCTCTATAGTTAACCGCTGCTTCTCATAGGGTATACCACACATAGTGGCTATATCCCCAGGAGTCAAATCGAATTGACGGGGTACCTTGCCTGCTTCAGGAAGAACAAATTTTTCTTTTTCGAGCTGCAAAGACAACATGTCCACCATTTTGTGAACGAGATTTACAATAGCTGCATTGCTCAGCTGACGTTCCATACTCCACAATCGCTCAGAAAGTGTTACCGTCAATCGAGAAACAAACTGAGGCTGAGAGGTTACCATCTGCTCAAAGTTCTTGCGGTTTACAACCATGAGCTGACAGTCCTCAAAAGCTAAAATACTGGCAGAACGAGGAGTATCTGCAAGGAGTGCCATCTCTCCAAAGAAGTCACCCTTCTTCAACACAGCAAGAATTACCTCTGTATTGTTAACAATCTTTGTAATTTTAACTTGCCCTTCCTGAATAATAAACATATCCTGGCCATTCTGGCACTCTGAAAAAATCATGGTTCCCTTGGGATAGGTTCTGATAGTCTCCTCAGTTGGTTCAAAATAGACAGCCTTTGAATGAGCTTTAAGACGAGAAAAACGCTTCTTAGCCACCTCAACGTTAAGGCCACTAGGGCAATCTTTTATATATTGATAGTAGGCAAAAACAGCAGGATCAAAACAACCTATCTTATCATAATAACTAGCCACAAAGAACATCTGCTCAGGAGATTCCACAGAAATATTCTTTAGGGCAAGCTGAGTCAACTGCTCGTTCATGGTACGCATTTTGAGAGCAAAGGTACGAATTGTTTTCAATGCAACGGCAGCATTACTTTGAATCAAATCAGGATATTGATCTTTTCGAACGGCAATAGCTACAACATCAGTTTCTGCAATAACAGTTTCATACTGAACAAGACCAGACATACAAGGCACTACACCTACAAAATCACCTGGTCCAAGCCGAACAGAAGAACCTCCTTCACGAGAGCGAATACAGGTTACGTATCCTGTTCTAATAATGTAAAATCTATCACTGTTGGACTTACCTTCAACGAGGAGATACGAATTCTTACTAAAATTTACTAATGAAAGTTGCAACATGGACTGTCCCCCATTTTACTATTATACAGTATAAAGACTAAAAAGAGCATTTGTCAATCAACTTGGTTATTTTCCTTATTGATTATCGGTTTTTATCAAGTTTTTATAGACCTCGTCAAAAAAATTATCTCAGGTTCAAGGTAAAAACCAGTTTTTTCATGTACTTGTTGCTGCACCAGCTGCACCAACTGCTGAATATCACTAGCGCTGGCATTTCCCCTGTTGATAATGAAATTTCCGTGCCAAGGAGCAACCTGTGCTCCCCCTAATTCCAAACCACGCAAACCAGCCTCATCGATAATCTTACCAGAAGGCTTGCCGAATTCCCGATTATTCTTAAAGACGCTCCCAGCGGAAGGATAGGAAAAATGTCCCTTCTGCTCGCGGTCCGCCACAAAGGATTGGGCCTTTTGCTTCATCTGCTGAAAATCAGTTTCATCTAGAGGTCGCACTTTTAAAGTCACTGCAAGGACTGGACAATCTACCAGCTGCTTTTGAAAGGGTGATATCTTGTAATCCCAGTCAGCAACATTCATTTTGTAGATTTTCAAGGAAGCATTCCATTGTCCAGCCTTATTTTGTGTCAGCTGCCCATAATCCACCTGTACAAGAACATCTGAAACAGAAGCATCGTAACAACGAGCATTCATAAAAGTTGCGCCACCAAGGGTTCCCGGAAGACCGGCAAAATTTTCCAATCCTCCAAGCCGCTGTTCCAGACAAAAATCAATCACCTGCTGCCAACTGCACCCTGCACCACAATGGAGCAAAGTTTTATCTGGGGATAGGGAAAGAGATGTTAACTGAGTCGTAGAGAGGATGGGATATTCAATGCCTTCGTCGGGAACCACCACATTGGAACATCCCCCTAAAATCAAGTGAGGAAGCTTCCATGATTTCAGGGATTCTAATACCATCAAAAAGGATTCCACCGTGGCAGGCTCCACCAAAACCTGGGCCTTACCTCCAACTTTAAAGGTGGTTCTGGGGGCCAATTCTTGGTCATACAAAAAAGTCCCCTGGAAATCACCCCGCATATTGATATTTTCTTCTATTTTCCGTACATTATACATGGTAACTGCTCTATATCCTATAGTTGTTACATTATTATACTTTAATTTAGGAGAAAAAGCGAGGGCTTATGGCTTTACGATTATATAATACCATGGGACGAAAGATGGAAGAATTCGTTCCGATTCATTCTGGAAAGGCTGGTTTTTACGGCTGTGGACCTACAGTATACAATTACGCCCACATTGGCAATTTGCGTGCCTATATTTTTCTTGATATTCTGGACAAAACTCTCAGTTATTTAAACTATGACATTACTCACGTCATGAATATCACTGATATTGGCCACCTTTCTGGTGACGATGACGAGGGTGAAGACAAGATGGTTAAGACTGCAAAGCAGCGGAACCAGTCTGTTTTGGAAATTGCTCAGTTTTACACCGATGCCTTTTTTAACGACATAGACCGACTGAACATCCGCCGCCCCGACATTGTTTGCAAGGCTACAGAGCATGTTCAGGATATGATTGATCTTATCAAGCGGCTGGAAGAAAATGGCCACACCTATATGTCTGGTGGAAATCTGTATTATGATGTTTCCACCTTCCCCGATTACGGAAAGCTGGCCTGCTTGAACCTTGAAGATTTGAAGGCTGGAGCCAGAATCGATGTGGACCAGAACAAGAAAAATCCCCAGGACTTTGTACTGTGGTTTACAAAGAGCAAGTTCGAGAACCATGCCCTTGTGTGGGATTCACCTTGGGGCCGTGGTTATCCCGGCTGGCACATTGAGTGTTCTGCCATGAGCATGAAGTATTTGGGAGAGCAGATTGACATCCACACTGGTGGAATTGACCACATCCCTGTGCACCATACTAACGAAATCGCCCAGTCAGAGGGGGCCACCGGAAAGCGTTGGGTAAATTACTGGCTCCACAACGAATTCCTAGTAATTGCTAAGGAAAAAGGCCAAGAAGATCAGGAAGCTGGCAAGATGTCAAAGTCATCAGGAAACTTCTTGACCCTCCAAAGCTTAGTGGACAAAGGATTCCACCCCTTGGATTACCGCTTCTTCTTGCTTGGTGCCCAGTATCGAAGCCAGGTAGCCTTTTCTTGGACCGCCATGGAAGGTGCAAAGAATGCCCGAAAGGCTCTGCTCCAGCGAGTAGAAAAGGTTCTGACTCAAAACGACGGAAAGCTTCCTGAAAAGGGTACCGTTGCAATTTCTGCCAAGGGTCAGGAATATCTTGATAAATTCACTACAGCCTTGGAAAATGACCTAGCAACACCGCAGGCTCTCTCTGCACTCCAAACTGCCATTAAGGATACATCCCTTTCTGCTGAGGAAATCCTATCTTTGGTGGGAATCATGGATGGAGTGCTTTCTTTGAGCCTGCTAGAAGGAGCTTCCTCCCTGTATCAGGAAAAAAAGGCTGCAGAGTCTGCTCCTCCAGCTGAAATGACTCCAGAGGATTTGGAAATTCAAGCTCTGGTGGATGAACGAACTGTTGCCAAGAAGGCCAAGGATTTTGCCCGGGCCGATGCCATTCGTCAAGAACTTCAAGAGCGGGGAATCCAGATTATCGATACTCCTCAGGGACCTCAGTGGAAGAGAGTATAAAATCAAGTAATTTTTTCATACTTTTTTTATAGAGGGTGTAACAAAGAGGAGTTTTAATTGTTTGGTTTTTCAGATGGAAACGCTGGTGGCAGTTTAAACGCTGCCAATCCCAGTGATTTCAGAAAGATATATGATGGTGCAATGCAGATGCTCTACAAGGTTGCTTATCGTATTGTAAACGATGAGGAAGTTGCAGAGGATATTGTCCATGACTCTCTTATAAAGATGAATGAAAAGGCCATTGTCTTTCCCTCCCTCAATGATGCCAAATACTGGTTGATTCGGGTGGTAAAAAATGCCTCCCTCAATTACGTAAAGCGGAAGGGGCGGGAACGAAAGGCTTACGAAAAGGCCTTGTACGAGGATCATCGCAAGCAGGATTCTGGAGAAACAGAACTGTTAAAGAAAGAGACTCAAAAAAAGACAAAGGAAGCCTTGGACAAGCTACCAGAAAATCTTAGGATGGTACTTATTTTACGAGAATATGCCGAATTGAATTATAAGGAGATTGGCCGAGTGCTAGGAATTACGGAAGGAAACGTAAAGGTTCGTGTTTTTAGAGCTCGAGAACAATTAGCAAAACTCATAGGAGAAGATGATGTCTACATGCCCTGAACAAGATATGCATTCAGTATATCTGGATGGAGAATTGCCTCAAAAATATGTCTTGGATTATGAAAGTCATTTAACAAGTTGTCAGTCTTGTCGAGATGATTTTTTGAAACTCCAGGCTTTAAGTACCTCTTTAAAGGAAGATGCAAATTCCATTCATTTGTCGCAACAGGACATGGAAGACAGTTTTGCTCGATTGCAGACAAAACTTCATTACCAAAAAACTGTGCAGAATATTCAGCCACAAAATATCAAGCGATTTACTTGGGTTGTTCCTACAGTGGCTGCAGCTGCATTGACCATGGCCCTTGTTTTGCCTACAAAGACAAGTACCCTTGCTCCTGTTACAAGCCAGGAACATCCCATTAGTATTGCTGCTAGTGCCTTAACGGGAAATCTTTCCGTTGCCCCTTCTGTAAACTACCAAAAGTCTGCCTTCTTCCGAGACTCAATCATTGCAGAAGAATCTTTGAATCATATTCAGACCGTATCATTATCTTCAGATGAAGTTATTTCACCAGTAGATATTTTTAGACCATCTTTTAATACAAATCAGGAAGTTTCCATTAAGATGACCTTGTCTGATTTGAACTCAATTCCCCTGCAAGGAAAGACAACTGTTCCAATTCAGATGTACATTACAATTTCAGGCGAATAAAGGTGAGTTTTCCTTTTCTTTACTATGCTAGAAAATATCCTCTTTTTAGAGTTGCCTGTTATGGTTCTCTCCTTCTTTTAGCAGTGGTAATTTCAGCCTTGTTCTTTGGCGGATCTGCTGATAAAGAACCAGAAGTGAATTCAATTTCACCACAAATAGGTTCCCCAGGTAGTGTCATGACTATCAGGGGAAGCGGTTTTGGCAATGAAAGAGATACTAGTTTTGTAGAAATTGGAGGAAGTAGTCTTACCTCCTCGTCATATCTTTCTTGGTCATCAAACGAAATTAAAATACAATTGCCTGCCAATGTGCAAGATGGCTTGGTATATGTAGTGACAAAACGTGGTCGCTCACAACCAGAAGTTTTTGCAAATAAAAACAACATTCCCATAGCTGTTACTCAAATGGGAGTACAAACTGCACTTCCTGTTATTGAATCAGAATCACCACAAAAAATTGCCGTAGGACAAGTACTCACTATTACAGGTTCTAATTTTGGTTCAATTCGAGGGGAAAATTCCTTTGTCTACTTTACCCCTTCTGGCGGTGTAAATAAGAATGGAGATGGAGAAGATGTAGATAGCAACTACATACGTGCTTTGGAACAAGATTTTGACTATGAGTTCTGGAGCAATACCGAAATACGGGTACGGATTCCAGATGGTGTTGCCACAGGCAGTTTCTTTGTAAAAACAGACAAGGGAATGAGCAATCAGAGAAACCTTACCGTGACAACAACATTAGGAAAGAAAGAGTTCCCAGAAAAGCGGGTGTACCTTGTTCAGTTGTCAGCAGATATTTCAGATGTTAATATGGGAGCTAATTCCTTGATTACATTGCGAGTACCTCGACCTCAGCCTTCCGCAAGACAGCGAGGTATAACCATGACAGAATTTAATCCCCAACCAATTTTTCAAGATTATAACAAGGCTGTTATCCATCAATTAAACTCCAGCCAAATTACACAAGAAAAGACTGGATTCAGTCAGACCTTTGTAATTCCCGTTCATAGTGTAAAAACAAACATTCAAGCAGACAAGGTGCAAAAATTTTCTGATACCAATAGGCTCTTGTATAAGGTGTACACTTCACCAGATTCCTGTATTCCATCTGGAGAAGAAGTCCTCCTGCAACTTGCGAAGACCATTGTGGGCAAGGAGACAAATCCCTACAAACAGGCTCGTCTCATTTATAACTACATGCTGGAAAACTATCACTTACTGAATCAGTTGCAACCAAAGGATATTTCTTCTACAAGCCTTGTAACCTCCCTACAAGGTGATGCCTATGACTTTGCCATTATCTTTACCGCCTTGTGTCGAGCAACAGGAATTCCTGCCCTTCCAATCAGTGGTATCCTCGTTGACAATGCAAAAAATGGACAAAACCATTGGTGGACTGAGATTTATTTAGAAAACTTTGGTTGGATACCTGTTGATATAGCCTTGGCGGCTGGACTTGATTTTAATCAACTGGGAGAAATTGAAAATCCTCGTGAATTTTATTTTGGGAATTTAGATGTTCATCATATTGCATTTTCACGGGGCTGGAATGAAATCCATCCCACCATCATCACCAACAAAACTGTATACCGACCAAAAACTTACGGCCTTCAGTCCATTTGGGAAGAAACTACCACAGGCACTATTAACTACAGCTCATTTTGGAGCGATCCAGTTGTTCTAGGTATTTACTAAAAATGGCTAGAAGCAATTCTGGCTACAAAAATATTTTTGGAGGAAATATGGTCACAGTTTTGTCTTTAGGTGGCTCTATCGTTGCCCCTGATGCTCCCGACACAGTATTTTTGCCTGCCTTTGAAGCAATGGTACGACAATGGCTTGCTGAAGATAAGGAGCGAAAGCTTATTCTTGTAATTGGTGGTGGTGGCCCCGCACGTGTCTACCAAAATGCCTACCGAACAATTCTTGCTGCACGAAAGGATGCTCCCTGTCAAGCAGACAATAATCAAGCTGATTGGATTGGAATCACTGCCACAAGGCTGAATGCCCAGTTGGTAAAGGCAATTTTCAGTGACCTGTGTCATGATGACGTGGTATATGATCCCACAGCTCCTATTGGATTTACTGGACAGATTCTAGTAGCAGCTGGATGGAAACCAGGTTTTTCCACCGACAATGATGCAGTAGTGCTGGCTCAACGGTTTGGAGCAAAGACTGTGGTAAATCTTTCCAATATTGAAAAGGTTTACACTGACGACCCAAAAACAAATCCCGATGCAAAACCTTTGGATGCAATTAGCTGGGAAGATTTTAGAAAGATGGTGGGAGATGAATGGACTCCTGGAAAGAACACTCCCTTTGATCCCATTGCCAGCAAAGGTGCCCAACAAGAAGGTATTACTGTTATCTGTGCAGGAGGCCGTGATATCGAAAATACTCGGGCCATCCTCGAAGGAAAGCCCTTTAAAGGCACTCAAATCGGCTAAAACTGTTAAAACTTATCTAATATAGTTAAAAGAGTCCAGAGCTTTTGGCCGTAGGCTTTGTCTGCGGCCCAAGTTCCCGCTAAACCAAATACGTCTGGAGATTTTCCCCTAGGATTTACGTATTTATAGCGGTTATCAACTAATTCACCTTTCAGTTCTCCTGTAGTGCCATAAGCATGGAGATGCTGAATATGGGCTCGAATGCCAATCTCTTCTGTAGGGAACCATTCTCCTCGTTGTGATTCATCGATAGCACCAAGTCCACAAAAATTATTCATTTCGGGAGTGACAAGTCCACCAAAACGTAAGAACCCCGTTTCAAGGCACATCTGAACGAAGGCCACATCAGAATTGATTCCTTCTGTAGCAGCTTCTTTTACATAATAATTGGCAAGGCGTGCCACCTGCTCTCGATCTCCCTGAGGATTTCGAGACATAAAAAAATCCACTAATTGGGAGGCGGACTTCACACCTGTCGCCCCTACAACTGGACTCACCTTCATACCTGTACTAGTACCAAGATCTCTGGGTGTCTTTGTGCTAGTACAAGAAAACAACAAAAGACAAACCCCAAGCACAGGTAGCATGGAGAATTTTAACAATTTCATATTATTAGCATACTTTTTATTTAAATTTTTTTCAATCCTTTCGACAAAAAAAGCAAAAACTTTAGCTTTAAAGCGAATAATTATTATGTGAAGAAAAAACCAGATATACGGGAGAAGGTAATGAAAAATGGTATTGCCTACCCCACCAACTTGGAGTTGATTATGTTGCTTTTGGGAACGGGAATACAAGGGATTCCTGTAGGAAAATTAGCCCAGCGGGTACTGAACACTATCACCGCCTCGTCTAGGGAAAATTTATTGCAGAACTTACTAAAACTGGAGGGAATTGGTCCTAGCAAGGCTATTACCATTGCTGCAGCCATAGAATTTGGTAGGAGACAAAACAACCACACAGGAAAACAGATTAGCAAGCCCGCAGACTTAATTCCCTTTGTCCATCACTATGCCATGCAGGAACAGGAACATTTTATCTGTGTCACCTTGAATGGAGCCCACGAAATTATCAAAATTAGGACAGTATCTGTGGGTACTATCAACAAAACGATGGTTCATCCTCGAGAGGTTTTTACCGGTGCCATAAAGGACATGGCTGCAGCAGTTATTCTCTGCCACAACCATCCTTCAGGTAATTGTATTCCCTCCAGCGATGACATTGAAACTACCCATCGTTTGGTGGAAGCAGGTGAATGCTTGGGAATCCATGTACTGGACCACCTTATTATCACCACCAAGGGCTTTTTTAGCATTAAGGAAGAAGGCTTGCTAGAACCATGCCAAGAGGAGGAGGACTACTCTTCCAGCCGCTTTGTGTCTTTGGTATCCGCTAGCTCCAATTCACTGAGCTGAACAGCAAGCTGCTCTTTTTCTGATAGAGAAAGAGTAATCCTGTCTTCTAGCTCTTGATTGCGACTCTGGAGAGCAGCAATTTTTTCCTGATTGTCGGCGATGGAAGCTCTAAAAGAAGTGATTTTTTTGGAGATTCCATCAATTTGATTGGAAAGATTTATAATCTGAATCTTTCTAGTGCAAACCACCTTATCACGTTTCAGTTGAATAATTTGTTGTAATTTCTCAGAAATCACCGTATTGTCACCAGTGTATTCTTCCAGCAAATCACCTTCTGGATCGATATATCTGGCAACAAAGTCATGACCACAAGCCTGACACAAGTTGCTCTGCTTTTGAACCTCTTGATCAACCTCTTGATTGATGGTCTTAATACGTTTATCAGGATTATCAGAGGTTACACCCTTATCTATAAGAGCCTGTTTGTTTTCTTCCAAATGATGCAAACAATTATCGATTTGTTCCTGTAATTGATTGGAACGAACCTGCATGTCATTACATGGAATACAAGCTTCAGAAACGATGTCGGGCAGATTTCCTTCTTCAAAGGGAGCTGTCAGTACTCCAGATTCAAAGATTACCTTACCACACTTGATATACAGTTGAGCAAGTTTTTTTTCGAGCTGGGAGATAGCCTTGTTTCGTGAGGTATACTGCACCTGAGTAAGCAATCTATTCATAAAAGACTGATTTGCCATCTGATCTTTCAAATTATCCAAGGCAACCCGAGCGTCATTATTTTTTTGGCGTAACTCAGCAATAGGTTCACGGAAGGCATCGAATTCCATATCGTACAAGACATTAGGTGCATCTGCAATGGCAGTACCAAGATTTTCGTACAAGGGTGTCCAATTACTGGCTAAGGCATCCATTTGCTGACGTAATGAATCAGAATCATTGCGGAATTGCTGTCGTTTTTCTGACAAAGCTCTAATTTCCTCAATGTCGGAACACAACTGCTCCCTCTTCTGCTGGTAAGCAAGAAATTCCTCCTGATGTTGATTGACACAGTCATCATTGGAGAGGAACAAATTGTTGCCAATTTCAACTTCCGCATCTATAATCTGGAGTTGAAGCTGTTCAAGGCGTTTTTCTAGTTCGTGGGTTGTCTTATGGATACTCATATCATAGATTATAACACATCAAAAATGAAAAAGTAAAAAAAAACTAGCAGTTTTTTCATTTTCTCTTTATACTACAGATACACTTATCTATTTTAGAAATTTTATACAGTTTCAATTTATACTGTTTCAAAATGAAATGAATAAGGAGCCCTAGATGTTAAGTTACCGCCACGCCTTTCATGCAGGAAATCATGCAGACATTCTCAAGCATAGCTGCCTCACCTTGATTTTGTCTTCATTGCTGAAAAAAGACAAGGCCTTTACTGTTTTTGATACCCACGGTGGTGGTGGCTTGTATCAGCTGGATTATCAGGGGCTTGTGCACACAGGAGAGGCGGAAAAAGGAATTCTCAAGCTTTTGGAACACATAAGCCAGGTTGAACCACCCCAGTCCCTGTCTACCTATCTGGAATTAGTAAAAAAATATGTAACGCAGGGAATGTATCCTGGTTCCCCAGAAATCAGCAAGGCCATGATGCGTCAGCAGGACAAGCTTTTTGTGGCAGAGCTACACAACACCGAAATAGAGATTTTGCGGGGAAACCTTTCAATCTTGGACAAGAAAAAAAATCAGGTTCCAGGCATTTCCATTCACCATGAAAGCGGCTTTTCCCTGCTGAAATCCTGCCTTCCTCCCTTGGTAAAACGAGGATTAATTCTCATGGATCCTAGCTATGAAACAGACAGTGATTATGAGCAACCAATTCGAGCTCTCAGTCAAGCAGCAAAAAAATGGGAAACAGCAATTATCGCCCTGTGGTATCCCCTACTCATTCATCGGAGTCAACAGTTAGACAATATGCTGTGTCAGGTAGCAGAAGGATTTAGTCTTGCCTGCCGTCATAATGGAGATCGCAAGGTAATTACGGCAGAGCTCCACATTGCCCCAGCAGTGGAAGACCAATCGGCTCCACGGCTTTATGGCTCCGGCATGATGATTTTAAACTGTCCCTATTTGCTGGAAGAGCAGTTACAGGAAAATCTTCCCTACTTGGTACAGGCCCTTGCTCCCTCACAGGGAAGCTGGGAAGTCCGTGAATGGAGCTGAGAAGGAGGAATCCTCATCCACAGACTTCACCTAGTCAATCACCCAGCCAGCGGCAATCATTTGTTCAATATCAGCAAATGTTGCAATAATTTCATCTGAGGGAACAGGTAAAAATTCGCTGGGCTGTACACCGAGGATTTTGATTCCAGCATCAGAGGCACAAAAGAAGCCATATTTGCCCCTTCCGTTTTTTACCATTGCTCCAGGGCCAATATTTTCTCGCGTCTCGTTTTTCTTTTCTTCACTCCAAGCCATACTCATCTCCTTAAACTAAATGATTTCACGACCTATTCCAGTATAATATCCTTCTTGGATTGCTGAATAAGTGGCTATCGAACATACTACTACGGAACTGTATTTTATTTCAACGAAAGGCAGCATCAAGAATAATTGCGCTGAAAAGCCAGAAAAAAAAATAACATCAGGATACTACATAAAATGCGGCAACTTGTTATGGTGTTTGCAATATATTTCTTCAACTTCATCCCAATACATTCAAGCCAAGTTTTTTATTTCTTTTTGTATTCCAACAAACGATACAACTTTTCATCTGCATATTGTTTTTATCTGTTTTATCTTGCATAATATCGAACAAATAGTTCGGGGTCGAATTTATTGTATCACAACAGTATATCAAGTCAATAGGTGGACTTAATGCAAACTGACAAGAACATTTTAATAGCTTTTATGTTAAATTTTGCTTTTTCTGTATTTGAATGTGTTGGTGGTATCTTTACTGGCAGTGTTGCCATTGTTTCCGATGCCATCCATGATATGGGAGATGCAGTCAGCATTGGTATATCCTATTTCTTGGAAAAGAAAAGCAAACAGCAGCCTGACGAAAACTATACCTATGGATATGCAAGATATTCTGTTTTCGGTAGCGTCATTACTACCGTCATTCTTTTGTTTGGTTCTATTATGGTAATTTTTAATGCAGTTAACCGAATCATTAACCCCGTTGAAATCGACTACAATGGCATGATTGTTTTTGCAATTATCGGTACTGCTGTAAATATAGCGGCAGCATTTTTCACACGTGATGGTACATCCTTGAACCAAAAAGCGGTCAATCTACACATGATTGAAGATGTTCTTGGCTGGATAGTTGTCTTACTCGGCGCTATTGTCATGAAGTTTACCGATTTCACCCTTATTGACCCGATTATGTCCATTGGGGTTGCAGTGTTTATTCTTGTACATGCCATCACGAACTTAAAGGATGCCATGGAGCTATTTTTGGAAAAGACACCTCACGGCATTACTGTAAAGGAAATCAGAGAGCATATTGCTAGGCTTGACGGTATCCTTGACGTTCACCACATCCATATTTGGAGTATAGATGGACAAGCTCACTATGCAACCATGCACATTGTAACAAATGCCGATGCACACCAAATAAAAGAGAAAGTGCGAGCAGAAGCACAGGAACATGGCATCAGTCATGTAACCCTTGAACTTGAATCAGAAGGTGAGCATTGCCATGAAAAAAATTGCTCAGTTACCTTCACCACCCATGCACACTGCCATCATCATCATTAAAAATAGGAGAATGGGTTTAAAATAACAAAAGGCTATCATCAGATAGCCTTATAGTCGGGATGACAGGATTTTCCCTCTGGGCGGGTCGGAAGCATAGCTTCCTCCCTTCAAATCCTGGCGGACTCTTACGAGTCCTTTGTAAAATAGTCGGGATGACAGGATTTTCCCTTCGGGCGGGTCGGAAGCGTAGCTTCCTCCCTTCAAATCCTGGCGGACTCTTGCGAGTCCTTTGTAAAATAGTCGGGATGACAGGATTTGAACCTGCGACATCCTGCTCCCAAAGCAGGCGCGCTACCAGCTGCGCTACATCCCGGTAAAAAAAGAAGCGGGTCCAGAGGGAATCG